>JASBSO010000104.1 GCA_030148905.1 Kordiimonadaceae bacterium | reverse complement strand
TCCGAAGACGCCGCCTTCACCATCGGCCCATACGAGTTCCGCCCATCGGCCAAACAGCTTGAGGTCAAGGAAGACGGCAAGAAAATTCGCCTGACCGAAAAAGAAACCTCGATCCTGAAATATTTGCTGCGCGCGGGCGGCAAGCCCGTTGGCCGCGACGAATTGCTGGCCGAGGTATGGGGCTATAATTCCGGGGTGACCACGCACACGCTGGAAACCCATGTGTACCGCCTGCGCCAGAAAATCGAACCCGACCCCTCGTCGGTTGGGCTTCTGGTGACCGAACCGGGCGGCTACAGCCTGCAGCGCATCGGCGGCTAACGACCCCTGAAAACAACAGACTGGAGCTGCGGCAAACCCTAGCCGCGGCCGATGTCTACCTGTACAGCGGCGTGATCTGAGGGCTTTTCCCAGCCGCGCGTATGCTTGAGCACCTGCGGACTGTGCAGCCGGTCGGCAATGCCCGGCGACGCCAGCACATGGTCAAGCCGCCGCCCGCGGTCCGAGCGGACCCAGTCGCGTGCCCGGTACGACCACCAGCTATAAAGCTTTTCGGGCTCGGGGATGTCGCGGCGCATCACATCCACCCAGCCATGCGCATCAATAAAGCGGCCAAAGGCATCGCATTCCACCGGGGTGTGCGACACCACCTTCAACAGCTGTTTGTGCGACCATACATCGTGTTCCAGCGGGGCGACATTCAGGTCGCCCACCAGCACCGACGGCGTGTCGATCGCCTCGGACCAGCTGCGCATTTCATCGAGAAAGGACAGCTTGTGCGCGAATTTGGCGTTGGCCTCGGGGTCCGGCTCGTCGCCGCCCGCGGGCACATAAAAATTATGGATGTCGATGCCATCCACCCGCACGCTGACATGGCGGGCATCGCCCATTTGGCACCAGTCGATCTGGTCCTGATGCTCGAAGGGCAGACGCGACAGGGTGGCAACACCGTGATGGTTTTTCTGCCCGTTGATGGCCTGGTGAACATAGCCGCGCTCTTCAAAAAAGGCGCGGGGAAAGAGCGGCGTGTCAACCTTGATTTCCTGAAGCGCCAGGATGTCGGGTGCCGAATCCTCGATCAGCCGGTCAATGATATCGAAGCGGGCGCGGACCGAATTGATATTCCAGCTGATCAAACGAATAGACACGTCACAAACTCCTGACTCAGTAGATCAAAAAGCTGGTCCCGGCGACAGCAAGCGGCCAGCGGCCAAGCTCGAACAAGCGAAACCGATGCGAAAACGGATGGTCTGGCTCGCCGGTCATCGCCACCAGTGCAGCCTGGTGGCAGGCCTGCGACGCCGCACCAAAGGCCGCCTGGATGAAGTCTTCGTCCTCGATCCCGGCGCGCACCGACGCCAGCCGCGCCGCATCCGCCAGCGCGTCACCGGTTTCGCGTGCCAGATGCGCCATCACCATTTGCGAAACCTCATCACCCAACAGCTCAACCAATTGCACGCTCAGCCCCGCACGCAGCTGTTCTTCGGCGTCCCACACTGCATCATTGACATCCAGATGCGTGACCGCCTCCTGTGCTTCGACCGGATCATCCAGAAACGCCGGCATAATGTCGGGAAAGCCCAATTCGGTCATATAGGTCTGGGCGGTTGCCGCCACCTTGTCAGACCAAGGCGTGCCGACATTTTCAAACCAGGGTTGTGCGCGCACCAGACGCACCACAGCCGGCAGTGCCCTGAGGCTCGGCTGATCGTCGAACAAAGCCGCAAGCTCTTCGTCCAGATCCCCGCCTGGGTCGTTGTCATTGTCGCTTTCGGACAGATCGGCCACTGCTGGTCCCTTTTTTGAGGTGTTCCATATCCCTAGCCGCCACCATGGACGGCGGCAAGCAAAAGGCGCAAATGGCGGGCGATAAAAAACGGCCCGGTGGGGGACCGGGCCGTTTGCTCTGGCAAGTCACCTTGTAGGAAAAGGTGGGTATTTGGGTATGGGGGTGTGAGGGTCCCAAATACCAGAGTGTAAATTAGATCGATTTTTGCGGTGTCAAGAGACGCATAAACATGCGCGCACCGTGCGCGGCCCACCTGACTGCCTGCGCGTGTAAGTGCCTGCAGACCGAGCAGGCCTCAGCGCGTGCGGCGTCGGCGGGCAAGGCCGCGCGGGTCTTCAAAGGTCCACAAGTCAGCGTCGAGCGCCACGTTTTTTTCAACGTCGTGCAACTGCACGCTGGTCAGGCGGCCCTGGGCGTCGATCACACTCCAGCTGACCAGATCCAGGCCGCCGTCCTCCAGGTCGCGCAGAAAATACAGGCTGATCTCGCCAAGCTCGGGCCGGTTCGGGTCGCTGGCATTCAGGGCCACCAGATCATCGATGCCGCCGGGGGCCACCTCAACCGACGCCCCATAAGCCGCAAGGTCGACGCTGTCGCCGATCAGCACCCGAAGCGGCGTGTCCGACACCGGCCAGCGGGTCACCTGCCCGATCTCGGTGTCGACCATGCTCAGCACTTCGCCGTTCGCCACGATCAACAGCGGCGCCGCATCGCCGTAATCAAAGCGAATCCGCCCCGGTTTGGCCAGATACAGGTCGCCCGCGACCTCGGCACCCGTGGGGGAGCGCTGAACAAAGCGCGCCTTGAGCGACCTTGTCTCGCGCAAATAGCTTTGCACTTCGCCGAGCGCAGCCGTGCGCGGATCAACGCTCAGCACATGCTCTTCAAGCGGCGCTTCGGCCCCGCTGTCTTGCGCCGTGTCTTGTATCGGGGTGGCGACCAGCGCCGCACACAGCAGCAAAACACTCATTCAAAATCCTCATCGCGGTTCGGCACCAGCACCTCGCGCTGGCCTTTATGGTTGGGCGCGCTAATCACGCCTTGGTCTTGCATTTCGTCGATCAGTTCTGCCGCCCGGTTATAGCCAATGCGCAATTTGCGCTGGATATAGCTGATGGTGGGGCGCTTGTCGCGAATGACAATTGCCACCGCCTGATCATAAATCGAATTGGCGGCATCTTGCGCGTCGCCGGATGGACCGGGGATGAACGGGCTGTCAAAGCCCTCGGGCGGCTCTTCGGTCACCTCGGCCTTATAGCTGGGCGCCTGCTGGCGTTTCAGATGCGCCACCACATTGTCCACCTCGGTATCGGAGACAAAGGCCCCGTGCACGCGCGAAATACGCCCGCCGCCCGCCATATACAGCATATCGCCCATCCCCAACAGCTGC
>JASBSO010000100.1 GCA_030148905.1 Kordiimonadaceae bacterium | reverse complement strand
GTGCCGGATCAACGCAGTAAAACCCGGTCCAGAAATACCGGTCGGGAAAGGCCTGTGCAGTCAGGCATGCAACCGTTGCCATTTGGGCAACACGGTCATGTTCGCCGTCGAGGACGGCCAAAATCTCGCGTTTAAGCTGCTGGTATTGATCTGTTTTCTTCATTACTCACTCCGTACGCGTGCGACCGGGATCTGACCCCTGCGGGGCTGATGATACCGGCAATTTGCCGCTGCTCCTCAGTAATACTGGACATTCGTTTCCGGCTTGCTAAAACGGCTTGTCTTCATGGTTGAGGGCATGACCGTTATTTGCTTGTGAACACCATAAATCAAGTAACAAGATTTGGGGCCCTATGGGACTTTTCAATATTGAGCTGCTTGCACTGGTCGGATTTTTGCTGGGTGCCTACTCGATCGTTGCCAATGACGCGATCCAGACGTTGGGGACTTTCCTGAGCTCAAACAGCCATCGGCCCTGGTGGGTTTTGTGGATTTATGCCAGCTCGATCATCATTGCGGTGATGGCCTATGCCTTTTTTGCCAATAACGGCGACATCGCCTTTGGGCGCCTGAATACCATTCCCTTTCCTGAAACCGGTATAAAATGGTGGCATGCGGTGCCGCCTTTGGTGTTGTTGCTGCTGACCCGCTATGGCATCCCGGTCTCGACCACCTTTTTGGTGCTGACGATTTTTTCCCTCACCGGCGGTGCCGCCACCGACGGTGTGATGGAGAAAATGCTGGTCAAGTCCGGGCTCGGATGGGTTGTCGCCTTTTTTGCGGGCGGGCTGATTTATGCCGTTGTCGCCGGCAAGCTGGAAAAGTGGGTCGCGGCCACGCGCGAACGCGCGCACGACTTGCGCTGGACGGTGTTGCAGTGGTGCTCCACCGCTTTTCTCTGGTCGCAGTGGCTGATCCAGGACCTCGCCAATATTTTTGTGTTTCTGCCACGCACCACCACCGTCGGCGCCGATGGCAACATAATGGTTCATTTTGATGGCTCGCTGATTATCTTTGCAACATTGGTCATGGTCGGCCTGCACGCCCTGATCTTTGCGACACGCGGCGGCGAAATTCAGAAAATCGTCCTTAGCAAAACCAACACTACCGACGTGCGCGCGGCTACCCTTGTCGACTTTATCTACGGCGTTGTTTTGCTGGTGTTCAAGGAATGGAGCGACATTCCCATGAGCACCACTTGGGTGTTCCTCGGCCTGCTGGCGGGCCGCGAAATCGCCATCAGCTATGTGACGCATCTGCGCGATACGGCGGCTGCACGGTTTGACATTTTCACCGATATTGCCCGCGCCTTTGCCGGGCTGGTGGTTAGCGTGATTTTGGCGATTGCCCTGCCCGCCACATCGACAGGCGCGTGGTGGGCCTTTGCCTTGCTGGGCCTGCTGGCGGTGGCGCTGGGCGCGCTGATGTATCGGCGGCGGACCGATATGCGTCCGGTGGCTGAAACCGAGTAGCGCCTAACTGCCCCCGGCATTGATCACGGTGGCCATCATCTTGGCCTTGGCTTCTTTCATCTCTGGATCGGCATAGTCGACATCTTCCCACAGGATGGGGCGCGCACAACTGGTGCAGACCAATTTGGGGCGCGCGGCTTGCCCGCAATACCGGTGCACCAATTTGGCGTCGGTATCGCTGGGATAAAGCCACCGCAGCCCCCAGGCGCGCGTGGCCGTCAGCACATCGTGCAGGTCGCGCGCGGGCGGCGCCGGGTGGTAATCATAGCGCGGCGGCGCATCCTGATAGGCGTTTTTGGTGACCAAACCCTCGGATTCGAGGTGGACAAGCCGGTTGGTCAGAATATTACGGGCCACATCGAGGCGGCGCTGAATGTCATCAAAACGGTGTATGCCGGATAAAATGGCGTCGATGATCAGCAGCGACCACCGATCGCCAAAGGCTTCCAGCGCATAGGACACCGGGTCGAAGGAGGAGCTGTGCTTGGGCGCGGCCTTGCGGCGCTGCCAGCGATGCAACAGTCCGTCGATCCGATCCACCAACCGGCACCGATAGCCGGTATCTTCAACAATGGTGCCGGGGGCAATGGGCTCGTCACAGGACGCGCATTGAAACCCCATCGACAGATGCGCTCCGCACGGGCGGTGGCGTTTTTCAATATTGCTGTCCAGCTGATCGCCGCGCCAGCGGTCCGCCCACTGGTGGATCAGCAGCGCCATTTCAAACAGATCAAGACCCATCTCGCTCAAGACATATTCAAAGCGTTCGGGCCGGGTTTGATAGGGGCGGCGCTCCATGACACCGATTCCGGTCAGATATTTCAAGCGGTCAGACAGGCGCGCCCGGGACACGGCAAGGTTCGACAGGAAATTTTCAAACCGCGTCACGCCCCAAAAGGCCTGCCGCAGGATCAAAAATGTCCAATCGTCCCCCAGCACCGCCATGGTGTCGCGTAAAATCTTGTTGTCTTCGTTAATCAGAACGCATCCTCCACCGCACACACTGCCCAAACACCGGCCACTTGCGGTCCCTCACATGAATTTATTGTTGCATAAAATTTTTTCAGTTGCAAAACGATACTGACTCAGTTTATAAGTCTCATATTGCAACTTAGACCCGTGAGTTTGATATATGATGTCTGACGCGCAATGCTGAAAACGCCCAGAAATCTGGGCTTGCGACAAACAGTGAGGATATGATCATGCGGACAGCACTTGTGACATTGATGATTTTGGGCGCAGCGTTTACCAGCCTTGCCCCCGTCGAAGCCAAATCCGACGACCGGATGGCGGCCATTCAACTGTGCGCCAATCGCGCCGTTGCCGACCTCGGCGAAAGCAAGGTTCGCGTCATGCGCACCAAAAAGCTGCGCGGCGGCTACCGTGTGTCCATCATCAAAATGGACGCCAGCAATGTTGAGGCCGAGCAGGCCCGCATCAAATGCGATGTTCGCAGCGGTGAAATTTCTGCGTTCGACGTTGCGCGCGACGCTTAAGGCTTCTGCCTCATCCAAAAGGCCACTGGCCCCGTAAATATGATGATGCCCACTAGCAGTGCGCCGGTGGGCATTTCACATTTTTTTGCCCGGAACTTTAAATGACGGCGGACGTCCTTATATCGTAACAGTCACCATGCCATAGAACGGCATAAGAACAACACAAGACCAATATAAGATCCGATAACACAGCGAGACCGATCATGCGCAACAGAAGCCGGTTTGAACCGCAGCGATCCTCAGACTTCCCCACCGTTTTTGTCACGGTCGTCAACCTTTTGGCACTGGCAGCGGGCGTGACCTATATGCTGATCGTTTAACGCCGCATCACCCTTTCGTCTTTGCCGCACATGCTGACTTGAATTTCTTCAGTCCGACCCCATCTTAAGGTCTGCCAAAGGCCCAAATATTGGCAGGATTCGATACGATGAGCATGAATGCAGACTTCGATTTGCGTGCTCTTGTGCATGCAAATACGCTGACGTGGACTCCCTCCCCTATGGCGGGTGTCGAACGCCGCATGCTTGACCGTGTCGGCGGTGAAGTGGCCCGCGCAACCAGCCTCGTGCGCTACGCGCCCAAAAGCGCGTTTTCGCCGCACACCCATGGCGGCGGCGAGGAATTTCTGGTGCTTGAAGGGACCTTTTCCGACGAACACGGCGAATACCCCGCCGGAACATATGTGCGCAATCCTCCCACCACACGCCACCAGCCCCGGGTTGAGGATGGCTGTATCATCTTTGTCAAATTATGGCAGTTCCACCCCGAAGACCGCACGTCGGTTGCCTTGAATACCCACAGCATTCCCGCCCAAAACCCTGCTGACCGCCCGGGTGTGACGCTACAGCCGCTGCATCAGGACGCGGTTGAAAGCGTGCGGATCGAAACCTGGGCCCCTGGTGCCGAGATCACGCTGGATGCACGGGGCGGCCTTGAGCTTTTGGTGCTCGACGGCGGCTTTATCGAACATAGCGACGCCTTGACCAAAAACAGCTGGCTACGCCTGCCCGATGGGTGCACCCTGTCGGCGCATGTTGGCGACTTGGGCGCACGGGTCTGGATCAAAACCGGGCACCTGCGGGAAATTCGCGTGCCTGTACTGCAGGCAGCCTCCTGAGACACTGCCCGATTTTTGGCACCCTGCGGGCGTTAGTCTTGCAAAAATCTAGTCTTTCAAAATCGCGAGAGCCGAAATTTCCACCGGAATGCCGCGCGGCAATGACCCCATGCCCACGGCGGCGCGGGCACCCTTGCCATTGTCACCGAACGCCACCACCATCAGGTCGGAAAATCCGTTGACCACCTGTGGCTGCTGACCAAAGTCGGGAACCGCATTGACCATGCCGTCAATACGCGCAAAGCCCCAGATTTTGTCCAGATCGCCAACGGCCGATTTCATGGTTGCCAGCATGCACAGGGCCGTGTGCTGCGCGGCCTTATAGGCGCGCTCAATATCCACCTGATCGCCGACCTTGCCGCTGATCGGGTCAATACAGTCGCCGTGCCCGGACAGAAACAGCAAATTGCCCGATTTACGCCAGGTCACATAATTCGCCACCGGCGTAACCGGTTCGGGCAAGGTATGGCCCGCCGCCGCAATTCGCTCTTCCGGGGTGTCGGCAAAGGCCGGGCCCGCCATAAGAAAAAGCACAAGGACACCAAAGGCGCGCATCATAGTAACTCTCCTTTTAAAACTGTATCAGTCTGACCAGCCAGACGATCATGAGATAGCCTTTATTCCGGCTTTTTCAGCGTCGGATAATCGATCCCAAGCTGTTCGAGATAGGTGCCATAGCGACTGGCATCATAATAAAACGGCTCAAGCGCGGGTTTGAAGCGCGCCATGATCTCGGTGTTCTTCTCGATCGCCGGGGTGTCGGTGTCGGAAATAAAGGGCTGATAGGTCACGTCCTTCAGCTGCACGTCCGTGAAATAGGCGCGGGCAGCGGCGCGCAGGTCGGCGTCGGTCAACAGATCAACCATCGTCGCGGCAACCACTTTGGCGCCAGCGGTTGATCCCTTGTGGGCAATCGGCGTTGCCATCGTCATCGCCGACGACCAGTGGTGCCCTTGCAGGCCCTTGACATTGGCCGGAAAGCGTAAATGTACGGTCGGCACCGACCAGGACACGTCGCCAATATCGTCCGAGCCGCCGGATTTGCGCACCTCTTCCTCAGGCGGTGTTCTCAGCTCTTCCAACTCGGTCGCCAATCCTTCAATTTCATCGGCTTCCATCAGCGTTTGCAGCGCCTTGGCAAAGGCCTGATCATCCTCGCTCCAGCTTGGCAGGCCAACCGCCTGGATATTGGCGTACATCCGCTCAGCGATCGGCTTGTTGAAATGCATCGGCCAGGCCGAGCCGACAATGCGGCGCTCAAAGCTGGTGTCGGTCATCAGCGCCGCACCCTCAGCCATATTGTGCAAAAAGCCGAAATTCTTGCGGATATTTTTGGCATCAATCTCACGGATAAAATACCACACGGTCGCCGCCGACGGCACCACATTGGGCTGGTCACCGCCGTCCACAATCACATAATGCGAGCGCTGGGTGGGGCGCAGATGCTCGCGGCGAAAATTCCACCCCGCGTTCATCAATTCGACCGCGTCCAGCGCGCTTTTGCCTTTCCAAGGGTCGCCGGCACCGTGCGCGGCCACCCCGGCAAAGCGATATTCCACCGACACCAGTCCCGACGACCGGTCGGGCTGGCCCCAGGCGGTAGCAAGATTGTTGCCGACATGGGTGAAGATAACCGCGTCCATATCTTGAAACAGGCCGTCGCGGGCGAAATAGGCCTTGGCTCCCACCAGCTCTTCCGCCACACCGGGCCAGATCACCAGCGTGCCGGGGATGTTGTTGCGGATCATCAGCTCTTTCACCGCGAGCGCGGCAGCAATATTGACGCCCTGACCCGAATTATGCCCTTCGCCGTGACCGGGCGCACCCTCAACCAGCGGCTCGCGCCAGGCAATGCCAGGCTTTTGCGACGATTTGGGGATACCATCCACATCGGTGCCAAGACCGATGACCGGCCCCGCACCTGCGGGCGAAGTCCAGCGCGCCATCCACGCCGACGGCATGCCCGATGTGCCCGCTTCCACCGTAAAGCCTTCACGGGTTAAGAGCGCCGACAGATACGCCTTGGTCTCGAACTCTTGAAACGCCAGTTCGGAATAGGAAAAGAGCGTATCGACGATCTCCTGCGTCAGCTTGGCATGGCCGCCGGCAAGCGCCACCGCCTCGGCCTTGAGGCCCGTCAGTTCGGGCGTGTCCTCAGATGCGCCAGCACCCAAGCTCATGGCGGCGACAGCCGCCCCCGCCAAAAGCGAGCGAATTACAGATGGCATCCCTAGTCTCCTCAGCCCCGTTTCGGGCACATGGTTATGCACACAAATGCGGGTCAGAAGGTAGACCCAACCTCAACCCGGTCATCGCCGCCGTCATTGCGGAAATAATACAGCTTGCCGCCCGCAATGGTGACGTCCACATGATCAAGTGCGGCAATATCAAACAGCGGGTCACCGTCGACGACAATCACATCGGCGATCATGCCGGGTTCGACCGTGCCAAAGGCGCGGCTACCGCCCAAAAGCTGCAAATTGCCCAAAATTTCGGCGTTGATCTGCGTGGCGGCTGTAATCACCTGCGGGCGCGTCATGCCCATTTCCACCAGCGCCTTCATTTCGCGCCACATGGCCTCCGAATGGAAGTTCATCGGCGTGCCGCTGTCGGTGCCAACGCCCAGATGCACATTGGCTTCGATCAACTGGCGGGCGGAATACTGCGCCGTGCGGGTTTCGCGGCCGATGCGGCGGAAATAGTCATTGCGCTGAAACTGATGAAAGCTGCGCTGCATTTCGGAATATAGCGGCTCGGATATATCCTTGCGAATGGCATAGTCCTGAAGCCGCGCGGGAAAGTCCACCGTCGCCGGATAAATCCAAATGCGGTGCGCAATGGTCTGAATCACCGGAATATTGCGGTGCGCCACTTCGTTCACCAGGTCGGCCGGGTAGGTTGGGTTGCGCGCCGAGCCCATGTGCTGCAGCACGTCTACGCCGTTATCGAGCGCCAGGCGAATGGCATCGGGGTGATACACATGCGCGTGCACCTCACCCCGCGCTTGTGCGCCGTGTCGGTAATCGCCTTATAATCCGCCGCCGTGAGGCCAACCCAGGCCTTGATCACATCCACACCGCGGTTGATCAGCTCGGTGGTTTTGGCGGCGGCTTCCTCGGATGAGCTGATAATATGCTGCATTTCGGGCGGCACAATGTCGACCGGCGCGCGCGAAATCCACGGCCCCGAGACCAACAGCCGCGGCCCCGGAATTTCACCCGAGCGGATGCGCTCGCGGTGCGCCAGAATGTCATAGCTCGACCCCAGATCGAGCGCAGTGGTCACCCCGGCGCGCAGCAGATGCTTGGCCGAAATTTCCCGGCTTGGCTCCAACCCAGCCGCACCGCCGATAAATTCGTAATATTCCTTGTAATCGCCGTGGCCGATCAACTCGACATGCGCATGCAGGTCAATCAGGCCCGGCATGACGGTTTTGCCGCGCGTGTCGATGATTTTGGCACCCTCAGGCACCGCCACCTCGTGCGCGGGGCCAGCGGCCAAAATCCTGTCGCCCTGGATCAGCACCACCGAATTGTGAATGCGGCTGTTTTCATAACCGTCCAGCAGCATGCCGCCCGTGAGCGCGATCACCGGCTCGTCCTGTGCCTGCGCGCCAAGCGAAACCAAAACAGCAGCCACAACCGCCAGCATGCGCGAATAAAATGTCATGATGTGCCTCCCCTTCATGCAGACCGCAGCTTCAACCGATTGGCCGGGCTTGTCAAATTCTATGCACGGTGTCACGCTCAACGTCTTGTGAGGGGATATCGTATGACAAAGCACCTGATCGCTCTGCTGGTTTTGGCTGCACCGCTATGGGCGGAAGGCGAAACCACCACCTATCCGGATGTCTTACCGCTGCGCGAACGGGCCGCGCTGATGGACACATGGTTGAAAGACCGGCTGGAGACCATTGTGCCCGCCTTGATGCGCGAGCGTGGGGTCGATATGTGGGTGCTGATCGCCCGTGAATATAACGAAGACCCGGTGGTGAAAACCATGTTACCCGCCACCTGGCTGTCGGCGCGGCGGCGCACGGTTTTGGTATTTTTTGACACCGGCACCTCGGTTGAGCGGTTGGCGGTCAGCCGCTATGCGGTCGGGGACCTGTTTGACGCCGCATGGGTGCCCGAAGACCAGCCCGACCAGTGGGCGCGGCTGGCTGAGATCATCGCCGAACGCAACCCCAAGCGTATTGCCATCAATGTCTCGCCCACCTTTGCGCTGGCCGACGGGCTGACCAAGTCGCAATATGACGGGCTGGTCGCGGCGCTGCCCGATGCGTACCGTGGTCGCCTGGTGCAAGACCCGGCGCTCGCCATCGGCTGGCTGGAGCGGCGCACCCCCGCCGAAATGGCGCACTACAAGCACATTGTCGGCCTGGCTCACGCGATCATTCACGAGGGTTTTTCCAGCGCCGTCACCACCCCCGGCAAAACCACCGTGCAGGATATGATGTGGTGGTTTCGCGAGCGTATCCGCGACATGCGCGTCACCGCGTGGTTTCACCCGACCGTGTCGATCCAGCGGCAAAAATCGGGCCGCGAGGGCAAAAATTTTGCCGATGCCTTTGACGCCGGTGCGGGCACCACCATCATGCCGGGCGACCTCATTCATGTGGATTTTGGTATTACCTATCTTGGCCTCAATACCGACACGCAGCACCATGCATATGTGCTGCGCGCGGGCGAAAGCGATGCCCCCGCGGGCCTGAAGGCGGCGCTGGCCGCCGGAAACCGGCTGCAGGATATTCTCACCAATGCCTATGCCGCCGGGAAATCGGGCGATGCGGCGCTGGCCGAGACGCGCGCGCGCGCCATCGCCGAGGGGTTGGAGCCGCTGATTTACACCCACCCCATCGGCAAGCACGGCCACGGGGCCGGGGCCACCATTGGCCTGTGGGACCAGCAGGGCGGCACCGGCGCACGCGGCGCGTATCCGATTGTCGCCAACACCGCCTGGTCGATCGAATTGTCGTCAACCTCGACTATACCCGAATGGGGCGGTCAGCGCGTGCGCATCATGCTGGAAGAGGACGCGTTTTTCGACGGCACGGCGGTCAGTTATATCGATGGCCGCCAAACCGACTTTCATGTGATTGGTGCGCAGTAGCGTCAGCGATCGGCGCGCACCGGGCTGTACCCCGCATCGCCCAGCAGGTCGATGACCGACTGGCTGCCGATCAGATGGCCAACGCCGACAACGACCAAATAGTCGCCAGGCGTCTCCAGCAGGCCCGCAATGTCGTCGATCCAATTGCGGTTGCGGGCAAAGAGAATGTTTTCCTCAAGTTCGGGATAGGCGTCAAAGGCCTCGCCGAAATAGGCCGCCAGATCATCGGTGTTACCGGTTGTCCACCCTTCGGTCAGGCGGGTCATCACCGCTTGCAGTTCGTCGCGGTCGTCAAGGCCGCTTTTGAGGAAATTGATTTCTTCCTCGCGCGACATCGCACCAAAAATGCTCAGCTGTTCTTCGGCAGTTTCCAGCCCGCCCATATCCACACCGCGCGCCGAGGCAAGGCCGATGATTGTGGCCTCCACGCCCGATGCGGGGTTGAAGCCCAGCCCGGCGAATTTCAGCACTGCATAATTGACCCCGGCAAACCAGGGACGAAATTGCTGAATGGCGGCCTCGGGCACGCCCACCTCGGCAAAGGCCGCGATGGTGTCCGCATAGAGGTCCGCCGGCAGAACGGTTTTGAGCGTTTCACCAGGAGGCAGTAGGCCGTATTTTTGCACCAAAGGCTGCAAAATTTGCGGCTGTTGCTGGGCGGGGCTGAGTTCAAGAAAGATTTTGTCGGCCCCGGTGATCAGGTCCTGCAGCTCGTCATCCACCCACACTGTGCCCGGCTTCAGCACATGAACCGAGCCCAAAATGGTGATGGTCGTGTCGTCGTCCGACAAGGTCCACCGCGCCGGACCGTCCGCGCGCACCGGCAGGGCAAAAATGATCGCCAGCACCGTCAACCAAAGAAAACGCATGTCCAATCCTTTCACGCATGACCATCTTGTTGGATGTAATGATGGTTTATGTCCGATTTATGGACCCTAGGCACCCCGCAGCAGCGCTGCAATCTCTGAATGCCCGGACTGCTCGGCCGCATCGGCAGCGGTTGCGCCCCAACGGTCCACGGCCTGCGCGTCCGCGCCGTGCGCCAACAGATACCGCACCACTTCGCCGCAGCCCTCAGCCGCCGCCAAATGCAGAGGTGTGCGGCGGTCATAGTCGGCGGCGTTGACCGAGCTGCCATGCGCCAGCAAGCGGCGCACTTCCACCAAGTCACCCAGCCCCGCCGCCTGAATGAGCTGGTAAGCCTCAAGCCCGCGCGCCCAGCTTCGCCGTTCGGTGGGGTCGTGCTTCGACACAGGTGCCGCCAGCCCGTCATACATGTGGAAATGATACCGCTCCACCAAGCGCCGGCAAAACGCCACGCCGCGCACGCTATTCCCAAGCGGATCAAGCCGCGGCGACCACACCGCAAAGCCCAACACCCCCGGCACCACTGCCATCAACACCCCCGACACGCCCGATTTGGCGGGCAAGCCGATGGTGAAGGCAAATTCGCCCGAAAAATCATACATGCCGCATGACGACATCAGGCTGAGAACGTTTTTCACCGTTTCCACCGACAACACCCGCCGGTTGGTCAGCGGGCAAACGCCGGCATTGGCCAGTGTGGCCGCAACGATCGCCATGCGGTCGACAGACAGTTCGAGCGCACAGATGCGGAAATACAGATCAAGTGCGGCGTGCAGGTCGGCCCCCTCGGGGAAGGCTTTTTTCTCCATCATCAGATAAGCCAGTGCATAATTGCGGTTTGCCGTGGCCTTTTCCGATTGGTAAACGGCCTCATTATACCGGGCCTTGCCCGCGCCGTAGCCCAGATCACCTGCTGCCAAATCCAGCCACAGCGCGCCCAACGCATCAAAGCGCGCATCCACGCTTTCCTCGGGGTCGGTGAGCGCGCAGCACATAATCGCACCTGCATTGATCATTGGATTGTGCGGTTTGTTGACCCGGTTCAGGGCAATGTCATTGAACGACCGACCGCTTGGCTCGCGGCCAACATGCGCGTGCACCCGCTCTCCGCCGACCCGCTCCAGTGCCCGTGCATAGGTGATGGGCTTTGCTGCCGATTGGGCGCAGAATACCGCATCGCTGTCGCCGTAGCTGGCGCGCTGGCCGTCCACCGTACACAGGCCAAGACCATAATTTTCGGGGTCTACCCGCGCAAGTTCGGGGATGTAGGACGCCACCGTTCCTGCTGTCTCGGCGCGCCCGTCTTCAAACAGGGCGCCCACATCGGCGGCAAAACGGTCAAAGCGCGGAATGATGAAGCGGTCTTGGAGCAGGCGCACCAGCAACCCTTCGCGCCGGGTGCACAAATCGGTAAAGCCGTCCTGGTCCAGTGCGTTCGCGTCGCTGGTCAGCTCGTCCCAAAACGACGCAAGGCGTGGATCGTCGGCCTTCAGGCCCGAGGCCTCGACGCGCGCCCTGACGTCGCGGCGCTCAACCACGCCCGTGCGGTCGCGGTCAAAGGCGTCAAAAATCTGTTGGTCCAGATCAAATCGGTCGGTAGAGGGCTTGCCGGTTTCGGTCATGACTGTCTTTCTATGCGCTGCCCGTGCTTGACTGCGGTCAGCCTAGCGTTCGATCACGTCTCCTGCCATCGGGGCCAGCATCGCCAAAAGCCGGTTCTGCGTGCGAAACCCAATATCTTCGCGGTCCATCGCATCGCGGAATTGTTCAACAAGCTTGTTGAAATGCAATTGGGTCAAACCCAGGCCAATATGCGCCTTTTTCATATCAGGGCCTTTATAGGTGCAGGGTCCGCCCATCAGTTCGCACAATTGGTCATATAGCCGGTTTTTCAGGCGCGGTATGTCTGACTTTTTAAAGGTATCGGCGGTCAGCGGGTCCTTGACCGACAGATCGATGGCATAATCAACAATACGGCGCAGCGGGGCCTCGCCGCCAAAATCTTCAAAGAGCGTATCGGCTTTTGCAGGCAACGCCATAAAAACCGCAACGCATAGCATAGAACAAAATCGCATGATCAGAACCCCAATTGTAAGGAGATGTAAAGGCCCCGCTGACCGCCCTGAAGCGCGATATCGCCAAGGTCAGCATAGCCCACCGTCAACGAGGCGAATTTGTTTGGAAAATAGACCGCATACAGCGCAATCGAGTCATCCTCCTCAGCAAAGGCCAGATTGTTGGGCTTGCTGCGGTAATCGAAACCCAGAACAAGGTCGCGCCTGAGGAGCGCCACCAGCGAGCCTTCAAATTCCAGCGAATAATCACTGCCCGTCGCCGACCCAAAGCCCAAAAGGCCAAATTGATTGGCCTCGGTCAGTCGCGCGGTCGCGCTCACCAACAGACTGTGTTCCAGCAGGATTTTGCTGGCGGCAATGTAATAGTCAAAGCTGTCGTCGTCTTCGGCACCGAGGGCGCGCACCAGATCATCTTCGCTGGCATTTTTATATTGCACCCCTGCCGAGATTTGCGGCAGCCAGCTGTCTTGCGTATAGACGGCGTCCCCCAAAAGCCGCACTTTTGCGCCGATGATGTCCTGCTCGAAAACAAAACCCTCGCCCAGGCCCAGTGCTGCACCCGCGGCGCGGGTGTCAAACCACTGGTGGGTGTAGCTCAGCTCCACCCGGTCAAAAAGCCCGGTAGCAACCCCGGTGGCATTGAAGGTGAAGTCGTTAAAGGTGGCAAAGCTATGATGGGCGTTCAGGCCGACGCCCCGATCGGTGCCATATCCGGTAATCAGCGACCAGGTGCTGAGCCCCGCGCCCGCCGCACCCTCAACTTGCGTCACGCCGCCTGTTGCCAGCAACTTGCCGCGGTCAAACAGATCGCCAGCCTTTGCCGCAGTGCTCAACATGCACAGAACCATAGCCCCGGCAACAGATTTGATCAGCATAGAGCACCCTTCCCGTCAGACCCCTGAGATAGTTCTATCAAAGCTTTAAGCGAGGACAAGGTGACAGACGCCAAAATCTTGATAGACTGCCCGCCAAGACAAGGAATGGTATTGATGCGTGGTATTTTTGTCGCCTTCGCCATGGTGATCTCCAGCCCGGCGCTCGCTCTGGATGAGCATGCACTGGAAATTCGCGTCGTGCGCGCAACAGGCGAACCTGTTGCAAATACGGTTGTCGTGCTGCAAGAGCGCGGCAGCCAAGCGGTCACCCCGCCACAGGCTGGCTCGATCACCATCGAACAGCGCGGGCAACTGTTTCAACCGATGGTGTCGGTCATCCATGTTGGCAGCGAAGTGGTCTTCACCAACCAGGACAATTTCCGTCATCACGTCTATTCGCTCTCCAAACCAAAACGGTTTGAATTGTCGCTGTTCAGCACGGACGAGGTGCGCGACCTCGCCTTTGATAAGCCCGGTATTGTTGCTCTGGGCTGTAATATCCACGACAATATGTTGGGGTTTTTATATATTGCCGACACCGGCATCGGTGCGGTTTCTGACGCTGAGGGCCGGGTCGCCTTTGCCGGTCAGCCGCCCGGCCAATATACCGTGCAGGTCTGGCATCCGGGTCTTGATGCCCACCGCAAGGACACAGTTGCCCTCAGCCACGGTGAACCCGCCCGCATCGTCATCGACCCAAAACCTGTCGTACAAAGGCCGCCCGACGATGGCTAAGGCCGTTTTTTTTACCCGTTTCCACATCAAGCTTGCCATTGTCTTTGCCGCCCTTTTCGGCCTGATCCAGGTGACGGCAACGCTGGTGATGATGACCTTGATCACCGACACAATCGAGGATGAAATTGCCGCCGATCTGAGCTATGCCAGTCGCGTGTTTGAGCGCCTGCTGGACCAGCAACGCGAAAGTTTCAGCGACGCCGCCACAGTGCTGGCGCGCGATTTTGGCTTTGCCACGGCGGTGGCAACCAACGAGCGTGCAACGATCGAGTCCGGGCTTTTGAACCTGGCCAGCCGTATCGATGCAGACCGCGCTATTTTGGTGGACCTTGATCATAACATCATCGGCGATGTGGACCGGCTCGAAGGCGAGCAAGCCCCGCTGACCGCCCGCGATTTGCCCGGGCCTGACATCCTCGACAGCGACGACCCTCAGTCGGCCGACATGCTGGTGGGCGGTGCCATTTTCGATATGGTGATCGTGCCGATCAAGGCCCCTGTGCGGATCGGCAGTATTATTCTGGGTGTGCGCATCGACAATGCCTATGCCCGCGCACTGCGCGACCTGATGTCGGACGGCATTGAGCTGTCTTTCCACGTTCAGCGAGATGGCGACCTTGTCTCTGCCGCATCAGACGATGCGCTGATATCCGCAGCGGCACTGATGACCATAGCGGCGAACGCCGCACAAACCCGCGTGCGCACCAACACGCCTGCGGGGGCATTTATGTCGATGCAGGTGCCGCTGTCTGCCGACGGCGCAACCGCCTTTGTGCATTATCGGCGCAGTGCTGCCTATAGCGATTATTACCCCATGGTCGTGACGGTTCTGGCCTCGATTTCGGTTGGCCTGATCTTGGTGTTTGTCGGCAGTGCGTTTCTGGCCCGGCGCGCGACCCGGCCCCTCCGCATGCTGACGTCTGCTTCGCAAGATGCTGCAAAAGGCGACCTGCGCGCCGTGCACAGCGATAACCAGACCTATGAATTCCGCGTGCTGACCGACAATTTCAACCAGATGATCGCCGCTGTCAGCGAGCGCGAGGCCACCATCCGGTTTCAGGCCGAGCATGACCGGCAAACCGGCCTGCCCAACCGCAACAGCATCGAGGAAAGCCTGGCCAAGCATATCCCACAGAGCGGGGCTGCGGTGCTTTTGTTCCGCTTGCTGGAGTTGGACACCGTCCGCAACACGCTTGGCTATCAAACCGCCGAGGATATGATCAAACTGGTGGGCGAACAGGTCAAGGCCCGCGCGGGCGGGGCGCTGGTTGGCCGTGTCAGCGATACCGGCTTTGCGGTTATTTTGCCGTCGTCTGACAGGGACACCGTCTTGGTCCGCGCTCAGGATATGATGGCCATCGCCAGCGAGCCGGTGCTGTTGGACGGGATTGCGCTGGATGTCCACATGCGGTGCGGCATCGCCCTGTCAGCGGCAGACACAGGCATCAGCGCCAGCGCGCTTCTCAAACAGGCCAATATTGCCGCCATGCAGGCACAGTCTCTCAAAAAAACCATCGTGGTTTATGAAGCCGGGAGCGAGGCGCTGCGCGAAGACCGTCTGAGCATCGTGAGCGACCTGCAGCGCGGGATGCAAAATGGTGAGGTGTTTTTGGTGTATCAGCCCAAAATCGATGCCAACAGCCGCGCCGTTGTCGGGTGCGAGGCGCTTCTGCGCTGGAACAGCGAAGTGCGTGGGTTTATGCCCCCCGATGAATTTATCCCCATCGCCGAAGCCACCGGCTTCATACGAGAGCTGAGCCGCTGGGTGATCGATAC
This sequence comes from Kordiimonadaceae bacterium, assembly GCA_030148905.1. Lineage (GTDB taxonomy): Bacteria > Pseudomonadota > Alphaproteobacteria > Sphingomonadales > Kordiimonadaceae > JASBSO01. The sequence continues at coordinate 3,934 of JASBSO010000100.1, read as the reverse complement.
CGCACTGGCGCAGTGCGCCTACTGGACCAAATCAGACATGGCGCTCAATATGTCGATCAACCTGTCGCCCGAAGACCTGCGCGATGTGGCCTTTGTCGATTATATCCGCGGGCGGTTGCAATATTTCGGCGTTGCCCCGGAACGGGTCACTTTCGAGTTGACCGAAAACGGTTTGATCGAAGACCCGGACGCCGCCATTGCCGTGATGGGTGCGCTCAGAGGACTGGGCTGTGCCGTGTCGATCGATGACTTTGGCACCGGCTATTCCTCGCTCAGCTATTTGAAGGCCCTACCGCTGGACGAGTTGAAAATCGACAAGTCGTTCGTACTGGAAATCGCCGTTGAAAAAGCCGACCAGGCGGTGGTGGAAGCGGCGCTCTCGATCGCCAAGCGCCTGGGCCTGTCGGTGACGGCCGAGGGCGTGGAAAACCTGGAAAGCGTGGAGTTCCTGACCAAGCATGGCTGCGACCAGTTGCAGGGCTATTATTTCAGCCGGCCACTGCCTGCAAACGACTTCCGCGCCTTTGTCACGCAGCACGCGCAGACTTAAAACAGCGAGCCCTCTTGGGAAAACGACCAAAGTCCTTCAAGGGCGAAAGCAAAGTACCGCCTCAGATTTTATTGCCGGTCAGTGCATTAAACGTATATTGTCACAAAAGTCTGCAGATATATGCATATTTTCAACAGACTGAACCCAAGGGAGCGCTGTGCCAGTATACAATTTTCGGCTGTTTTGCGCTGCTGTTGCGGCATGCCTGCTGACCGCTGTCACATCCGTGGCGGCACCTGACGACACGTCGCTTCAGGGCACAGCCCCTACGCCGCAGGATTATTATCTGGGGATAGACGACATTTTGGACACTGTCGTGTTCCCCTTGGGGCGTTCGTCGCACAAGCTCGCTCGACGGCAATCGCCACCCTTCGGCACGCGCGTGATTTTTGCCAATTCAAAGGCAACGCGTCTGGAAGGAAACCGGGTTCTATTTCAATATATCTCGGACGATAACCGCACCTATATCCGCGCCATCCGGCATGGCCTTCAGGCGAGCGTCGCCTCACCCGATTTGGCAGGGTTCAGTACGGCGGAAAAGATCGTCTTCTGGCTCAATCTTCACAATATTACCGTGCTGGAGCAACTGGCTGAGCGCTACCCGCTGACGAAAGTCAAAACGGCTTTGTACGGTCGGCGCGGCAGACCAGGCATTCTGGAGGAAAAACTTATTCAGGTTGGCACGGCCGAGTTTTCGCTTATCGACGTTCAACAGATGGTCATCGCCATGTCAAATTCGCCGATGGTTCTGTATGGGTTTTATCTGGGCTCGATTGGCACGCCCAATATTCGCCGACGCGCATATCGCGGGGAAACACTGTGGAATGCCCTGCTCGATAACGGCGAAGAGTTTGTCAATAGCGTGCGCGGTACCCAAGTGTGGGGCAAGCGCCTGAAAGTCTCGCAACATTTCAAACTTGGCACAAAATACTTCCCCGATTTCGAGGCGGATCTGACAGCCCACCTGCTCAGCTTGATCAATCGTCCACACATAGAAGAAAAGATGCGCGCGACGACAAAATTGTCTGCCACCATCAGCGACTGGACGTTGAACAGTCTGAATACAAGTGGGGTGAATTTTGGGGCGTTTACCGCCAGATCGCTTGCACCGTTAGCAAGTGCACAAGTTGGATCGGTAGACCAACGCGTGACCCAGTTTGTGACCCTGGAAAACCCGCGCCTGAAAAGGCTTCCGCCCGAGCTGAGAGAGTTTGCGCGCCGGCTTCGCAACCAAACCCATGCCCGCTGGGGCGACGGCAATGTCACAATCGAAACGATTGACCGTGACAAGGCCAAAGACAGCAAAGAGAACAAGAATTAACCCAAAACCGCCCGAGGGATTTGACTACCCATAGCGAGGTTAGTGAAAAACAACAATTACAATATGTTAGGCAGAAGAGGCGGGTTTGGCTCGCCTCCACGCTATTCTTTGGGAGAGATTACGGTGATTTTTTCAAGAAAGTGCCCTAACTGTAAAAGCCGGGTCAAATTATCGCAGTATTTAAAAAGTACTTTATCGGGCCCTTTTGCCTGTGACAACTGTGGCACTGTGATAAAAAGCGACGTTTCGTTAACAGCACGGCTTTATTTGATTACTATGCTAGCAATATACTGGAGCTATGGTAGTGAATATTTGGTTTTGGGGGCTATGTTTATTAACCCTTTCCCATTTATATTTTTAATAACTCTAGCATTTATTACTGCGCCACTGCAAGTGGCGCACACTCCAGAGGACGAAAAGAATAGCTAAACATAGTCAAGCTAGTCCCCGGTTTTAGAGGCACCATAACGGGCTTGGGGATTGGTGGGCCCGGCAGGACTTGAACCCGCGACCAAGCCGTTATGAGCGGCCCGCTCTAACCAACTGAGCTACAGGCCCACCTTGAAAGATTTGCACGCGGCCACACATACATGGTCCATGACGACTGTATGCGCGTTCACGAATGCAAATTCGATTAGCCCAGCCACCACCAAAACGCAACGCAGAATGCATCATAAGATTTTCATCGGCGCGGCTTCAGAATTTCTCGCTTTCGGGCAAGCGCACCACCCCATAGGCTGCGCACCGAGCACTCCCCAATCCCCAACTGACAGAGGACCCCTATGCCAACGCTTTTTGACCCCATTACCATTGGCGGGCTTGACCTGAAAAACCGCATCATCATGGCGCCGCTCACACGCGGTCGCGCCGGCGAGAGCCGCGTACCCAATGCTTTGATGCGCGACTATTACACCCAGCGCGCGGGCGCCGGGCTGATCATCACCGAAGCCACCGTCTTTTCCGACGAGGGGCAGGGATGGGTTGGCTCCGCCTCGATCGAGACCGACGAGCAAGCCCGCGCCTGGGCCGACATTGTTGATGCCGTCCACGCCGAGGGCGGTAAAATCTTTGTTCAGCTGTGGCACACGGGCCGGGCCTCGCATTCCAGCTTTCATGCAGGCGGTGCGCTGCCGGTGGCGCCGTCACCGATCAAGCTGAACGGCGATTATATCCACACCCCCAACGGCAAAGAGGACTATGAAACCCCGCGCGCGCTGGACACCGAGGAAATCCCCCGCCTGATTGGCGAGTACAAAGCCGCAGCCGAGCGCGCCAAACGCGCCGGGTTTGACGGTATCGAAATTCACAGCGCCAACGGCTATTTGCTGGACGAGTTTTTGCAGTCCAAAACCAACCAGCGCACTGACCAATATGGCGGCAGTATTGAAAACCGCTTCCGCCTGCTGGCTGAGGTGTTGGACGCTGTCACCGAGGTTTACCCCGCCGACCGGGTGGCCGTGCGCCTGTCGCCCAACGGCAATTTCAACGACATGGGGTCGCCCGACTTCCGCGAAACATTTTTCCATGCGGCGGGCGAGCTGGACAAGCGCGGGCTGGCCTATTTGCACGTGATGGACGGCTTGGCCTTTGGGTTTCATGAACTGGGCGAGCCGATCACCCTCGACGATGTGCGCAGCGTTTATGGCGGCACGGTGATGGGCAATTGTGGCTATACGCTGGACACCGCCAAAGACGCGGTGGCAAAGGGCAAGGCCGACATGATCGCCTTTGGGCGGCCGTTTATTGCCAACCCCGATCTGGTGTACCGCTTTGTCAATGACCTGCCGCTCAACGAGCCCGGCCCGATGGAGACATGGTATTCGCCGGGGCCTGAAGGCTACACCGACTATCCGGCTTATGCGGCATAGACCGATAAGCATCATCCTATAGCAACACCGGCGGGAGGCCCCTGTGGCCCCCGCCCCTGCAAAAGGACACGTGCATAGGCCGGGCTTTTCGGGCAGAGTGCTGCCCGAGGACAAGCAGGCCATGCACCAAAATACCACCAAACCAACCCTTATATTCGCCATGCGCTATCCAGATTCGGTCGGGATGGTTTGGAA
>JASBSO010000077.1 GCA_030148905.1 Kordiimonadaceae bacterium | reverse complement strand
CTGGTACAGCCCCTCGACCGTTGGCGTCCAGTAAAGCGGGCCACCGGCGATGCGGCCTGTCGCCGTGCGCTCCTTCAGTGCGGCGATGATATCAGCCGGATATTCGGGTGCGGTGGTCAGGCCGGTGTGCTCGAAATTATCGACGCCGATCTCGAGGCCGCGGCGAATTTCGTCAGGCCGGTGGCTGTGCGCCACAACCTTCAGCCCGCGCTCGTGCGCCCGGTCAACAATCGCCTGCGCAACCGCAAGCTCCATCTTGTCCTGATCAATCAGCTTGATGATATGCAAACCCGCATCGGCCACCTGGTCGACCTTTTTACGCGCGTCCGAGACCGATTTCACGGCCCAGCGGAACGGTTCGGTCCCCGGAGGGGTTTCGGTTTGCAGGAATGGACCCGACATAAACAGGCGCGGGCCAGGGATTTCACCGGACTCGATCCGGTTATAGACCTCGACACTGTCTTTGAGCGGCGCGCCCAAATCGCGGGCGGCCGTGACACCGGCGAGCAGAAGCTGCGCGGCGGATGCAGGCATGATCTCGCTTGCCAGCCGGTCTTTGTAATATTCGTCCCAGTAGCTGTAATTGGCGTGACCGGTCAGCATCAGGTGCGCGTGGCTTTCCCAAAGACCGGGCAGCACGTCCATGCCCTCGGTCGAGATCACCTCATAGCCCGCGGGCACATCCAGCGTGTCGGTGTTGCCCACCGCCTCAATGCGGTCGCCGTCGATCAGAATGACACTATTGGCAACCGGACGGTTGCCGTAGCCGTCGATCAAACGGCCACCAACCAGCGCCTTTTTTTGCGCCACGGCGGTAAAGGATAGCCCTGCAACCAGCAGAGCGGTGAAGAAAATACGCATGGAAATGACTCCCCTCTCGAATGTGAGGGGAGCCTAGCGCTGGCGCAGGCGCACACGCAAGCCCCAAACGATAGTTTAATCTGCGATGAACCAACCGCCGACAGAGAAGCGCATAAACGGACAATAAGGCGCGATAGGTGTGATCGCATACCCCTTGGAAGCATCCCAAAGTGTCAGACAATTATAGGCTGGGCCTAGGCCTGGCGCGTGATTACCAAGGGCATCATAGAACGCCAGATAGCCACCAAAGTCCGGCCGCCAGTTTGCCGACAAGGTCAATTCATAGCCAATACGACGTTTTGGATCGCCGGCGCTCCCGATATTGTGATTAAGGAACTGATTGGGACCGTAGGTGTAAATATCAACCGTGACGTTAGTAATGTCGTCACGGCCTGTCACATCCTTGACCAGGGTGCCCACCGCATCGGAGCGAATAAAGTCGCGCATGTCGAACATCGGGTGTGGTGCTCCGGTGCGATGTTCGGCAATTTTGTCGACGGGCACGCGCTGATGCACATATCCGGGCTGCTTGCCGGCATTTTTATTGATCTCGTTCGAGAGGGCCTGGCGCTCGTCTGGCGACATGGCCCCCACCGCTTCGGCACTGAGCGAGCGCTCGTCATCGCCGACAATATACGCCATGACCCAGTCCGGTACGCCGGTGAAGCTTTCCAAAAACGGACGCAACTGGTCTTCGCCTAGAACCGGGGCAAACCGGGCAACACCAACCTCTTTATAGGTTTTCTGCCCAGCGCTGACGTCGGGTTGTTGAGCGAAAGAAAAGTCCATGATACCACTCCGGAATGTGCGTTCTCACGCCCCGTCTACGGGGGTGCGGCGGAAAAGGCAAGGATGACGGCAGAGTTTTCATGCAAGGCCCTGCCCACAGGTGTGCTGCTTCGCAGGCTGTATTCTAGGATCACGGCGGGGGTTATGATGCTTGGCATGATTTTAACGCGCATAAGCGCTGCGGGCCTGGCGGTGCTGATGAGTGCTTTCGGTGCATATGCCTTCGGCCAGCAAGGCAGCGGTGCAGCAGACGCCCCCACCATGCGCATTGTCAGTCTGGAAATTCCCTATACCTATCAGCCGGGCGGCAGTGGCCCATATAATCAGGTTTTCGACCGCCTTGTTGACGGCTATGCGGGCGATGTTGTCGTTGATTTTTTGCCGTCGGGCCGGGCCAGACGCACATTCTTGGAGCCTGACCGGCACTGCCTGTTTGTCTCGACCGACAGCTTTATGGACCCCGATGCGCCAGGTTCAACGGTCGAGTTTATCGGTCCGGTTCTGACACTGAGTGTCACGGCCTATGTGCGCGCGGATGGGCCGCCGCTGAGCGCACCTGCCGACCTCAGAACCACACCCTTTGCTATCGATGTCAATTTGCGCCGCATTGCCCGCGAGCACGGGCTGGAGCCACTGTTTTCCATTCAGGATCAGGTACAAATGGTAGAGTTGTTGACCCAGGGCCGCGTTGAGGCGCTGGTAGGGTTCGACTATGATCTGGAGCTGATCTCCAACCGCCTCAATGTGCGCGACAAGGTGCGCCCGACCGCACTGGTTTTCGAGACCACATCGGACGGCATCACCTGCAAAACAACACCGGAAACAGCCGCATTTCGTGCGCTTTTGCGCAAAAATCTGGATGTGATCAGCAGCTCAGGCTGGCTGGAAAAGACGCTATCAGCACGGTAGGATAACCGCGTTACTCGCCCGAACACCATCCTGCGACCGACAGACGAATATTCGGACAGTAGGGCGCAACTGGGAAGACGGCGAAGTCCTTGTCAGCGCGCCACAGCGTCAGACTGTTATACACCGGCATCAAGGCCGGGTCAGCGTCGCCTGCGTCATTGAAGAACGCCAGCTGGCCGCCAAAATCGGGCCGCCAACTGCCCGACAGGCCAACCTCGTAGCCAAGCTGTCGGCGCGCGTCGCCCTTGGTGCCGATATTGCGGTTCATGAACTGGTTGGTGGTACGGTGAAACCCGTCAACACTGATCGCCGACCAGGTGTCGACGCCGGTGACCTCTTTGACCAGGTCTGCAAAGGTATCTGAATTCAGAAACTGGTGAAAGTCATACACCCCAGTGACCACATCGGGCTCGGCCTGACGCATCAGGTCGATTTGCAGCCGCTGATGCACATACCCAGGTTGCCCGGCAGCATTTTGATAGATCGACGTGCTCAGCGCCCGGCGGTTGCGGTCGGTCATGGTGCGCATGCGGTCGTTGCCCACATGCTCGTCGCCGTTGCCCCTGTCGAAAAACATCATCCAGCCTGCCGCCTGTGACAGGCTTTCAATAAGAAAGCGCACCTGATTGTCGGGCACCAGCGGCGCAAGGCGCACAAAACCGCGCTCGGCAAAGCTAGCGCGCGCTGCGCCCGCATCCAGGTCGGGGGACAGGGAAAACTTCATCAA
>JASBSO010000076.1 GCA_030148905.1 Kordiimonadaceae bacterium | reverse complement strand
CCCTTTTGCCCGAACCGGGTGCTGAGAATGCCGCGCATGACCTGGCACTGATTTCCGCCATGATGCAGGAGGGCCGCGCCCGCGTGCATGTTGACGGGCGGCATCTTGTGTTGTGGGGCGGCCTGCTGGCGCTGGCGTTTTTTGCGCTATATCTGCGTGCAGTGGGCAGCATTGGCCTTGACCCGCTGGCGATCTGGACGCCGATCACGGCTGCGGGCTGGGTTGGCAGTTTTCTTTTGGGCCACCGTGCGCGCGGCGATGCACCCACCACCAACAGCCCCAACCCCGTTCTGGTCGGATACCGTGCCGTGTGGGTTGGGATGGGGCTGGTGTCGCTGATGGGACTGGTGCTGATGTTCACAGGCGCCAACGCCTTTGACGGGCGACAGCTTGCCATTCAATCCTGCGCGATCAGCGGTATCGGCTTTTTTGTCACCGCCAGCCTGAACCGCGTGCGGTGGCTGTATCTGGTCGCTGTCGCCTGGTGGGTGGCTTATATCGCCTATGCTGTGGTACCGGCGCTGACGATCGAGTCGCTGGTGGCGCAGGCGGTGTTTTTTATCGCTTTTCTGATGGTGCCGGGGCTGGTGTTGATGGCATCCGCCCGGCGCGATCATATGGGCCCAGACCACGGCGCAGAAGGCTAAACTTGTGGGTGATTTTGATTACCGAAAACTGGATGACTTGATCCACTCACGGGTGCGGCTGGCGATCATGGCCTATCTGGCCAGCGCCGGAGAGGCGGGCTTTGCTGCGATGAAAACCGCGCTCAAGGTCACCGACGGCAATCTCTCCGTCCATCTCAAAAAACTGGAAGACGCCGGTTATGTGGCGGTGGACAAACGCTTTGTCGACCGCAAGCCGCTGACAACGGCGGCGCTGACGCCCGAGGGCCGCGCCGCCTTTGAAGCCTATGTGAAGGGCCTGAGCGGGTTTATCAGCGATGGTTAGCTGTCGCGTCTACAGGCCCTGCCAAACAAAGCCGATGAAGCGATCGGTCCATTCGGGCCCTGCGGCCAGCCAGCGCTCGCCAATGCTGTCCAGCGGGCGCTGCGCGACCGCATCTTCTTGCGAAATGCCGGTCGCCTTCAGCGCGGTCAAAATGCCCTGCACGTCTTCCAGCATGGCCTTGTAAGCCGCAAGGTCATCCTTGCCAGCGAGCGGCCCGTGCCCCGGAATCACAACGGTGTCGGCGTCGGCAAGGCCGAGCGCGGTGTCGATCGCGGCGACCGCACCCACAAGCGAACCACCCGCACCGGCGTCAATATAAGGCAGGCGGCCAAGGAAAAAGGTGTCACCCATATGCAGCACATTGGCGCCTTTGAAATGAATGAGGCTGTCGCCGTCGGTGTGGGCGTTGCGCACATGCACGGCGCGCGCCTCGTCGCCATTGATGTAAAGCGACAGATTTTCTGAAAAGCTGATCACCGGAAGCGATGCCGGGCCGGGGCCGTCGCCCTTTTTCTCCATGGCGTCAACAACGCGGGTCAGGACGCGTTTGTGCACATTGTCATGCGCCAAAATGATCGCACCGCGCTTGCCCAGGTTTTCGTTCCCGCCGGTATGGTCGCCGTGATAGTGCGTGTTGATCACATATTTCACCGGCTTGTCGGTCAGCGTCGCCAGTGCGGCAACAATCTTGTCGGTCAGCGGGGCAAACTGGTCATCGATCAAAAAGACGCCCTCGTCGCCGATGGATACGCCGATATTTCCGCCCGCGCCAAAGAGCGTATAAATGTTGCCGCGCGCCTGCTGGACGGTGATCTCAACCTGACTGAAGTCGCGCTGGGCACCGGCGGCACCGCTAAGCGATGCGGCAAGTGCAATGGCTGCCACCGGTTTGAATAGTGCTTTCATGCTGGACCCTTCCACGCAAAACATGTAGCGCGCACCGCGCGACCACAAAATCACGCGACCCTAGACACAAGGCCCACCTGCGCGCAAGCCGCCCTCGTGTTGCCATCGCAGTGCCATGATCGGGGTTTTTCCTTTGCCGCTGTGGCTGAGTTCGCTAAACAGCAAGGAAAGGGCGGCCTTTATGGCGGTGTACAATAGGTTTCGGGGCAAGGACAGCGATGAGTAAAGAACGCGTGATCGTAATGTTTGGCGGGCGCAGCGTCGAACATGATGTCAGCATCCTGACCGGGCTGCAGTGCCTTGAAGCCCTTGACCCGGTGCGATTCGACGGCATGCCGCTGTATATCGACCCCAAAGGCCGCTGGTGGATCGGCGACGCGCTGCGCGACCGGTCGTTTTACCCACTGACGCCCGCCAAAGAAACCGAACTGACGCCCGTACGCCTTGACCTTGCCCCCGAAGACCAGCCCAAATTGCTGTTTGACCGTAAAGGCTTGCTGGGTAGCCGCACCGAGGCGCATGACTTTGACCTGATCATCCCCGCGATCCACGGCAGCAACGGCGAGGACGGCACCCTGCAGGGTATGCTCGATTTCGCCGGGATCCCCTATTCGGGCTCGCCCGCGCTTGGCTCAGCGCTGGCGATGAACAAGGCCGAAACCAAGCGTCTGGCTGATGCCAGTGGCATTGCGGTGCTGCCGCACCATGTGTTTGTGCGCCCGAAGGACGGCTTTATCGACGGCGGCGACGCCGAGGCGGCGCTCAAGGCCAGCCTTGGGGATGCGTTCGCTTATCCGCTGATCGTCAAACCGCTGACGCTGGGCTCGTCGATCGGCGTGCGCAAGGCGGGCGACCGCGACGCGCTGGTGGCCGGGCTGGCGGAAGCGCTCAAGTTCGATACCCGCGCGATTGTCGAACCCTGCGTGGACAATCTGGTTGAATATAATGTCGCGGTGCGCCGCCGTGCGGACGGTACAGTGGCCACCTCGGCGATCGAGCGCCCCAAAACCGAAGCCGAAACGCTTGATTTCAAAAATAAATATCTGGCGGGTGGGTCGCCCGGCGCACCTAAGGCCAAGGCCGGCCCGTCCGAAGGGATGGCGAGCCTGAACCGCACGCTGAACCCGGATGACCTGACCGACGCGCAAATCGCACAAATCCGCGGCGATGCCGCCGCGCTGTTCGCCGCCATGGACCTGGGCGGCAGTGTGCGGATCGACTTTCTCTCCAACGGTACAACCGGCGAAATATGGCTCAATGAGGTCAACCCCATCCCCGGCAGCTTTGCCTTTTTCCTGTGGGAGGCGGCCGAAGACCCGCTGAGCTTTTTGGCGCTGACCAGCGCGATGATCGACGAGGCCAAGGCCCGCACCGCCGCCGACCGGCGCAGCACCGATGCCATTCTTGGCGGCGGGCAGATTTTCCGCAGCGATGACTGAAGCCGTAACCACAGCCTGGCCTTATGACCGGCTTGGCCCGGACGGCACGCAGCCGTGGCTGTGGCTGCACGGCTGGGGGCAGGACCGGCGCGGCCTTGCCCGTATTGCCGGGCAATTTGCCCGCGAGGCGGGGCATATTCTCTACGACCAGCCAGGCTTTGGCGCGGCAGAACAGCTGGCGGACGATGCCGGGACCGAAGACTATGCCCGCGCGCTATTGGCGCAGCCCGATTTCAAAGACCCAACCATAGTGGTGGGGCACAGCTTTGGCTGCCGCGTGGCGGTGCAGGCGGCGCGCCTCGCGCCCGAGCGGGTGAAAGCGCTGATCTTTATCGCCGGCGCCGGGCCCAAACGCCCGCGCTCGCCGCTGTGGCATATGCGCGCTGCGGGCCTGAGGCTGATGGGCAGACTGGCCGGGGCCGCCGACCGGGTCAGTGATCTGGGCCTGCGCGAACAATTTCGCCAGCGCTATGGCAGCGTCGATTATAAAGCTGCAGGCGCTCTGAGGCAGACCTTTGTGAAAGTCGTCTCAGAAGACTTGGGCGCGGTCGCGCATCAGGTGGCCTGCCCGGTGCTGCTGATCTACGGCGACCGCGACACCGAAGCGCCGCCGGTTTTGGGCGAAATTTACAAGCGCGTCATGCCCGATGCGCGGCTGCATGTGTTGCCCGGCTACGGCCATTTCGACATTCTGGACCGCGGGGCCTATCAGGTGGAGGCCTTGATTCGCGCCTTTTTGACGGAGACCGGCCTATGACGCCCGTGATGATGGTGCTGACTGGCGGCTTGTTGCTGTTTTTGTGGCTGGTGTGGCAGCGGCTTTTGACCCTGCTGATGTTTTTCCAGCAGGAGGAATATGACAACAGCCGCTTTCCCGCCTGGTGGCGCGACAAAGGTGCGTGGGACCGGAGTTTCACGCTCGGCGTTCTCCTTGCCGGCCTGATCAATACCGAGATCTTATATTCAACGTCAGCATGGCCCCGTATCATCGTCGCGGTAATCTTCATCATCGCGATTGCCTTGGGGCTTTGGGCGTCGATGCGATTGAGGCGCAACTCCAAAAAGCCGCTGGTGCGCACGCAGCGCGCCAACCGAATTCTATGGGTGGCGTTCGCGCTTGCCCTTGTGCTGACGGCGGCGCTGGTGCCGCTGGTGCATATCGTGCCGTCCCTCGGCGGCATCGACATGCGCCTCAATGCGACGCTTGTTGGCCTTATCCTGATCATCCAGGCGCTACCGTTTTTGCTGATGGCGGCAAACCGGCTGCTGGCCCCCTTTGAGGCGCGGGTGAAGGCCCGCTTCAAGGCCGAGGCGCAGAGGGTTTTGGCCGAGCGCGACCCCACCGTGATCGCGATTACCGGGTCGTTCGGCAAAACCTCGACCAAGCATTTGATCGCGCATCTTCTGGCGAGTGCAGCGCCCACGCTCGCCACGCCCGGTAGCGTGAACACCGAAATGGGCATCACCCGCGTCATCCGCGAGCAGTTAAAGCCCGAACACCGCTATTTCATTGTCGAAATGGGGGCATATGGGCCGGGCTCGATCGCGCGACTGTGCGCCTTCACCCCGCCCAAGGTGGGGGTGATCACTGCCGTGGGCATGGCGCATTATGAACGCTTCAAAACGCTGGAAACCGTGGCCGACGCCAAGTTTGAACTGGCCGAGGCCACAATAAAATCAGGCGGGCCGGTGATTGTGTCCACCGACGGCATTCCCGCTGACCTGATGGCAACCGAAATCGCCAAGCGCCCCGGTACTTATATCAAAGTGGGCAAAGACGCAGACGACCTCAAGGTCACCGGCGTAACCGAGGACGCAGACGGCACCGAAATCACGGTTGTGGATGCAGGCGAAACCCACAGCCTGCGCGCGCCGCTTTATGGCAGCCACCAAAGCGGCAATATGGCGCTGGCCGCTGCCGTCGCCCGCGCGGTGGGCGTGCCCTGGGCGGTGATCAAAGGGGCCATGACCACCGCGCCGCAGACCCGCCACCGGCTGGAAGTGTTCAAAGGCAATGCCAGCACGCCAACGATCATCGACGACGCCTATAACGCCAACCCGGTTGGGCTGGCGGCGGGGCTTGCGCTGCTTGACCGGCTGGTCGACAAAGCCGCAGGCGGGCGGCGCATTCTGATCACCCCCGGCATGGTGGAACTGGGCGCAAAGCACGACAGCGAGCATGCCCGGCTGGGCGCGCTGGCGGCGCAGCATGTGGATATCCTCTACGCCGTATCGTCCGACCGCATGCCCACCTTTGTGCCGGCGTTCAGGGCGGCCGCCCAAGAGGACCAACAGGTCCACGAATTTGCCAAACAGGCCGAGGCCGAGGCCGCCGCGCGCAGCCAGTGGCGGGCGGGCGACGCGGTGCTGTTCGCCAACAATCTGCCCGACCTGTTCGAAGCCAAAATACGGTTTTAGGTCAGGACACTGTCCTGATCCTGTCCTGACCCGAGGGGCTCAGTCGGCGCTGCTGTTCAGGTCGATACGCGCCAAATTGGCGCGCGCCGCATCAGCGCTGGGGCCATCGGCCTCGAGGCCCAACACCTTGAGATAGGCTGTGCGGGCATCATCGGTGCGGCCCTGCAGGTCGCGTAAATTGCCCAATTCCAGATAAGCCGCCGGGTCATCCGGATAGCTGACAAAATAGTTGTTTAAGGCGATTTCTGCTTCCTGGCCATAGTTCAGGTGCCGTGCCGCAGAGGCCAACAACAGCAGCACATCGCGCCTGCGCGGGTCCAATGTGCGGACTTTCAACAGGTCGTCATAGGCCAGGCCCCAGTCTTCGTCCGCCGCGGCAATACGCGCACGGTCCAAAAGATAGGTTGCAAGCTCGGGCGTCCCGTCGGGGATCAGTGACACCGCCTTGTCGATGGCGTCCTGCGCGCGGGTCACCTCGCCCGCCAGAAGCCAGGCATTGGCGGCCTGATCGTAGATATCGCCCAGAAGCGTCGAATCGGCCGTCAGCCGCCGCCCTTCGACAACCGGCATACCGCGACCAAGGCGCATGTCTTCGGCGAGCGCTTCCAGCCGTTCGCCCGCAACGCGATATTCGCCCAAATGAAACAGGCCGATCGCCAAACAGTGGCGCGCCAGCGCGCTGTCGGCCTCGGCATTCCACTCGAACGCCTGATTGATCGCTTTGGAGGGTTGCACCTCCGCCAGCGTCAAACACGCATCATAGCGGCGGGCAACCTCGTCTTCCTGCGCCGCCGCCGGGTGCGGCACAAGGCCGGTGACGGCCACAACAAGCCCGGCTATGCTCGGCAAAACAGTTCTCTTCATAGATAAGGGTTTTGGCGAGTGACCAAGGAAAATGCAAGCCCCGATCACAGGCCGCACTTGTTGGTGTTTGGGCCGGGATACACCGCCCGCGCGGTGATGGCGCGCGCCGCAGATGCCGGATGGCGGCTGAGCGGCACCTACCGGCGCACCGAAGCCAAAGCCGACCTGCACGCCCGCGGTGTGGCCGCGCTTGATATCGAGGCCATCAGCGCCGACAGCCTTGCAGACGTCACGCACGTGCTGATGAGCATCGCCCCCAAGTCGGGCGACCCGGTGCTGCCGCGCTACGAGGCTATGATCAGCGCCGCCCCGCATCTCCGTTGGATCGGGTATTTGTCGTCCACCAATGTCTACGGCGACCACGGCGGTGCGTGGGTGGACGAAGACACGCCGCCCGCCCCCGGTCTTGCGCGCGGACAGCGCCGCGTGGAGGCCGAAGCGCTGTGGCAGGCCTGCGCCCGCGCAGCCGGAGTGCCGCTGTCGATCTTTCGTCTGGCCGGGATATACGGCCCCGGGCGCAACGCGCTCGAGAGCCTACGCACCGGCAAGGCCCGGCGTATCATTCAGCCGGGACAGGTCTTTAGCCGCATCCATGTGGAGGACATCGCCGCTGCCGTCATGGCCGCCATGGACGCGGCGGCCACGCTGCCGCCCTACCGGATTTATAACCTGGCCGACGACGCACCCGCCCCGCCGCAGGACGTGATCGTCTATGCCGCCAAGCTGCTGGGCGTCGACCCACCGCCCGCAGAACCGCTGGAGGAGGCCGAGATGAGCGATATGGCCCGCAGTTTTTACAGCGAATCGAAGCGCGTCCGCGCCGACCGGATCAAGGATGAGCTGGGAGTGCGGCTCGCCTATCCAACCTACCAAGCGGGCCTGGACGCCCTGATACACGACAGTGAAAAAAGTGGCGGCTAAGCCAGCGCATCCACCTGTTCAAAGGTCATGGTGCCGGGAATCAAAAACACCGGACAGTTGAGCGCCTGAACGCCCTCGCGAACGAAATATTCCACCAAAGGGCCGGGTTCCCCCTGATCGCCGCACCCCAGAACCAGGCCAAAGATATCGGGCGACTCGCGCAGCAGCTTCAACAATTCCACCTTGGGCTCGCCTTCGGCGATGACGCATTCGGGCCGGACGCCGTGGACCTCTTCCAGCTTTTTGCTTTCGCTGTCCAAAAGCGTTTCCGCCTCTTCGCGGGCTTCAATCGCCATCCGGTCGGCAACGGTCATCCAGTGTTGAAATTCACCGGGGCGAATACAGTGAAACAAAATCACCCCGCCGCCCGTGATGTGCGACGCCCGGTTGCCGGCAAAGCGCAAAGCCACCTTTGATTCCGGCGTGCCGTCGACCACCACCACAAATTTGCGCCACCGCTTTGAGACCGGCTTGAGCGGCCGGTGCACGGTGGTTTCCTGATGCGTGTCTGTGTTGTCGGCCATATTGGCGGCCTTTCCCTGATCCCGTGGTGCAAATTTGCCAGCGAATGGCCGAGACCGCAAGCCCCGGACCGGGCACAGTTGCATTATGCCAACAGGATCGAGGTGACTTCGCGCAGTTGCGTGCGGGCGCGCAGCAAATAAAAGCCCTGTATCGACAAATGGTTGGCCCACAGGCCGTCAATCGCACCATTGGTCACCAGCCAGGGGTCGAGCCGCGCGGCTTTCTCCAGGCTGGCAATGAGGGCGTCCATCATCGGGTCGAGTTCTTTTTCGGCGATGATTTTAGCAAAATCGCGCCTGAGCGCCTTCAAAATCATCACATAGGCATACACCTGCCCCTTGACCCGGTAAAAAAGATTATCGACGCCAACATCGGGGCCGATCCCGCCGGCATTGCGGGCGATATAGTCATCCAGCGCTGCCGACGAGGCGCCAAGGTCCAGCGCGACGCGGTCCAATGTGGCCAGCAGATTATCCGCCCGCCGGTCGAACACCGCTTCGCCGCTGGCAAACCGCTCGCTATAGGCTTGCAGGCGCGCCGCGCCCTCGCGGTAAAACCCGTCGGATGGCCGGGTTGGCAGCCAGCTCGATGAAAAATCAATGACCCAACGGTCAGCTTCAATGGCCAGATTGCCTGCGGCCGTCTCCAAATCCGCGTCGGACGCCGACGAGCCGCGCTGACGGCCCAATTGGTCGCGCAATTCAAAGGTAAAGCGCGAGACGGCCCCCATCATACCGCGCTGGAAGTTGGGCATATTGTCGAGCCAGAAGCCGGGCACAAAAAACGGGTCGTTGGGGGTCCAGTTATGGTCGCGGGCTTCGCGGCGGATCAGCGCCATCACCACCTCGACCGACTGGATCGGGCGGCTGCGGTCCACCAACCGGTCAAGGTCGGTTTCGGTGTCGATGCGGTGCTGGATCGGCATGCCGATCAGAATATAAGCGAAAAACACCAGCGGCAGCGCCAGGGCGATCTGGACCCAGCGCCCGGCCGAAATATCCCCAACGGCCAGGCCGAGCCGACCAAAGACACGCTTGACAGCGCGCCCCATCAAACGAAAGGCGTCAACAAAGCCTTCTCGAAATCCGCGCCACAATTCTTGAAACATATCGACCTCGCTATGCCTTAGATGTCGGCACTGCGGGCCGGTGCGTCAAGGGCGGGTTCGATAAATCCCCCAATTGATGATGTTCGTGTGTGCGCCGCTGTGATAGCGTCAGACATGGTTGTTTTCCGCGCCTTGATCCTTGCAGCCCTGTGGCAAAGCCCCGGCCCCGCCAGCGCGCCAGCTGAAACGGCGTCGATGAACCAGGACGACCCTGCGCCCTGTTTGACGGTGCGCGGTGTGCGCGACGTCAAAGTGATCGCCGCCAACCGGGTGCGCATGGTCACCGGTGACGGGCGTGCCTGGGTGCTGCAGGTGCGCGACAGCTGCCCCGACCTCGCCTTTCACGGCTATGTCACCTATGTCCCGGTTGCCGGGCAATTGTGCGCAGGCCGCGACGAACTGATCAGCCGCGAGGGGTATACCTGCCGGATTTCTGATATTCGCCCGCTGGAGCGCGCAGGCACCTCGGGACCGGTGATCGAGTAATCGGGGTTATGATGTCAAAATATCTATCAAAGGCACGCACGCACCAATGATCTACAAGGTCTTTCGCATCAGGGAATGGCACAGCTGCCAGGCGGCCGGGGTGTTTGACGGCTCGGCGGACGACAGGCGCGACGGCTTTATCCATTTTTCGTTCGCATCGCAGCTTGACGGCACCCTTGCCCGGTTTTTCGGCGACGTGGACGGTGTTGTTCTGGCAGAAGTGCAGGATGCAACCCTGCCGCCGGGTGCCTTGCGCACCGAAAACGGCTTTCCGCACCTCTATGCGCCGCTTGATCTCTCGGCGGTGACCCGGCACTGGACGCTTCGGCGTGTGGGCGCTACGTTCGCCCTGCCCGACCTAGGTAACACGCACATCATATCATGACCAAAGCCCTGATCCGCCTTTTGCATCTGTTCCCGCCCGAGACCGCACACCGCATCACGGTGCAGGCGCTGGCCACCGGCTTTGGCCCGCGCCACCGCCCCGACGCGCGCCTTCAGATGCAGGTGGCCGGCCTTGATCTGCGCTCGCCGATCGGGATGGCCGCCGGGTTCGATAAGGACGGCGAGGCCATAAGCGGCCTGTTGCGCGCGGGCTTTGGCTTTGTCGAGGCGGGGACAGTGACCCCCAAACCGCAGCCCGGCAACCCGAAACCCCGTTTGTTTCGCCTGAGCCGCGACCGCGCGGTGATCAACCGCATGGGGTTTAACAATAGCGGGCTGGATGCCTTTGCCGACCGGCTGAAACGCCTGCCGCCGCCGGGGTTTCGCTGGGGACCTGTCGGAGCTAATATCGGCGCCAATAAAGACAGCGCGGACCGCATCGCCGACTACCGCATCGGGGCCGAGCGGCTGGTGCCGCTGGCGGATTATATCACGGTCAATATTTCCAGCCCCAACACACCGGGCCTGCGAACCCTTCAAGAGGGGGACAGTTTACCCGCGCTGCTGTCTGCGGTGCTGGACGCCCGCGCCGCGGCAGACACCGACGGCCGCCATGTGCCGGTCTTTGTCAAGATCGCGCCCGATCTTGACGGTGCCGGTATCGACCATATTGCCGAGGTCGTCAAAACCACTGGCCTGGACGGCGTCATTGCCACCAACACCACCACCGCGCGGCCCGATAACTTAAAAAGCCGTCACAAGGGGGAAGCCGGTGGCCTGTCCGGTACCCCCTTGACCACCCGCGCCGACGCGGTTGTGGCACGGCTTTATCAAAAGCTGGGGCCGGATGTGCCGATTATCGGGGTTGGCGGACTGGCGTCGGGGGCCGATGTGTATCGGCGCATGCGGCTTGGTGCCCGCGCTGTGCAGCTGTATTCCGCGCTGGTTTATGAGGGGCCGTCGCTTGTCCCCCGGATCGAGCGCGACCTTCTGCGGTTGATGGACGCTGATGCCGTCAGCCATATTGACGCCGTGATCGGGCAAGATGCAGACACATTATCGCTGCCAGACTGAACCTTTTCCTCACATGCTGCGTATCAAGGACAGAAATACGTTAAGCAGTGGAAGGCTGGCATGTCTGATCACCGTCGACAAAACTATACGACACCGCGCCACAGATTTGTGGGCGCGCGTGGGAGAGACGGTGTGAACAAGGTGATGCTCGCCGCAGACTGGATCGAGCGCGTTGCAGCCGAGCGCGACAAGGCGGCCTTTGCCGCATTGTTCCGCGAATTTGCGCCGCGCCTAAAATCCTTTTCCATGCGCGGCGGGCTGCCCAGCGAAGCCGCCGAAGAAGTGATGCAGGAAGCGATGATTTCGGTGTGGCGCAAGGCGCATCAGTTCGACCGCACCAAGGCGTCACCGTCGACATGGCTGTTTACCATTGTGCGGAACAAGCGGCTGGATTATCTGCGCCGCGAAAACCGCCCCAAACTGCAGGAAGATGATTTTGCGCATGTTGAGCGTACAACAAGCGGCGCCGATCAGGATGTGTTTGCCCTGCAACAGAATGAAACCCTGCGGTCCAGGCTGAAAAAGCTGCCCGCAGAACAGTTGGAGGTCATTCAAAAGGCCTTTTTTGAAGACAAAAGCCACACCGAGGTCGCGGACGACCTTGGGGTTCCATTGGGTACCATCAAGTCGCGCATTCGGCTTGCGCTTGGCCGCTTGCGCGGCATGGTCGACCCAGAGACCGATGGCTTTCAAGGCATGTAAGACCCGCAGACACGCGGCGATGTTATAGGAGCGGATTATGGTCGAGAAAAACCCGGCCGACATGATGTTATTGGACCATGCAGCGGGCACGTTGCCGCCGTCGCTTGATGTGATGATGGCGAGCTATGTGGCGCTCAATCAGGATGCTCGCGCATCTGTCGAGGCGCTGACCGCGGTTGGTGGGGCCCTGCTGGAAGACGAAGATGCCACGACCGAGATTGCAAGCGATGCCTTTGATCTGGTGATGAGCCGCATCAATGACGGCGATGCGCCTGCTGAAACGCAGCCCCTCAGCCCCGTTGATGCCCACACGCAGGCGGTGGTGCCCTTGCCGCTGCGCCGGTTGCTGCCTGGTTCGCTGGACAGTTTGAAATGGAAATCGCGCGGCGGCGGCGTGCGCGAATATCATCTCGACACTGGGAGTGACGGGCTGAAAGCCAGCCTGTTGTGGATCGCCCCCGGACGCTCTGTGCCGCAGCACACGCACCGGGGCCGCGAATATACGCTGGTGCTGGAGGGCGCCTATACCGACCAGAAAGAAACCGTGGCCGCAGGCGATTTTGTCGTCAATGACAGCACCGATGCCCACAGCCCGGTGGCTGACAGTGCGCTAGGCTGCCTGTGTTTTGCCGTCACCGACGCGCCACTGAAATTCCACGGCCCGCTTGGCTGGATCCTTAACCCCTTCATGCGGTATTGAAAGGCGGCGGTCAGCGCCGCTGCGGCAACCTGCGGCGCTGAAAGATCGTATCGGCCAGTTGGGCCCGCCCTTCGTCGCTGAGCATCGGCACGACCGCAATCAACACATCCGCCGGCGCACCGACCATGCGCTGGTTAAGGATGCGGTGATCCTCCATCAGAGCGGTAAACCGGCCCTGATCAAAAGGTGTTTGCCGCAGCAGGCTGCGCACCTCGTCCTCGATCGCTTTGCGCTCTTCCATCAACGCCCGGTGACCTGCGCGGGTCTGACGGAACACGGCGCGGATGTCGGGGCGCGCTTCGGTGGGCGCGAGCCTCAGCATGTGCCGTGCCGGAAATGCAGGCGGCCGCTCGCCGCCGCCCGGGCCCTGCGGTGCGGCGATATGCCGCCCAATGCCAACACCGACAATCAAAATGTTGAACGCCAACGACACAAACAGCAGCGCGAAAATCCAGCGACTAGTCACCTTCGGCCTCCTCTGGCACATCGATAAACACAGTATCCCCGGTAAAAAGCGCCTCAAGCACGGCGGCGTCGCTATCGTCGGCTTGCACGCTCAGCACACCGATAGTGAGGCCCGCACCCAGCGCTGCAAACAGCCCGCCAATATAGGCAAGGACCGCCTTGCCTACGGGCCGGTGTTGCGGGTGGCGGCCCGGCACGTCATGAAGCCGCGCCAGAAATGCATCAGCGTCCATGCTATCGTCATGGGCGCGCGCATGCGCGGCGGCGACCTTCAACCGGTGTTCAAATGCGTCGTTCTCGGTCATCTGCGATTCCTTTCCAGCACGTCAAGCTTGCGCCTGAGTGCCGATCGCGCCCTGAGCAAAAGCGACTCAAAGGCTTTGATCTTCATCCCCATCACCGCGGCGCTTTCGCGGTTGGGTTGGTCGTCAAAATAGGTCAACACCAGCGCCGTTTGCTGCCGCGCAGGCAAGCCGCGCAGCGCCCGCATGACCCGTGCAGCGTCCTGATCGGCGGCGATGGCCGCATCAGCGCTTGTGCCTGTGTCGGGTGCATCAAAGCCATCGGGCAAGGGCAGAAACGACCTGCGCCGCTGATAATCCAGCGCCCGGTTGACCACCATGCGCCGCACCCACGCAGAAAACCGACCGCGCGCGGGGGTATAGAGCCGGGGCCGTTGCCACAGCTTCACAAACACATCTTGCACAACATCGTCGGCGTCCGCCGCCGTGCCGACAAAGCGGCGCGCCAAACCGCGCAGACGCAGGCCGTATCGGTCCACCAATATGCGGTAAGCCGTGCGGTCGCCGGTCTGGATGCGCTCCATCAGCACCTCGTCGTCAGCGTCGTCGCCCCAGGTTAAGTTTTGGCCCGTGCTTGCGCGTTCGGTGTCCGCTTTTGGAGAACATGCGCTTTGTGCTGCCATGGCGTGCCGCTCGTGTCCTGTTGCACCGGTCATGCTGTCATACGAAATGGACTGTGCCCATCCTTCATTTTTCTGCCGGGTTTTTTCAGGGGGTTTGATGCGGGGCTAAAAGCGGTGCGCTGCAGGCTGACCCCAGTGGCCGTGCACGGCGGGGTGCAAGTCTGACCTTGTGATCTTTTGGGGAACCCGCTAGTCATCGCCGTGGGCGCTTTTGTCGAGGATACAGCATGCGAATAGCAATCATTGGCACCGGCTATGTCGGCCTGGTTTCGGGGACCTGTTTTTCTGAATTCGGGCATGATGTGGTGTGCGTCGACAAGGATGCCGGGAAAATCGATGCCCTGAAGCAGGGCGAAATCCCGATTTACGAACCCGGCCTTGAAGGCATGGTTGCCCGCAATATGGATGCGGGCCGCCTACACTTCACTACCGACCTCAAAGAAGCGATGGCGGGTGCGGCTGCGGTGTTTATCGCCGTTGGCACCCCAAGCCGGCGCGGCGACGGCCATGCCGACCTGCAATATGTGTTTGCCGCCGTCGATGAAATCGCCAGCCTGATCAAGCGTTATACGGTGATTGTCACCAAATCGACCGTGCCGGTTGGTACCGGCGCGCAGATATTGGCGCGGCTGGAGGGCAAGCTAGACCGCGCGCTGTATGACGTGGCCTCCAACCCCGAATTTTTGCGCGAAGGCTCGGCGATTGAAGACTTTATGCGCCCCGACCGGGTGGTGTGCGGCACCGACAGCGACAAGGCCCGCGACGTTTTGCGCGAGCTGTACCGGCCGCTCTATCTCAACGAAACGCCGGTATTGTTCACCAAGCGCGAAACCGCTGAAGTGACCAAATACGCCGCCAATGCCTTTCTGGCGACCAAGATCAGCTTCATCAACGAAATGGCCGATCTGTGCGAAGCGGTCGGTGCTGATGTGCAGCAGGTCGCCAAGGGCATCGGGCTCGACAACCGCATCGGCGGCAAGTTTCTGCACGCGGGGCCCGGTTTTGGCGGCAGCTGTTTTCCCAAGGATACCCGCGCGCTGGTGCACTCGGCCGAAGAAGCCGGTGTGCCGATGCGCATTGTCTCCAGCGTGATCGCGGTCAACGAGACGCGCAAAAAAGCCATGGCCGACCGGGTGATCACCGCCGCGGGCGGCGACCTGAAGGGCAAAAAAATTGCCGTGCTGGGCCTGACCTTCAAGCCCAATACCGACGATATGCGCGAAAGTCCGTCGCTGGATATCATCCCCATCCTGCAACAGGCCGGGGCCACCATCGCCGCGCACGACCCAAAGGGTATGGACGAAGCCAAAGCCATGATGCCCGACATCACCTATTGCACCGACCCTTATGAAGCCATGGAGGGCGCGTCGGTGCTGGTGATTGTGACCGAGTGGAACCAATACCGCGCGCTGGACCTGGACCGTGCCAAGGCCCTGATGGCCGCACCGGTGCTGGTGGATTTGCGCAATGTTTATGCCGGTGGGCGCGCCGAGGAAGCCGGTTTCCGCTATGTCGGAATCGGTCGCTAAGCCCGGCGGCCCTTCTGCCGGGACGCACCGACGAATCTGGACCATTGCGGCACCGGCCATTGTCGCCGGGTCGTCGGCGCCGCTGGTGGGGCTGGTGGATGCCTGGGCCATCGGCAATGCCGCTGGTGTCAACGATCTGGCGGCGATCGGGGCCGGGGCGACGCTGTTTAATTTCCTGTTTTGGGGCTTTGGGTTTTTGCGCATGGGCACCACCGGGCTAGTGGCGCAGGCCAAAGGGCAAAACAACAGCGTCGCGGTTGCCCGGCATATCGCCCAGTCTGCGGCAACTGGGGCCGCCATCGGGGCGGCGATCCTCCTCCTAAGCCCGGTTGTGTGGACCATCGGGGTTGACGCGCTGGCCGTGCCCGCTGCGGTCACCAGCCCGCTTGCGGACTATTATAACTGGCGCATTCTGTCGGCCCCGCTGGTGCTGATCACCTACGGCCTGACCGGATATTTTATCGGGATCGAGCGCACGCGCGACACCATGGTGCTGCAATTGGTGCTGAACCTGACCAATGCGGCGCTGAATATGGTGTTTGTGCTGGGGCTCGATATGGGCGCGGGTGGCATTGGGCTCGGCACCTTCATCGCCGAGGCGGTGACGCTGGGCGTCGGTGCCCTGCTGGTCAGCCGCCAGCGCATGCTGGGCGCTGCCGTTCGCCAAGCCCGGCACCGCGCCACCTGGTCGCGCGCCGCGCTTCGCCGGTTGATGGGGGTGAATGGCTGGCTGTTTGTGCGCACGCTGGTGCTGATGACGGTGCTGGCGTCGGTCACCCGCGAAGCCGCCGAAATCGGGCCCGCGGCGCTGGCTGCCAGCCATGTGCTCTCAACCTATTTGCTGTTGATCTCGCTGGGCCTTGATGCCTTTGCCTATGCCGCCGAAGCGCTGTCGGGTGCGGCTTATGGGCGCGGCGATAAGGCGCGGTTTCGCCACTGGGTGATGTGGACGACGCTGTGGGCCATGGTGTGCGCGGCGGGGTATTCGCTCGCCTTTGCCGCCTTTGGTGCCAATATCACCGCGGTGATTACCAGCCTTCAAGACGTCCGCATGGCCGTGGGGGATGCCGGGCTTGTTCTGGCGATTATCCCGCTGGTTGCGGTGTGGTGCTATCAGTTTGACGGCATCTTCATCGGGGCCACCGCCACGCGCGCCATGGCGCTCACCATGGCCGGCGCGGGCATTCTTTATGCGCTGGCGGTTGGGCCATTGGCTGCGGCCCACGGCCTATCGGGCCTGTGGGTGGCGGTTGCAGTGTTCATGGGCGCACGCGGCGCGCTGCAGGCGGCCTACTATCCGCTGCTGGAACGGCGGCTCGCTTAAAGAATATCCAAAACGCTTTCAGGCGGGCGGCCCAGCGCCGCTTTATCGCCAGTGATCACCACCGGGCGTTCGATCAGCTTGGGCGTGGCCGCCATTGCGGCGATCAGGGCAGTGTCGTCTGAGACATCTTTCAGGCCCTGGGCCTTATAGTCCGCTTCGCCGGTGCGCATCAACTCGCGCGGGGCTCGGCCCAGCATGGCCAGCACATCCCTGATCTCGTCTGCGGTCGGGGCGTCCTCCAGATATAGCCGGATGGTCGGCGTGATGCCGCGGTCTTCAAGAAGCGCCAGCGTCTGCCGGCTTTTGGAGCAGCGCGGATTGTGCCAGATCGTCACAGACATGTCGCAAGCCTATTCGTTACAGGACAGGGAATGGGGCAAAAAGTGGAGCGGGTGAAGGGAATCGAACCCTCGACACTCAGCTTGGGAAGCTGATGCTCTACCACTGAGCTACACCCGCGCCGATTAGCCGCCGGACCTTATGGAGTTTGGCCCTCAAAATCAAGCTGTCTCAAAAATATAGGTATTGAGAGGCTTTCAATTTTAGCCGCTTTAGGTGATGTATTGTCGTGTCGCGAAATACGCCTCAGATAAGCTTAAAGGCTTTATTTACACGGCCTACCGTGGATTATGGAGGG
>JASBSO010000075.1 GCA_030148905.1 Kordiimonadaceae bacterium | reverse complement strand
GGCGTGGAGATTGTCCGCCGCCTTCTGCGCACACCAGGCCTGGACCGGATCAAGGGCACCTTGCTGGCCATTCCGATCGTCAATACCTTTGGCTTTATCAATCACAGCCGCTATCTGCCTGACCGCCGCGACCTGAACCGCTGCTTTCCCGGCAGCCCAAAGGGTTCGCTCGCCGGGCGTCTGGCGCATTTGATGATGGACGAAGTCGTCACCCGCAGCGATGTCGGGATCGACCTGCACTCAGCCGCCATCCACCGCGCCAACCTGCCGCAAATCCGCGTTTCGCCCGGTAGCCGCCGCCGTATGGAACTGGCCGAGGTGTTTGGCGCGCCCCTGATCCTCACCTCGCCCATTCGCGAGGGCTCGCTCCGGCTGGAGGCGCAAAAGCGCGGGGTCGATATTTTGCTGTTTGAAGCGGGCGAAGGCCTGCGCTTTGACGAATTTGCCGTACGTGTGGGTGTGACCGGTATTTTGCGCGTGCTGCACAGCCTGGGCATGGTACCGCGCAAGGGGATCAGCCAGCCCAAGGCGCCGCCGCTGAAGTCACGATCCAGCTATTGGTTGCGCGCGCCCGCGGGCGGCCTGTTGCGGCCGTTCAAATCGGTGGGCGACGAGGTGGAGGCCGGGGATGTGATCGGTGCGGTTTCAGACCCCTTCGGCGAGGTGGAACACGACATCACCGTCACCACGCCGGGCCTGGTGATCGGCCGGTCCAACATGCCGGTGATCAACGAGGGTGACGGCCTGTTTCATATCGCCAAAATCGCCAAAAGCGTTGATGCCGAGGCCACGCTCGATAGCCTGACAAGCCAACTGGAAGCCGACCCGCTGTTTGACGAGGATGAAATTATCTAAGGCAGCCAAGCGCTCGTATTAAAACGTACCGCGCACATTGACAAACACCAGGCGGCCAGAGCGCCGTTCGCGGTTTTCCACCACGTTAATCGCCCCGTCCAGCCGGTTGATTTGAAACAGCGTGCGTTCGCGCCGCTCGCGCTGGTTGAACACATTGCGCACCCCGGCCTCCAGCGTCACGCCCAGCGGCGTTGCCCATTCGACAAAGACGCGGGCAAAAGGTGTTTGAAAGGTGCGGTCTTCCTCGTTGGTTTCAAAGTCGATCCGCTCGGACCGGTTTTCGACACTGAAGCCGTACGCCACGCCGATATCGGTCAAATCCTGGCGGTATTCGATTTCCCAGCGCACATTGCTGCGGCCTGAAATTTCGCGGTTTTCGCCGGTCAGCGGATCGGTGACCGAACTGTCGCCCCACTCAAATTCGCCCGAGATAAACCCGCCCTTGAGGCCCAAACCATCCAGCCGTGCATTGGCCTCGATCTCGAAGCCATAGCGCTCGCCCGAGCCGATATTGCCCGGCGCATCGTCGGTCAGGCTGACCGGCACCAGATCGATCACATCATCCAGAAACAGATAAAAGGGCCGCAGGCGCACCCGTGCCAGATCATTGGGCCAGCGATGTTCATAGGTCAGTTGCAGGCGCGTACGCTGCTGCGGGCTGAGATCGGGGTTGCCGGTGGCTTCGGTTTCGTCGCGCAGATCGACGGTGGAAACAAAATCATCGAAATCAAGCTGACCCACGCGCCGCCGCACCTGCAGGCGCAGTTGGTCTTGCGGGGTCAGGTTTTTGGTCCAGGTGATCTCGGGTTTCAAAAACACAAAGGTCCGGCTCAGCTCGGTGTCGCCGCTTTGGCTGATGTTGGAGGCCTCCACCGCCACCAGCGTGTCGAGCGTGCTGGTGGGGTCGATCTGCCAGGTATGGGTGACAAAGGCCTCGCCGCGCCATTCCTCGACCCGGGTGTTGGAATTGGCAAGCTCGACTTCCTGCAACCCAAGACCGTCACCGTCATCGGCGGCGATCGACAATTCGCTGTCGAGGAAGTTATACGCGCCCTCAAGCCCGAAACGCAGCGTATGCCCGCCGCCCAAGCGCCAGTCGAGCGTGTTGCGCAATATCGTCTCGCCGGTATCGCGCACCACCGCCAGTTCAGACAGCGTCGTCACCCCGCCAGCGGGGACGATGCTGTCGACGGTAAATTCTTCCTCGCGGGCCATGCGCTGAACAAAAATGGACTGCCAGCTGAGCGCCTCGCCAATCGGCTGTTTCCAGTCCACACCCACTTCGCCCGACCATTCGTCTTCATCCGAATCGAAAAAGCGGTTTTCCAACAGCGCGCCGTCGGACAGGAAACGATCGGACACTTCAAAGCTGATATCCTCGATAAATTCCAGCCGGGTGTTGATATCCAGGCTGCGCCGCCCGCTGAAGTTCCAGCTGAAATTGCCGGTAAAGGTGCCGCGGTTTCGGTCAAAGCCGGTCTCTTCCAGCCGCGTTTCCACCAACTGACCGAGACCGTCGGTGACCAGTTCGGGGCCGTCGCCCGGTTCTTCAAATACGCCGAATTCAAGGCCGATCAGGGCACTGAAATCATCAAAATCAAAATTGGCCGTCGCCTCGCCGCCCAAGCGAAAGTCGCCGGTGGCCGGAAAGCGGATATTGGCCTGATAGGTGCCGGAGATGCGGCTGCGATCCTCGGCCAGTACGACATTGATCAACTGCCCGCCGCCGCGCACGTCGATACCCGGCACGATGCCGCGGATCAGTTCGATCCGCTCCACCGTTGCGGCTGGGATCCGCTCCAGCGTGCTGCGCGCGTCGTTTGATTTGCCGCTGACACGCTGGCCGTTGACCAGCACATTGCCCTGCGTCCCCAGGCCGCGGTTGCCGCCGGTGCCGCTGATGCTCGCGCCCGGAATACGGTCGATGATATCGAGCGCGGTCAGAACATTAAATTCGCCGAAAAAGCTGCGATCGAAAATGATCCGCTGGGCACCGTCGCCCTGATCTTCGACCTGAATGCGTTGCTGGTCGTCGTTGTCGTCCTGCTGCGCAACAACAGAGGGCGCAGCAACACAGCATACAGCAAAAAATGCGATCAATGCGCACGTCAGAAAGAGAAGTCGACCCACCAATCAGAACTCAAACAACAGTCACCGGACGGGCCGCACGAAGTGCACGCATGGTCCCTTTCCCAGCCTGCACATATGTGCACGCCTTACCTACTTACGCGGCGTTGAAGCCCCTCGCAAGGGCGCAGTGGCTCCACAGCGCGCTCAAACTGTCGATCAGATGGTCAAGATCGGCGTCGCTGTGCAGCGGCGATGGGGTCAGGCGCAGCCGCTCGGTCCCCTTGGCAACGGTGGGATAATTGATCGGTTGCACGTAAATACCGTTGTCTTCCAGCAGGCGGTCGCTGATCATTTTGCACTTTTTCGGGTCGCCCACCATCACCGGCACAATGTGGCTGTGATTCTTCAGGTGCGGGATGCCCATGGCATCAAGGCGGCGGCGCACCTTGGCCACCATTTGCCGGTGACGGGCGCGTTCAACCTCGCTGGTTTTCAGATGCTGGATGCTGGCCTGCGCGGCGGCGGCAATCGCCGGCGGCAGCGCCGTTGTGAAAATAAAGCCCGATGCAAAGCTGCGGATGAAATCCACCAATGCCGCCGAGCCGGTAATATAACCGCCCACGGTACCGTACGCCTTGCCCAGCGTGCCTTCGATGATGGTCAGGCGGTCCATCAGGCCGTCGCGCTCGGCAATGCCGCCGCCGCGTGGGCCGTATAGACCCACCGCATGCACTTCGTCGAGATAGGTCATCGCACCAAATTCATCGGCCAGGTCGCAAAACGCCGCGATGGGGGCAATATCGCCGTCCATCGAATAGACACTTTCAAAGGCGATGATCTTGGGGCGGCTCGGGTCAACGGCTTGCAGCTTGGCGCGCAAATCGGCCACGTCATTATGCTTGAAGATATGCTTTTCCGCGCCCGAATGGCGGATACCCTCGATCATCGAGGCATGATTGCCAGCATCCGAAAACACCACCGCGTTCGGCAAGCGGCTGGCCAGCGTTGTCAGCGTGGCCCAGTTCGACACATAGCCCGAGGTGAACAGCAGCGCGGCCTCTTTGCCGTGTAGGTCGGCAAGTTCCTGCTCTAAGAGAACATGCGCGTGGGTGGTGCCCGAAATGTTGCGCGTGCCGCCTGCACCGGCGCCGTAGGTTTCCACCGCGTCCTGCATCGCCGCCAGCACCTTGGGATGCTGGCCCATGCCGAGATAATCGTTGGAGCACCAGACCGTGACATCCTGCACGCGGTCGCCGACATAGCGGCGCGCGCTTGGAAAATGACCGCGCTGACGTTCGAGTTCGGCAAAAACCCGGTAGTTGCCTTCTTCCTTCAGGCGCGACAGCGCCGTATCGAAAAACTCATCATAGTCAATCACGGTGTCATCCTCGACGTCAGAGCGCAGGGTCTGCGCCCGCGCTATTTGGGCAAGTCTCTACCAGATCAAACCGCCGGGTCAACTGCGACATGGTCACATGTCCTTGTTTTTTCACGGTTATTGCGAGCGGTTCTTAACTGGACGCTCAATATCCGGTCATTTCCAGATAGCCCACATCCTCAACCGGTGTCGCGCCAAGATGTCCGATCACAGTGATTGGCCCCTCCCAATACGGGAAAAGCGTGGTCATATAGCTGTCGGGGTTGAGAGCGGCGACGCGCACATCAAGGCCGCGCCGCGGCACCTCTACGCGCCACTGGGTCGGCAGCGTGCGGCCCGCAACGCTGTGCATGTTGAGCGGGGTCAGACGAATGTCGCCGCGCGCAAGCGGGGTGACATCGCCCGACGGGGCAATCCAGCTGCCGGACAGATAGGGGGCGGTGCTGTCGGAGCGCAGACGAAACAGCATCACCTTTGCCCCCGAGGGTAAGTGCAGCGAAAACCAGTCACAGCCTTTTTGGGTTTGATCAAGAGGCTGGCTGGACCATTCGCGGTCGAGCCATGCCTTGCCAGCCAGCGTTGTGGTCACCCCCCCAATGGAAGCCGTACCGGTCACCGTGTAAAAGGGCTGGCTGAAATAATAGCTCGCCTGTCCGCTGGTGGATTTCTGGCTGAACCCATCCTCGCCGTGCGCCACCGGCTGTGCCGAAGGGGTCAGGTCAAGCCGGTAACTGAAATCTGAGCCCGTATAGCGGGCTTCCAACACACCGAGCGGGTCGCCGGTTTTTGCGGTCAGCGACCAACCGTCCGCCGCCAGCACAAAAGGCGCGGTACTGACCGTCACCGCCGGGCTGCGCAGCAGGGTCTCCCCAACCCGGTGGTCGGCACTGTGGGTGATGGCCGCATGCGCCATCCAGAAATGCGGGCTGGACCAGTCGCCTGTCAACGGGGCCGGTTTGGCCGCGCGCCGAAACAGCGTCCACTGCACCCCCATGGGGCCAAAGTCGGGGCTCTCCAGATTGGCGGTGACATACCACCATTCGAGCTGAAAGTCTGGATGCGGGCCAAAATCAGCGGGCAGGCGCACGGGCACCCCGCGCACAACACGGGCAAAGCCCTCGGCCCCATCGCCCAAGCCCGCATAGCTTTGCGCGCCCGCAGCGGGTGCGATCAGGGCGAGCCATATCAAAAGCCAGTTAGCGCGCATCGGCAAATACCTTGGCCAGGCGGGCGGGCGTCACGCGCCCCAGCTTCCACGCTGGCCACAGCCCGGCCACCAGCGTGGTGATCAGCACCATCGCCGCCAGCCGCACCCAGTCGGCAGGATAAACCCCAAGCGGCAGCCGCCAGCCAAAGGCTTCAACATTGATAACCGCCACCAACAGCCAGGCCACCCCGATACCGAGTGGGATAGCCAACACCGCCGTCAGCAGCGCCAAACACACGGTTTTCGCCAAGTCCAGCACCGCCAGATGCCGCCGGGTCAACCCCATTGCCCACAGAGGCGCCAGGCTGACCAGCCGCTGCGCCGACAGGGTCAGTAAATTGGTCAGCAGCGCGGTGCCCGCCACCAAAAGCGTCAGCGCATTGAGCGCCGTGGTCACCACAAAGGTTTGCTCGAACACCGACTTTGAAAAGGCTTTCAACTGGCGCTGGTCGATCATCCGCGCCGGATCGAGGCCCTGTTGTTCCAAAAAGGCCATCACAGCCGCAGGCGTGTCGGTGCGCACGGCAAAGCCCGCCTTGCTGAGGCGCGGAAAGCGCGCGGCCAGCACGCCAACATCGCCGCGAATCTGTCCGGTGGTGTTGCCGTAATCGGCGTAAACACCGGCTATTGTATAAGACTGCAAGCCGGTTTCGGTCTCCAGAGTGACGGTGTCACCGGGCGCGAGCGAAAACCGGTGTGCAAGCTGTTCGTTGACCAGCACCGCCCCGGCTTGCACCCGGTCCCACGGGGTCGCAAGCGCGGCCAGCAGGGTCCAGGTCTCGCGCGTGGTGGCATGGTCAGCAAAGGCGACCACGTCCACAGGCCAACCGCCTATGCGCGCGCGCGCCCGCCAGTCGGGTAAGACCGCGCGCACATCGCTGCGTGCATGCAGTGCTTCCGCCAAACGCGCGCCGTCGCGGTCGCTTGCGGCAATGAAATACAGCTCGGCGGCGAGGCGCTCGTCCAGAAAGCCGTCAAAGGTGATGCGGAAACTGTTGACCATGGCCCCGACGCCGATGCTGGCCCCCAGCGCCAACAAGAGCGCCATCAGCGCCAGCGACATGGCACCGATTTGGCTGCGCGCATCCGACCAGAACCAGCGCGCAATCGGGCCCGAAGCCAACCGGGCCAAGCCGCCCACAAGCGGCCACAGAAGCGCCGGCAAAACCAGTGCGCTTGCCACCAGCAGCGCCGCCATCGCGGCAAACCCGCCCGCAAGCGACGGCCACAGGGTCAATCCGCCCACGCCGATCAGGGCGATACCGCTCGCGGCCGCCGCCTGCCAGCGGAACTGGCGCGCATAGGCCCCATGCTGCGCGCGCGGTTGGTGCAAATGCGTCACCGGCATCCTGTGGGTGCGCCACAGCGCCGTGGCCGCCGCGCCCAGCGCGCCCAAGATGCTGATCGCCGCGCCGGCCACCCACCATAAGGGGCGCAGCCGCAAGCTGTCGCCAATGTCGGCGCCGTACAGCCCGCTGAGACTCAGCGACAAATCGGGCAAAAGCACGCTGGCCATCAGCGCACCCCCCAGCATACCCACCACCGCCGCGCACACGGCAAAACCCAGCAATTCCATAATCAGCGCCGCCGACAACCGGCGCGCCGACACACCGCACAGTCGCAGGGTGCGAAACAGCGGCTTGCGGTCTTCAAAGCTGAGGCCAATGGCCCCGTAGACGATAAACAAGCCCACCAGAAACGACAGCAGGCCAAAGGCGGTCAGGTTAAGATGAAAACTATCGGTCAGGGCCCCGATATCGGCGCTTTGCAAAGGTTCCAACAATTGGATGCGCGCACGCAGGTTGGGGGGAAGCCTGTCGGTATTCGCGTCGAAATCTGCGGCCACCACCAAACCCGTCAGCCCGGTCGCATCGGGCATCGCCAGCGCCGCACCGATGTCCATAATGATAAAACGGTCAGCGAGGGCGGTGCTCTCGACACGGGGCGGCAGGTCTGTATTGCCGCTCAGCCTGCGCGCGGTTTGTGGCGACACCACCGCCTGATAAGGCGGCTCGATAAAAGGCAGAAGGTCAACAGCACCAGGGGCAACAGAGTGCATGTCGCTGTTCTGCGGCAGGGTCAGCGGCTCGATCCCCATGAGGCGGTAAGACGTGCCGTCAATAAGGATGCGCCGGTCAACGATCGGTGACACCGGCCAGCCCAGGGCGCGCAAGGTGCGAAAATCGCCTTCGCTGATGGGGGCATCCGGATCGGTGGGCACCAGCATGCGAAACGACAGCCCCGAAACGCGCTGCGCCGCAGCGTCGTAGCTTTGCCGCGCCTGGTCATTGAGCGCCTGCACGCCGCTCCACAGCGCCGTCGCCGCCGCCAGGCCAACCATCAGCGCGGCCAATTGCAGTTTATGCCGCCCCCAATGGCTGAGAAGGGCGCGCAGCACCCACCGCATGTGGATCGGGTCAGTCGGCATCGCTGTGCACCTGCCCTGCTGATAGCCGCAGGCGGCGGTCGAGCCGCCCCGCAAGCCGCGGCGCGTGCGTGACCATCACAAAGGCGCAGCCGGTTTGCCGGACAAGCGACAGGCACAGGTCCAGCACGGCGTCGCTGGTGTCTTCGTCCAGATTGCCCGTTGGCTCGTCCGCCAAAATCAACGACGGCCTGTAGGCAAGCGTGCGCCCGATGGCGACGCGCTGCTGCTGGCCACCCGAAAGCTGTTCGGGATACCGGCCTTCCAACCCATCTAGGCCCAGCGCGCGCATCAAGGACGCGGTCCAGGCCGTGTCCTCGCGGCCCGAAAGCCGCGCCTGAAACGCCACATTGTCGGCAACCGTCAGGCTGGCGATCAGGTTATAATGCTGAAACACAAGGCCAAGCGCGGTACGGCGTAGGTCGGCGGCGGCGTGGTCATCCAGTGCGGTGATCTCCTGGGTATTGAGCCAAACCTTGCCGTCGTCGGGCTTGTCGAGCCCGGCGATGATTTGCAGCAAGGTGGTTTTGCCGCAACCCGATTCGCCCACCAGCGCCACCGCTTCCCCGGCGGCAACAGCAAACTCCACCCCGCGCAGCACCGCAACCCGGCGGCTGGGCGATGTGTAGGATTTGGTCAGCCCCTCAACGCCAAGCATCAGGGCGTACTGTCCTCTGCCAGGGGCGGGGCCAAGGCATCCGGACCATTGGGCCGAAACTTCAAGGTTACGGTCGGCAGAATGCTCAGCTCCAATTCCAGCATGGCAAAATGAAACTGGCGAAACTCCAGTCGCTTGCGGGCATCGGCGGCGCGAAACAGGGCAGTCAGAATGGTTTTGATCAGCTTTCTGCCCTCTACCTCGGCCATCAGGCTTTGTCTTTCCTCGGCCTCCAGCACATCGACAAGTTCCAGATGCGCCGTCAGCTTCGGCGACAGCCCAAGGCCGACCTCGATCTCCAGCACCCGGTACCCGGCGCGCTGAATATAGGGCAGGGTTTCATTAAAACTGTCTGCGGTCTTGCCGAGCGTATCGCCGGAAAAATCCTTCAATCCCTCGAGCGTTGCAGAATAGGCCTCGCTGGCGCTGTCGGACCACCGATGCCCGGCCTTGCGGCCAAGCAGGGCCGCGCGCGCCTCTTCCAAGATTTCCGGTAGTTTTTTCTGTGCCATGACGACCTCACATCCTGCTTGTCGCCAGCATAGGCCGATGCCTTGAAAAAGGGAAACCCCAACCCGCCTCAAGCGGCTGGGATCACCACACAATTGCTGCCAAATTCAACCGTCCCGGTGGTGCCCTCGCCTTCCTTGCTGTCGATCACCAGCTCGGCCCCGTGCGCGCGCGCCAGCCCCACACAAATCGCCAGGCCAAGGCCAACGCCTTCGCGGCCTCTCTCACTGGGATTGGCAACCTGTTCGAACGGTTTGAGCACAGACTGCAGCTTGTCATCCGGAATACCGATCCCGTCGTCGGAGACCGTCAGAACAAACCCGCCAGCCTCCGTGCTGCGGAGGCGCACTTTCACCTGGCCTCCGGCTCGGCTGAATTTTATCGCATTGCTGACCAGGTTGATCAAAATTTGCCGCAGGGCCTTGCGGCACACATGGATGGTCTCGGGGGCTTCGCTGATATCGACCGACAAGCCGACATCACTGTCCAGAGCCCCGTGGCGCAATTGCTTGATGGCGGTGTTGACCACCTCTTCAAGTTTCACATTTTCAAGTTCAAGCTCAACCGTGCGCGCTTCGATGCGCGACAGGTTCAACAATTCGTCGATCAATTCCAGCAGGTCATGGCCGCTGCGATTGATATCGTTGGCATAATCGACAAAGCGGTCGATCTGATTGCCGAACACCCGGCTTCGGATCATATCGGAAAATCCGATGATCGCGTTGAGCGGGGTGCGCAGTTCGTGGCTTAAATTAGCCAAAAACAGGGTTT
Source organism: Kordiimonadaceae bacterium (assembly GCA_030148905.1). Classification (GTDB taxonomy): domain Bacteria; phylum Pseudomonadota; class Alphaproteobacteria; order Sphingomonadales; family Kordiimonadaceae; genus JASBSO01. Next base: position 37,934 of record JASBSO010000075.1, on the reverse strand, counting down.
TGGCGCGGCTGGCGCTTTCGGCCATATTTTTGGAATTGATCAATTCGATCTCGATCCGCTCGCGCTCGGCGATCTCGGCCTGCAGTCGGCGGTTCCACAGCACCATAGCAACCGCAAAACACACAAGCGTGGCCACAATGATGATCTGCGCGATGCGCAACAGTTCTTCATTGCGGGCTGAGTTCAACCGCCCGGTGTCCAGCCAAAAGGACCGCACCCTTAGGCTTGTGGCCAGGTCCATCTGCGCCAAAACCTTGTTGACCAACCCGTGCAAAATCAGATTGTCGGGTGCCACTGCCATGGCGACAAGGCGGCTGTCGCGGACCGACGGAGACGCCAGTTTGACATTTGTCAGGCCAAATTTTTCGATCTGATACAAGCCGGTGGCCAGATTGGTGACAACGGCGTCGGCATCGCCGCTGTTGATGGCGCGCATGCTCTCTTCCTGCGACTCGACGATAACCGGTCGAATGATGGGCTCGATCGCGCGCAGATCGTCCGACACAAACCCGCCGCGCACCCACGGATAGCGAAGACCTTTCAGATCTTGTTCGGATTGGATGATTCGGTCCAAATCGCCGCGGGCAAAGATACTCGACACCGCCTCATAATAATGATCGGAGAACAGCAAATCGGTGTCCTGGTCCAAAATGTTGCGGCTGAAATAGGGCAAGATGTCCACCTCGCCGGCCACAAGCGCAGCCGGGGTATTGTTCAGAACATCAAAATGAACATAGTCCGCTTCAAGCCCCAGCGCCTGGGCGACGACCGCAAAATACTCGACCGCGATGCCGGAAAAGGCCCCGTTGGCGTCGCGCGACGACATGGGCGCATAATAGCTCGGTAGCCAAAATGTCAGGCGGCGCTTTTCTGCAATCCAGGCGCGTTCAGTCGCCGTAAGCTTAATGTCAGGGACCGGGATCGCAACATAGGGCTTCAGCGGCGACAGGTCTTGCCCCTGGGCACCAACGGCAAGCGGCATGAAAACGGCAACAGCAAACAGAAACAGTCCGCGCATACGCGCACCCCTGCGCGCAAGGCCACCGCGTGTCACATGGGCCTTCGGGCCAAATTTTGTGAAACTGCACCGCATCATAGCTTAAGTCGTCCCCCGCTTCGTTCTTGCACCCACTGCACTTAAAGATTTATTAATTGTGGGCAAATTCAGATGTGACGATAGATATTTTTCACCGTCTATGAAGGTGCGCGTTCAGAGTTCATGAGAATAACACGCAATGCGAGGGCAGGATGAACTCGGACAAAGACGCGCTTTTGGACCAATTGCGCATCGACGCGGATGACCGCCACGGCGACACGCCGGGGTCATCGCGGCGGTGGATTTTTCTTGGCTGTGCTGCGCTCATTTTAATCGCCTTTGGTGCCTATATGGGGCTTTTGCCGGGGTTGAATACCGGCGCTGATGACCCCCGAAATAGCCCGCAAAGCATCGACGACATTACCGCCGCCGCCGACACGCCGCAAACTGCGGCCCCGGCCCCGCTACCGCCGGCAACCGTGGCCGCCACCACGCAGGCACCGCCGAGCGATGCGGTTTTGAATGCCTCCGGCTATGTGGTGGCGCGGCGAATCGCAACCGTATCGGCGCAGCTGACCGGTCTGATTACCGAGGTTTTGGTGGAAGAAGGGCTGGAGGTCGCCGAAGGTCAGGTCCTGGCCCGACTGGACGATGCGGTGGCGCGGGTGAACCTGTCGCTTGCCGAAGCGCAGACCGAGGTCAACAAGGGAACGATCCAGCGCATCGAAGCCGCACTTGCCGAGGCCAAGCGCGTGCTGGACCGCACCGCCCGCCTGAAAGACAATGACTTTTCAACCGAAGCGGCGCTGACCCGGGCACAGGCGGATGTGCAATCGCTGAGTGCCCAATTGATTGAAGCGCGCGCAACCTTGAAGGTGGCCGAATTTGAGGCCGCACGCCAGCGGGAGACGGTGGACGACCATATCATCCGCGCGCCCTTTGCCGGTGTGGTCATCGACAAAAGCGCCCAGCCGGGTGAGATCATCTCGCCGGTGTCGGCAGGCGGCGGTTTCACCCGCACAGGCATTTGCACCATTGTCGATATGGCCAGCCTTGAGGTGGAGGTCGACGTTAATGAGGCCTTTATTTCGCGCGTGACGGCCAGGCAAAGGGTGCGGGCGACGCTGGATGCTTATCCCGACTGGGACATCCCCGCCAATGTGATCGCCATTGTCCCAACCGCCGACCGGACCAAGGCCACCGTGCGGGTGCGGATCGGGCTGGAAAGCCGCGACCCTCGCATTTTACCCGATATGGGGATAAAGGTGGCGTTTTTGGCGCCGCAGTCATAACATCAACCGGGGGTCAGGGGGATATCATGGCCGCACTATTTACCTTGAACGATGTGTCCAAATCCTTTGTGCGGGGCAGTGACACCATCACCATTTTCGATAAGCTGAATATGCAGATCGAGGCGGGCGACTTTGTCGCCATCATGGGACCGTCCGGGTCTGGCAAGACCACGCTGCTGAATATGCTGGGGGGCGTTGACGGCCCCACATCGGGCGAGATCGATTTCGATGGCACGCGGATTGACCAGTTGAGCGAAAATCAATTGTCGCGGTGGCGCGCCGACAATGTCGGCTTCATTTTCCAGTTCTATAATCTGATGCCGATGCTGAACGCCGCCCGCAATGTGGAATTGCCGCTGTTGCTGACCAGCATCAAAGGCAAGGACCGCAAGGCGCGCGTGGACGCGGCGCTGGCGCTGGTCGGGCTGGCGGACCGCGCCAAGCACAGCCCGAACGAGCTCTCGGGCGGGCAGCAACAGCGCGTGGCGATTGCCCGGGCCATTGTCTCCGACCCCAAATTGCTGTTGTGCGACGAGCCCACTGGCGACCTGGACCGCGCCACCGCCGATGAAATTTTGGGTATCCTTCAATCGTTGAACGAAAAATTTGGCAAAACCATTGTGATGGTCACGCACGACCCGCAGGCCGCCAAATACGCCAAACGGACACTGCATCTGGATAAGGGCGCCTTTGTCGAAGAGGTCGCGGCATGACCGACTTTTCGCTCGTTTTGCGCAATCTGACACGCAAGCCCTTGCGGCTGGGCCTGACGCTGTTTGCGATTTTCATGGCGTTTTTGATTTTAACCGTGCTGATCGCCTTTCAGCTTGGCTTTGACCGAGCCGTTGAGGCGACATCGGAAGAGCGACTGGTTACGATATCCAAAATCAACTTCACCGTAAATTTGCCTATCGGCCATGTGAGCAAAATCCGCGCCACCGAACATGTAGAGCAGGTGGCCTATGCCGACTGGTTTGGCGGCTATTTCAAAGAGCCGTCCGAACCGCTGGTGATGTTTGCGGTCTCGCCCGAGGCCTATTTGGAGCTGTATGATGAGCTGATCATGGACGACGATGCACGCGCCGCCTTCCTGCAAAACAAACAGGCCATGGTGATGGGCGAGGGGCTGATGCGCGAATATGGCTTCAAGGTCGGCGACCGGGTGCCGATGCGGTCCAACATTTTTCAGCACCGCGACGGCGGCAACACGTGGGAGTTGGACCTGGTGGGCACCTTTCGCGCCGACGATCCGGCGGTCGACACGCGCTATATCATTTTTCACCACGACAATTTCAATGAAAGCCGCACTTTTGGCCGCGACACCGTTGGCTGGGTCATTATCAAGGCTGATAACCCCGCGAACAATGACGCGGTGATGGCAGCGATCGACGCGCAATTCGCCAACTCGCCCAATGAGACATCGACCTCGACCGAAAAAGCCTTTCAGCGCGCCTTTGTTGCCCAAATTGGCAATATCGGACTGATCATCATGTCGGTGGTGGGGGCTGCGCTGTTTGTGATTTTGATGATTGTCGGCAATGCCATGATGATGGCCATTCGCGAACGCACGGGCGAAATCGCGGTCTTTAAGGCACTTGGGTTCCGAAGCGGGCGCATTTTCGCCATGGTTCTGGGCGAATCGCTGATGCTGTCTCTCATCGGCGGGCTTGCCGGGTTGGCGGTTGGGGCTGTGCTGGTGGGTGTGGCGGCAAGTGCCATACCGCCGCTGGCATTCATGGTGGTCTCGACCGAAGTGATGGTGGTCACCCTTGCTGTGATGCTGGCCTTGGGCGTGGTGACCGGGTTTTTCCCGGCGCGGACCGCCATGAACACCACCATCATCACCGCCTTCCAGAAGCATTGAGGACGCACCCATGCTGAACCAGATCGCTGCCATCATTGCCATGAATGTCAAAAGCCTGCCCCGGCGCGCCAATATGTCGGTGGCAGCCGTGGCCGCCATTGCTGCCGTTGTGGCGGTTCTGCTGGGCTTTTTGGCGATGGCGAACGGCCTGCAACAGACCATATCGGGCTCGGGTAGCGACGATTTTGCCATCATCCTGCGCGCCAATTCCTCATCGGAATTGAACAGTACCTTGACCAAAGACCAGCAGGATCTGATCGCCCTGGCCCCGGGCTTTGCACGCGGCCCCGGTGGCCGACCGCTTGTTAGCCGGGAAAGCTATGTGATTGTCGACGGCATCAAAAAATCATCCGACACAAAGGCCAATATCCCCTTGCGCGGGATGAGCCCCGAAGGCGTGGCGCTGCGCTCGGGCGTTCGGGTGACCGAGGGGCGCATGTTCGAAGCCGGCCTTAATGAGCTTGTGGTAGGGGCCGGTGTGCTGCGCGAATTTGCCGGCTTTGAAATGGGCAAGGAGATCCGCTTTGGCCGCAGCGTCTGGCGTGTTGTTGGGGTGTTTGAGGCGCCTGGATCGGTGTTTGAAAGCGAGCTGTGGGCCGATATCAAAGTGGTGCAGGGGCAGTTCAATCGCGGTGCCAGCGTGCAGACCATGCGCGCCAAACTGGCCGTGCCCGGCGATATTTCCACACCCGCAGCCTATATCGAAAACGAACCGCGCCTGAACGCCGACATCAAAACCGAGCGCACCTATTTTGCCGGCCAAAGTCAGGGGACCCAGCAACTGGTCACGCTGGGTTGGGCGCTTGGCATTGCCATGGCGCTTGGCTCGCTGTCGGGGGCGCTGAATACGATGTATGCCTCGGTTCAGGCGCGCACGCGCGACATTGCCACCCTGCGCACCCTCGGTTTTGGCGGCTTTGCCACCTTTGTCGGGACGGTGGTGGAAAGTCTGGTGCTTGCCGCCATTGGCGGCCTGATCGGCGGCGTGGTGGCCTTTTTGTTTCTGGACGGGATCACCGCCTCGACACTCAGTGGCAGCTTCACCCAGGTGGTCTTTGCCTTTGACCTGTCACCGCAGCTTTTGGCGGACTCGGTCGTACTGGCGCTGGTGATCGGCGCGGTGGGCGGGATCTTCCCCGCCTGGCGAGCCAGCCGGTTGCCGCTGACCGCCGCCTTTGGACGGTAGGGCCCAACCCAAATCAAAGACCAAAAGGCGCGGGCCGCAAATGGCCGTAGAGCGCCAGGCGCAGCGCCCCTTCTTTGCCGACCGTTCGTTTATGAAACCCAAAGGTGTTGGCGATCACCAGCGTATTGGCCGCCACAGGAAAATGCGTGGGTGCGGGTAGGCCCATTTGTTCAAGCCCGTCCGCGTCGCAGCGCAGCGAACCGCCGCGCGCATGGCCCGCAGGCCCGGCGATCAGCCGATTGGCTTCGCCCTGTTCCCAGGCAAGACGGGCGGGGGTCGCCATATGGCTTCCAACGACATAGGCAAAGGGGCCGTCCTCCTCGCCGACATCTTCCAGAAACAGCCAGCATTTCAAATCGGGGAAAAAGGTGTCGCGGTGCAGATCGGTTTGAGGGTCTTTGGGCGCGGCGTCGCCCGCCTGCAGCGTTTCATAGACCCACCATTTGCCCGGGCGCCACGGCCCGCCGGTGATCGCCAGTGCCGCTTCGCTCAGGCGGCTGTCATCGGTGGCACCGTAACAGGCCGGCGTGTCGATCGGGTCGATGGGAATGAACCGGTTCAGCGTGCCGCCGTCGTGCCGGTCGAACCCGAACGGTCGGTTAATTTTGGTCTGAAAGCCGGGGCGCGAGCCCGTCTGTCGTGGCTCCAGTCGATCGGCATTCACCATCAGCTGCCGCGCTTCACCTTGGGTGCGCGCGAACACCTCCTCCGCCAGAAAATTCGGCAAAACCGCGACGCCGTCGGTGTCGAGCATTTGCGCCACAGCACCGCGTGCACCCCCGCTGAATGTCTCGCGCAAGGCCCGGCGCAGACCCAGCATCGCCCGCGCCAGTGCAATTCGGTGCCGGTGCAGGCCAAGCCGGTTCAATCCGGCATGACCAACCCACGGATCAGCGAAAGATTTCTCGCGGGTAAACACCGACATCATGGGCCTGCATCCTGTCGCCTGTTCGCTCAGGCCGCCTTTTTCAGCTTGATGAACCGCTTGAGGTGATAATCCGTATCGCCAAAGCTGTGGTCGATCATCGTCAACCGCTTGGCAATATGCCCAAGCGCATATTCCCAGGTCACCCCGATACCGCCGTGCAGCTGGATCGATTCCTCCGACACCAAACGCCCGGCCTGGCCGACCTTGACCTTCACGGCGCTCAGCGCCTTGTCACGCTCAGGGCCGGGCTCGTCGAACTTCACCGCCGCCAGCGTGACGAGCGAACGCACCTGCTCGACCTCCAGGCACAGGTCCACCATGCGGTGCTGCAGCGCCTGAAATTTACCAATGGGCACGCCGAACTGCGTGCGGGTTTTCAGATAATCCAGCGTCAGATCGCGTGCCGCTTCCATCGCACCCAGCGCTTCGGCCGCCACCGCCAAGATGCCGCGGTCAATCGCCAGGTCGATCGCCGCCTGAGCGTCCGCTCCGGTGGCCAGCAGCGCGCCTTCGCCCAGGGTCACATCGTCAAGGCTGACCTCACCCGCGCGGCCGCCGTCCTGCGTGGGATAGTCCCGGATCGACAGGCCGTCCGCATCGGCAGGCACCAGAAACAGGCCAATTTCGCTGTCGGCCACCGCCGAGACAATCAGATAGTCGGCCTCGCCCGCATGCGCCACCACCGATTTTTCCCCGGTCAGGGTATAGCCGTCGCCGTCTTTCAAGGCGTTGCTGTCGATGCGCTTGGGGTTATAGCGGGCCTCGGGCTCATAATGCGCGAAGGCCAGCTTGACCTCACCCGCAATCACGCTTTCCAGCAGGTCATCGTGCCCGCCAATGGTCGCCAGCACACCCGCCCCCAAAACGGCGGTCGCCAGATAGGGCTCCACCACAATACCGCGGCCAAATTCCTCCATCACCACGGCGATATCGAGCCCGGTGCCGCCAAGGCCGCCCGCCTCTTCGGGCAGCACGGCCGCAACCAGACCCAGTTCGGCAATCTGACCCCAGATTTTGTCGGACGAGCCGAGGCCCTCTTCAACAATTTTCAGCCGGGTTTCAAAGTCATATTCGTCGCGAACAAACCGGTTGATCGTGTCTTTGATCAGCTTGTGATCTTCAGAAAGATTGAAATCCATCACCCATACTCCCTCAAAGACCAAGCATCATCTTGGAGACGATGTTGCGCTGAATTTCGTTCGACCCGCCGTAAATCGAGATTTTGCGATAGTTGAAATATTTAGGCGCCGACATCACCGCGCCGCGTGGGCCGATGGGGTCTTCATTGGCACCGGTTTCCAACACCTCGGGCGTGTAGGGCACCGCATAGGGACCGTAGGCACGCCGCGTCAGGTCGGTCAATTCCTGGCGGATTTGCGTGCCCTTCAGCTTGAGAAGTGACGATTCAACCCCCGGCGCGCCGCCCGCCTGCGCATCATAAAGAATACGCAAATTGGTTAGCTCCATCGCCATCAATTCGATTTCGGTTTGCGCCAGCTTGACGGCAAAAAACGGATCGTCGATCAGCAGGTCGCCGTCTTCATTGACGGTTTCCTTGGCGACCTTGGTCAGCTTTTTCAGCTCTTCCTTGGCCTGCGGCACCCCGGCAATGCCCACCCGTTCGTGCATCAACAAATATTTGGCATAGGTCCAACCTTTGTTTTCCTCGCCCACCAGATTGTCCACCGGCACACGCACATCATCGAAAAACACCTCGTTCACCTCGGCCCCGCCGTCCAGCGTGCGAATGGGGCGGATCGACACGCCGGGCGCGTCCATATCCATCAAAAGAAAGCTGATGCCTTCCTGTGGCTTTCCGCCTTTTGCCGTGCGCACCAGCGAGAAGATTTTGTTGGCGTACTGGCCCAGCGTCGTCCAGGTCTTCTGGCCGTTGACCACATAATGGTCGCCGTCGCGCACGGCGGTGGTTTTCAGGCTGGCGAGGTCCGATCCCGAGCCGGGTTCGGAATAGCCCTGACACCACCAGTCCTCGCCAGAGAGAATGCGCGGCAACACCGTTTGTTTCTGCTCTTCCGAGCCAAAGGCGAGCAGCACAGGCCCCAGCATATTGACCCCAAAGGGGACAATTTCCGGCCCACCTGCGGCGACGCGCTCTTCTTCGAAAATATGCTTTTCGATGGGGGTGAACGCCGCGCCGCCATATTCCTTGGGCCAGCTGTGTGCCAACCAACCCTTGGCTGCCAGCACCTTGTGCCAGGCGACAATTTCGTCCTTCGATGGATTGGCCCCTTCCTTGACCTTGCGGGCGGTCTCGGGGTCGAGGTTATCAGCCAAATACTGACGCACTTCCGCGCGGAAGGCGTTTTCTTCGTCGGAATATTCCAGATGCATGCTGTCGTCTCCCTTATTGACAAAATTGGCGCATCAGGCGCCGCACAGCCGCGCCTTGGCAGCCTGATATTCACGTGCAAACCGGTCGACCACCGCGGCCATAGGCTCCACCGCCTTCACCGCGCCGATGCCCTGACCCGAGCCCCAAATGTCGCGCCAGGCCTTTGACTTGGAGGATCCGCCTGAACCAAAGGACATCGCGCTGGGGTCACTTTCGGGCAGGTTTTCGGGGTCCATCCCGGCTTTGACAATCGACGGTTTGAGATAGTTACCGTGCACACCGGTAAACAGATTGGTGTAGACAATATCGTCGGCGAAGCTGTCGACGATCATTTGCTTATAGGCCGGGTCGGCATTCGCCTCTTCGGTGGCGATCAGCGCCGAGCCGACATAGCCGAAATCGGCCCCCATGGCCTCGGCCGCCAGCACCGCATCGCCGCGCGCGATCGACCCCGACAACGCAATCGGCCCGTCGAACCATTCGCGAATTTCCTGCACCAGCGCAAAGGGGCTGATGGTACCTGCATGGCCGCCCGCACCCGCCGCCACGGCAATCAGGCCGTCGGCGCCTTTTTCAATCGCTTTTTTTGCAAAGAAATTGTTGATGATATCGTGCAGCACGATGCCGCCATAACTGTGGCACGCTTCGTTCACTTCGACCCGCGCACCCAGCGAGGTGATGGTAATCGGCACCTTGTATTTGACGCACATGTCGATGTCATGCTGCAGTCGGTCATTGGATTTGTGCACGATCTGGTTCACCGCATAGGGGGCCGCGGGCGTGTCCGGGTTGGTCTGATTGTGGCGGTCCAGTTCCTCGGTAATTTCGATCAGCCACGCTTCCAACATTTCGGCGGGCCGGGCATTGAGCGCCGGGAACGACCCCACAATGCCCGCCTTGCACTGGGCAATCACCATTTTGGGGTTGGAGACGATAAACATCGGCGCCGCAATCATCGGCAGGCGCAGCGTGTCAAAAATCGGGGGCTTGGACAAAGGTCACCTCATTTACTGGACGCAGGGGTCTAGCGGGTGAGCCACGCTAAGCAGTTTGGCCCGCCTGTGCAAGCGCCAAAGGGACGCGCCGGGCGGAATGTCCCCGCCGCCCGGCGCACCGCCCTCAATACATGTGCTGACCGCCATTGATCGACAGGGTCGAGCCAGTAACAAAGCCAGCATTTTCAGCCGCCAGAAACGACACCCCGCGCGCGATTTCATCGGCCTGACCCAAGCGGCCAACCGGGATTTTGGCGACGATCTTTTCCAGCACCGCCTCGGGCACAGCGGCCACCATGTCGGTGTCGATATAACCGGGGGCAATGGCGTTCACCGTAATGCCAAAGCGCGCGCCTTCCTGCGCCAGCGCCTTGGTAAAGCCGTGGATGCCCGACTTGGCGGCGGCATAATTCACCTGACCGTACTGCCCCGCCTGCCCGTTGATGGAGCCGATATTGATGATGCGGCCAAAGCCGCGCTCTTTCATCGACGCAAAGGCCGCCTTGCAGGTGTTGAAACAGCTGCCCAGATTGGTGTCGATCACCTGGTCCCACTCGTCGCGGGTTTGTTTGAGCATGGTGGCGTCGCGGGTGATGCCCGCATTGTTGACAATCACGTCCAAACTGCCGTGCCGGGCGATGATATCGGCAATCGCCGTTTGCACCGCCGCGAAATCGCCCACATCAAAGCGCATCACCTCGATGCCGGTGTCGGCCGAAAACGCCTCGGCTTTTTCCACATTGCCGGCATAATTGGCGATGACGGTAAAACCGTCCGCCTTCAGCCGTGTGCTGATCGCAGCGCCGATGCCGCGCGTGCCGCCGGTTACCAGTGCAATTCGTCCCATGTGATCTCCCCTCACATTATGCGGCGCGGGGGTGCGCCGCCTATTTCCCTGTGTGCAGTCTACCCTAATCGGCGGCTGTGACAAATTCTTGTCGGCGTTATTTTCCCCGCCCCTTGGCAGCGCGCATAGCCGCCGCTAGGCTTTGGCCTATGACCGTCCTTCTTAATCATCCTGCCATCACCCTTGTGATCATCGCCGCCACCGCGTGGCTGTCGATGTGGCTGGGGCGCGCCACCTGGATCGGGCGGCAAATCTCGGGCGTCGCCATCGCCATCTTTGCGGCTGTGGCGATGGGCAATGTCGGCGTTCTGCCACCCGACGGGCCGGTGCACGATGCCATATTTGCTTATGTGCTGCCGGTGGGGATTGCGCTGTTGCTGCTGCGCGCCAATCTTGTGGAGATTTTCCGCGAAGCGGGGCCGCTTTTGCTGGCGTTTCTGGTGGCGATTGTTGCCACGCTGGCGGGCGTCGTTGGGGCGCTGCTGGTCGTTGACCTTGGCAGTGACGGCCCGGCGCTTGCCGCCATGTTCGCCGGAAGCTATATCGGCGGCTCGCTGAATTTCTATGCGGTGGCCGAAGTGGCCAACTTTACTCGCGCGCCTGTTGTGCCGGCGGCAGTGGCGGCGGATACGCTGGCAACCAATGTCTATATCATCATTGCCATGCTGCTGCCGGGCATCGGATGGTTTGCCCGCACCTGGCCCAGTACCGGCGGGCAAGCAGCACCGGCTTCCGCACCCACCAGCACCGTTGGCGATGTGCGCCTTGGCCGGGCACTGGTCATCATTGCCCTTGGCGCGCTGATCGCCGCGGGTGGCGACATGGCCGCGCGCGCAGTCGGCCTGCCGCAATACAGCATTGTCGGCGTGACGCTGGTGGCGCTTGTCATCGCCAACCTGGCGGCCCCCATGATCGCCCCCTTGAAGGAAAGCGAGGCCATTGGCCTTTATGCGCTGTTTCTGTTTTTGGTGACGCTGGGCTCGGGCGCAGATGTCAGTGCCATGATGGGCAAGGCCGCCCCCGTCGCCGTGTTTGCGGTACTGGTGCTGGCCATTCACCTTGTGGTTTTGCTGGCGCTCGGCAAAGCGCTCAAGCTCAGCCTGCCGGAATTGCTAATCGCCTCAAACGCCGCTGTGGGCGGCTCGTCCTCGGCGGGGCCAATCGCCGCCGCGCGCGGCTGGCATCATCTGGTCACGCCCGGCATTTTGGTGGGGGCCTTGGGCAATGCCGGGGCGACCTTTATCGGGGTGACGCTGTATGAAGTTTTGGCTTAATCGCTCGCCGTACGCGCGGGCCAGTTGATCGTGGCCTCCAGCACGTCCTCGAAGTTCAGCCCTTCGGCATCGCACCACAGCGGGTCCGGCCCTTCCCAAGCATAAAGCGCCCAGTTCAGCTTACCCGCCTTGGTGAAGGTGATGCCCTCGGCCTCCAGCCGCTCGCGCTGCAGGTCGGCGCCGGGACGCGGGCTGATCCCGCCCGAGGCGTTGATGATCCGGTGCCACGGCACGCTGGTGTCAGCCTCGAGCCCGGCCATGGCAAAGCCCACAACGCGCGGGGTGGCGCGGTTGACCAGGCTTGCAATCATCCCGTAACTCGCCACCCGGCCAGCGGGCACAGCGCGCACCAGGCGGATGATCTCCTGATGCACATTGCGGTCGGGGGCGCTGTCCTGACTGTTGGGCATTATTTGGCGCAGGTCTTATACCCGGCGGGGGCGTCAACCCTAAGGTCGGGCTGCCGTTCAAACAGGTCGCGGCGCATGCGTTTGTTCATACCGCCGGTGATTTCGCGCGTTTCGGTGATATAATCGCCGCGTTCGTTAAAGCGCAGGGTGGACGCGAACACCCGCTCGGGTCCGCCGTCTTCAGCATATACTTCGTCGCCGAAATCAAGCCCGTCTTCCACGGCGGTCGCAGTGCCTTCGGATATCCCGCCAAGCGAATTGATATAGACATAGCGAATACCGTCGCCGTCAGCGACATACCAGGTTTCGCCGCAATAGAGCGGGTCATTTTGCACCACATGACGGTCTACCACCGCCTTGCCGCCAAAGGCCGACGAAAAACAGTGCGTGTCGGGGTTGTCTTTGCTGCGCTCGGGCGTGCCGGCCCAGCAGTGCCCCACCAGTGGGTCAAGCGGCTTTAAGGCCGGGATCAGGTCGGTATCCGCCGCAAGCACGAGCGTAAAGGCGATCATCAACATATGCGTCTCCCTTTGGGGGCAAGTTTAACAATTCACCACCGACTGGTCGATGGGAACCGTTACCGCCAAACCGCCTTTTGCGGTTTCCTTATATTGGGTTTTCATATCGCGGCCGGTGATGCGCATGGTGCGGATCACCTTGTCGAGCGACACAAAATGTGTGCCGTCGCCCTTCAGCGCAAGGCGCGCGGCATTAATCGCCTTGATCGCCGCCATGGCGTTGCGCTCGATACAGGGCACCTGCACCAGCCCGCCAATGGGGTCGCAGGTCAGGCCCAGATTGTGCTCCATCGCGATCTCGGCGGCGTTTTCCACCTGCGCAGGCGTGCCGCCCAGCACCTCGGTCAAACCCGCCGCCGCCATTGAGCAGGCACTGCCAACCTCGCCCTGGCATCCAACCTCGGCCCCCGAGATGGAGGCATTTTCCTTGAACAAAATGCCCACCGCCCCAGCGGTCAGCAAAAACCGGGTGACGCAATCCTCGCTCGCCCGGCGGTGAAAGCGCATATAATACATCAACACCGCAGGTACGATGCCCGCTGCTCCGTTGGTGGGGGCGGTGACCACCCGCCCGCCAACGGCGTTTTCCTCGTTCACCGCCAGCGCATACAGATTGACCCAATCCATAATCGTCAGCGGGTCGCTCAGCGCGGCTTCGGCGGCTTCGGTCAGACGTTTGTATAATTTGTGCGCTCGGCGCTGGATGTTGAGCCCCGGCATCGGCCCCGCTTCGCGGCACCCACGGGCGATGCTTTCCTGCATCACGTCCCAAATGCGGGCCAGCGCGGCGCGGGTTTCGGCGTCGGGTCGGCGCGCGGCCTCGTTCGCCAGCATGATATCGCTGAGGCGCAGGCCGCTGGTTTCGGAATGGGCGATCAGCTCTGCCGCGGTGGAAAAGGGATAGGGGACGTCGACCGGTTTGGCCTTCAATTCGTCGGCGTCCATTTCATCTTCGGTGACCACAAAGCCGCCGCCGATCGAGTAATAGCGGCGCTCCAACAGCACGGTACCACCGGCATCGAAGGCGGCAAAATGCATGCCGTTGACATGGTGCGGCAAGCGTTTGCGCGGCAGCATTTTGAGATGCTGGTCGATATTGAAGGCAAGGCTGTAACGGCCCAGCAGGTCGATCGACCCCGACGAGGCAATCGCCTCAAGCCGAGCTTCAATGCTGTCGACATCGACGGTTTCGGGGTCTTCGCCCATCAGTCCCAGCAAAATGGCGCGGTCGGTGCCGTGCCCCTTGCCGGTGGCCCCGAGCGAGCCATACAGCCCAACGCCCAGTTCGGCGACCCTGTCGATCAGTCCGTCAGCTTCCAAGCGCTGAACAAAGCGGCGCGCGGCGCGCATCGGCCCCACGGTGTGCGAGCTGCTGGGCCCCACCCCGATTGAAAACATATCCAGCACGGAAATACGCATTAGCTGACCTCCCGCGCGGCACAGTGACGCAGTCCGCCGTGCCCCGCAAGCGCAATCGGTGCATTAGCAAAGAGGTGGTTACTCTTGCGCGAAATCGACCGATGCGACACCACGTGAGCGTTCATCGACCATCAGGGTTTTCGACAGCGGCGGCGTGACCCGCGCGGCACAAGCGGGGCGTTCGCACAACCGGCATGTCGGCCCCACGGGCACCGGGTCGGGTGCCCCCAGGTCGCGGCCGCGCGCATAGATCAGCTCACCCGCAAAGGCGATGTCGCAGCCCAGTGCAACGGCAAGGCGGTTGTCGACCGCGCCGTAGGTTTCGCCCTGGCGGTCGACCGTGCGCGCCACTGAAAAATAGGTGGTGTCGTCGGGCATTTGGATGATTTGGGTGATGATCCGTCCGGGGTTGGCAAAGCTGTCATGCACATTCCACAAGGGGCAGGTGCCGCCAAATTTGGAGAAATGAAACCGCCCCGCCGAAAACCGCTTTGAGACATTGCCCGCCTTGTCGACGCGCAGGAAAAAGAAGGGCACCCCCTTATTGCCGGGGCGCTGCAGCGTGGTGAGCCGGTGGCAGACCTGCTCGAAACTGGTGCCGTAGCGGCGGCCCAGATGGTCGATATCATAATGGAGCGCCTTGGCATCGGCGAGGAAGCGGTCATAGGGCATCAGCACCGCCCCCGCGACATAATTAAACAGCGTAATGCGCGCCAGCCGCTGGGCTTCGTCAGACTTGAAATCGTGATTGGTGATCAGGGGGGTGACCAGCGGGGCAAATTCAAGCTGGGCCAGCTGCTGGGCCAGTTGAAACTGGCGCCCGCGCGCGTCCAAAAGTTCCGACAGCTGGATTTGCCGCCGGTGCCGGTCAAAGTGTCGTAAACGCGCGCCCATCACCTCGGCGGGCATCACCCGCACGCGCACGCCGTGCTGGTCTTCAAGGCGGGCCGACATCAGGAGAAACGGATCATCACCCCGCAAGCCCATCTCGACCGACAGCGCTTCGGCGCGCTCGTCCAGTTCGGGCCAGTAATTGCGTTGTGCTTGGATATAGTCGCGCACCTCGGCCACCGGGAAGCTGGGATCATCGCGCTGGGCGTCGGACGCCTGAAGCCGGGTGGTGATCGCGCTGGTTTGCGCCCGCGCCTCCCCCAGCGCGCCGTACAGCCGAGCAAAAGCATCCACCGCGCTTGGCACGGTATCGACTAGGTCCTGCATGTCGGCGCGGCTGATCGCCAAGCCTTTAAACAGCGGATCGGCCAAAATCTCGCTGAGGTCAGCAAAGGCACGCGCTTCGTCCGTGCCGGCAAAGGCGTTCAGCTCGACATCGAACACATCCGCCAGCCGCAGCAACAGCTGCGCCGACACCGGGCGCTGATTGCGCTCAACCAGATTGAGATAACTGGCGGAAAACCCCAGCGCAGTGGCCATTTCAGCCTGGCTCATGCCCGCCTCGCGGCGCAAACGACGAATGCGCGGCCCTGCAAACAGCTTTTTCGATGCGCTGCGGTCATTCTGGTCTGCCGCCATTGGTGGTCCTTGTTCTGTCATGTCCATTTGAGCGCCTGCACCGCAAAGCGGTGGCGCCTCTGGGTATAGAGGCCAAAAATGCGCCAGCCTAGCCGGGCGGCAAAGGCCAGCAGACCCGAGACAAGCCTGCTGCCATGTGATCCTTGAGGGATATTAGCCACATTTACAAAATTTACAAATAAACAAATTTACAATTACAATAATGTACATATAGACGTTTTTTGTAAATATTGTCGTAGGTTGGCCGCATCAGGCGGCCTATGGTTGGGGCATGGAGACAGCGCGGCCCGTGGTGCCGCATTTGTGGAGTAAAGCCAATGACCCGATTTGAAGACCTGATCCCCAATTGTCCCGAAGGCCGCTTTGACGGTATCGAGCGCCCCTACAGCCCCGACGAGGTGTTGCGCCTGCGCGGGTCGGTGCCGATTCAATACACGCTGGCAGACCGCGGCGCGCGGCGGCTGTGGGAGCTGTTGCACAGCGAGGATTATGTCAATTCGCTCGGTGCGATGACCGGCAACCAGGCGGTGCAGCAGGTGCGCGCCGGCCTCAAGGCGATTTACCTGTCGGGCTGGCAGGTCGCCGCTGATAATAACACCGCCGGCAGCATGTATCCTGATCAGTCGCTCTACCCGGCCAATTCCGGGCCCGAACTTGCCAAAAAGATCAACCGCGCCCTGCAGCGCGCCGACCAGATTGAACATGCTGAGGGTGGTGCCAAGCGCGACTGGTTTGCCCCCATTGTTGCCGACGCCGAAGCGGGCTTTGGCGGCGTTCTCAACAGTTTCGAGCTGATGAAGGCCTATATCGAGGCGGGCGTTGCCGGTGTTCACTATGAAGATCAGCTGGCCGCCGAGAAAAAATGCGGTCATTTGGGCGGCAAGGTTCTGATCCCAACCGCGCAGCACGAACGCAACCTGATCGCAGCCCGTCTGGCCGCCGATGTGTGCGGTGTGCCGTCGCTGGTGGTGGCGCGCACCGACGCCGAATCGGCCAAGCTGCTGACCTCGGACATTGACGAGCGCGACCACGCGTTCATCACCGACCGCGATGACCGCACACCCGAGGGGTATTTCCGCCTCAATGCCGGGGTTGACCACTGTATTGCGCGCGGTTTGGCCTTTGCCCGCTATGCCGACCTGTTGTGGTGGGAAACATCAACCCCCAATCTTGATGATGCCAAGCGCTTTGCCGAAGCAATCCATAAGGAATTCCCGAACAAGATGCTGGCGTATAACTGTTCGCCGTCGTTCAACTGGGAGGCCAATCTGGACCGCGACACCATCGCCAAGTTCCAGCGCGAGCTGGGGGCCATGGGGTATAAATTCCAGTTTGTGACGCTGGCGGGCTTTCACAGCCTCAATTACGGCATGTTCGAACTGGTGCGCGGCTACAAGGCCCGCGGCATGGCGGCCTACAGCGAATTGCAACAGGCCGAATTCGGTGCCGAAGACCACGGCTATACCGCCACACGCCACCAGCGCGAAGTGGGCACCGGCTATTTCGACCAGGTGACAACGGCGATCACCGGTGGGCAGGCATCCACGACCGCCATGAGCGAGTCGACCGAAAGCGCGCAATTCATCGCCGCCGAATAATCACGCAACTGTTCTGAGTGAAAGTGGCACTGGCCGGTGCGCCCAACGGCGCATCGGCCTTTTTTGGCACTTTGCGGCCCGTTTTGAGCCCTTAGGGCAATTGCCACTGGACAGCGAAGGCTTACCGCGTATCTTGCGGCGCACGCTGATGAAGGAGAGACACGGTGGTCAAAATTTCTGTAACCAATCTCGCAGGCCAGACACGCGACATCGACGCCGAGGTGGGCCTGACCCTGATGGAAAATATCCGCGAACACGATTTTGACGACCTGCAGGCCCTGTGCGGGGGATGCTGCAGCTGCTGCACCTGCCATGTGTTTGTGACCAAAGGCATGGACAAGCTGGACCCTCGCGAGGATGATGAAGCCAATCTTTTGGAAGACAGCGAGCATTTTGACGATGCCACCAGCCGCCTGTCGTGCCAGATCGAAGTCAGCGATGCGCTTGACGGCCTTGCCGTGACCATCGCGCCAGAATAAGGGCCGCCTGATGTCGCATCCACTGACCAAACGACTCGTCGCTGACTCGCAGGTCAAGGACGCGACTTTGCTGCACCCTGTCATCGCTGATCAGCTTGAGTCGACCCCTGAATGGGTGGGATTTGCGGCAACATATGGGTTCACCGCCAAGGCGGGTGAGACTCTGCTGATCACTGATTCGAGCGGCCACCTGACCGCCGGGCTGGTCGGCGTGGACCGGCTCTCAAACCTTGAGGTGGACCCCTGGTGGTTGGCGCCGCTGGCAAGCGCCTTGCCTGACGGGCAGTATGCCCTCGCGCCGTCGGATACGCTCAGCGCAGACGCCCGAACCATGGGCGCACTGGGCTTCGCACTCGCCGGGTACCGGTTTGACCGCTATAAAAGCACGCCCCCAACCACCGGCGCACAAATCGCTGTGCCCGAGGGTGCACTCGCCGCGCTTCAGCACAAGGTTGCTGCGGTCGCATTGGTGCGCGACCTGGTCAACACACCGGCCGAAGACATGGGGCCGGCAACGCTCGAATCGGTGGCCGAACAGCTGGCTGCGGAACACGGCGCCGAGCTAACCGTTATCCGCGGCGACCGGCTCTTGGATGCGGTTTTTCCTGCGATCCATGCGGTTGGCCGCGCCGCAACGCCCGAGCGCGCCCCGCGTCTGATCGAGTTGAACTGGGCCGCCGACGGCACGCCCGACACCGCGCCCAAAATCAGCCTTGTCGGCAAAGGCGTGTGCTTTGACACCGGCGGGCTGAACCTCAAACAAGCCGCGTCCATGCGCTGGATGAAAAAAGACATGGGCGGTGCTGCCCATGTTTTGGGCCTCGCGCAATTGATTATGCAGTCGCGCCTGCCGGTCCGCCTGCAGGTTTTGGTACCGGCGGTGGAAAACGCCGTTAGCGGCGGCGCATTTCGCCCGGGCGACGTGCTGTCTACCCGCGCCGGGATCAGCATAGAAGTGGGCAACACTGACGCCGAGGGTCGGCTGATCCTGTGCGATGCGCTGACCTATGCCACCGAAGGCGCGCCTGATTTGCTGTTGGATTTTGCCACACTAACGGGCGCGGCGCGGGTGGCGCTTGGCCCCGATCTGGCCCCCGTTTACACCGATGACGAAGCGCTGTGGTCGGCGCTTGCGGCAGGCGCCAAGGCATCAGGTGACCCGGTGTGGCGCATGCCATTATACGAACCCTATACTGCCATGTTGGAGAGCCCGATTGCCGACACCAACAATATCGGCGGCGACGGGCAGGCGGGCTCGATCACTGCGGCGCTGTTCCTGCAGCGCTTTGTCGGCGACCACCGCTGGGCGCATTTCGATATATACGCCTGGCGTCCGTCTGGCCGACCAGGCCAGCCTGAGGGCGGCACCGCACACGGGCTTCTTGCCAGCTTTGAAGCCATTAAAACGCTGATTTAGCGACTGGTTTTAGCATTTTCTTAAGACACGTTTGACACCTTATAGTGGGGGTTTTGGGACGTGCTATGACCGAAAAAACAAGCAGACTGCTTCTGGAAATGTGGCGCAATGCGCTTCTGGATGGTGTGCGCTCGGACGACCCGGACCTGACGATGCGCCAAATGTCTGTGCTGCTGAGCGTCTATATGACCGATCCGCCGCACACGGTGCGCGGTCTGGCAGCCGAGCTTGGTGTTGCCAAGCCGGTGATTACCCGCGCACTCGACAGCATGGGCCGGTTGGGGCTTCTCAAACGCCGCCGGGACGACGCCGATCGCCGCAATGTACTGGTCCAGCGCACCGTGAAAGGGGCCGTGTTCCTGAGCGAACTTTCTGATAGAATTGTCCGTGCTGAAAAGAATGCCTGCGAATCAGGCTAAGCGCAAAGGACGAGTCGCAACGTGACCGAACATACCCCACCGCCCGGCGTCACCCATATCTTGTGGGACCCAAAAGGCGCGCGTGACAGCGACCGCAGACTGGCCCCCTATGAGGAACCGGATGTCATGGGATATGTGCCGGCAGCGGCGATGATGTCCGAGCCCGATCTGGCCTCGACCCAGGTATCCAGCTTGCTTTTTGGCGAGTCGGGCCATGTGATGGAAGAGCATGAAGGCTATGTGCGCCTTGCCCGTTCGGGCGACGGCTATATCGGCTGGGTGAGCAAACAGGCGCTTAGCGATTACAGCGAACCCGCAAGCCATACCATCAAATGCCTGATGACCAACCGCTATATGGCAGCCAAGGTGAGCTCGATCGCGATTCGCCCGGTGCCGATGGGCGGGCGAATCCGGGTCTTGCAGCAAGGGGACCGATTCACCCAGCTGTCTGACAAAACCTTTGCCCCGCGTGTGCATTTGATGCCGCTGACGGCCTGCACGATGGACCCTGTCAGTACGGCAGAATTATTTTTGGGTGTGCCCTATGTCTGGGGCGGGCGCAGTCTGTTTGGGATTGATTGCAGCGGGCTTGTACAAATCGCCTTTTTCATGGCGGGCGTGCAATTGCACCGCGATTCGGACCTGATCATCGACAGCCTTGAAAAAAAACCCGACGGCGTAAAGGCCGAGCGCGGCGATATCGCCGCTTTCAAAGGCCATGTGGGGATCATGATCGACCCGGAAGTGATGGTGCATTCCAATCAGACCCATATGGCAACCAGCTACGACCATATCGACGATGTGATTGCCCGCTCCAGGGACGCCGACTCGGAATTTTACGGCTTTTACCGTGTGCCCGAAGCCGCCTATGGGCGCACATCGCAAACCGCATCATAAAAAAAGCGCTCCAAAGAGCGCTTTTTAAGAGACGTCTAAACCCCCATAACCGAGGGCGGGATATCAGTCTTCCTGTCCGGCCTCACCAGCCGCAACGGCCGCACCATTCGATGCAACCTCTTCGGCCAGCGTTTCGGACGCTGGCAGCGGCACCACACTGTCGGCAAAGCTGCGCAGATAGAGGATCAGGTCGGCGCGCTGATCGGGGCGACGCAGGCCCGCAAAGGACATTTTGTTGCCCGGCACCGCCAGCTTGGGATTGGCAAGCCATGCATCCAGGCGATCAAAGGTCCATTCGCCGCCAAACTCCACAAGCGCGGAGGAATAACTATAGCCATCGCGCGCAGCAACCGGCGCACCCACAATCCCATAAAGGTTGGGGCCAACGCCGTTGCGACCGCCAGCTTCCAGCGTATGACAGGCGCGGCATTTGCCAAACTGACGTTCGCCTTTGCCGGTATCGCCGCTATTGAGCAGGGTGGCAAGACTTGGGCCCAAATCCGCTTCCGCAGCGTCGTCCGTTTCTGCTTCGGCGATCTCAACCTTATACGCCAGCTCAACGCCGCCGCCGTGCCCGTCGCCGTGCGTACCATCATCATAAAAAGCCGGGGTCACCGACGTGATCACCATAACAACCAGTGCGGCAGACAAGACTGCCATGAAAACTTTATTCCACTCAAAGGAATCCACGGTAGATCTCCCTCTTACTGCAGGCTGTCCCCGTGAAATGGACAACCGGGATAGTGGGTCGCGCCGGACAATAGCGACAGCACCGCGCGCATGCAAGCCGACATTTTGCGCAAGACTAGGGCCAAGATATTGATTTCGTGTAAACCACCGGGCACGGTGGCACAGAAATGACAGAACAGGCGTTTTGAATGACCCAGGCCTTTTTGAAATCTCGCCCGGTATCGGGCAAAATTGCCTTTCAGGGCGAACGCGGTGCCTATTCGCATCAGGCAACGCACGCGCTGTTTCCCGGTGCGGATGTTCTGCCCTGCCCGACCTTTGAACGCGCACTGGAAGCCGTCACCGACAGCAGCGCCGAACTGGCCGTGATCCCCATTGAAAACTCAACCGCCGGGCGGGTGGCCGATATGCACCACCTGCTGCCGGGCAGCGGGCTTTTTATCATTGGCGAACATTTCAGCCCCATTCGGCACGCGCTGTTGGCGGTGCCTGGTGCCACGCTTGCAGACCTGCGCCAGGTGACAAGCCATGTGCAGGCCCTGCATCAATGCCGGGTCCGGCTTAATGCCATGGGACTGGAGACGGTGCAGAACACCGACACCGCCGGCGCCGCGCGCCAAGTGGCCGAACAAAAGACCAAGGCGCTTGCCGCCATCGCCAGCGAACTGGCGGCCACGGAATACGGCCTTGAGGTGTTGGTCTCCAACCTGCAAGACCGCGATGAAAACACCACGCGGTTCATTGTTCTGGCGCGCGAACCCAACGACACCGCCTTGCTGGAACGCCCGGTGATGACCGCCTTCACCTTTGAGGTGCGCAATATCCCTGCGGCGCTGTTCAAGGCCATGGGCGGCTTTGCCACCAACGGCGTGAACATGACCAAGTTGGAGAGCTATTATGACAGCCTCGCCTTCACGGCGTCGGCCTTTTATGCCGAAATCGAAGGCCAGCCCGGCGACGCCGCCGTTGATCGGGCAATGGACGAGCTGCGCTTTCATTCCAAAAAGGTGCAGATGCTGGGTACGTTTGAGCAGGTGCGCAAACGCGGGCTGAGCGATTAGCGCTGTGCAGGCGCAGAGCCAGACCTAAAAGGTGATCCAATCGCCGCCGCGGGCGTTTTCCATAAAGGATGCCAGGCTGGTGATGTCAAAATCGGGCCCTGAAATCAGCGACAGGCGATCAATGCCATGTTCGGCGAGGCTGTCTTCGCAGACCGCAAGCACCGCCGGCATGGCGTTCAGGGCTTCCAGCAGGGTTGACGTGTCGGCCTGGCCAAGGTCAGCCAGTCGCGCGTCCATGGCGTCGCGCGCGCTGTCCTCACGGCCAGCAACCAGCGACAGCACGGCCAATTTGGTGAAAAAGACCATGACCGGACGCCCGGCAGAGACGGTCAGCATCGCGGTTTTCAGCGCCAGATGGACCCGCTCCGGTTCGCTGGACGCCACCATAATCACAGCGGGCGGGCGACGGTTCACCGCGCACCCCCGCCGCAGGCCGCACAACCGGGGTTGCGCTGGATGCGCAGGACGCGTTGGCGCGCGTCCAAAGCATCAAAAACCAACATTTTGCCCCGCAGCGGCGCACCCATATCGGCGATCAGCTTGGTTGCTTCCAGCGCCATCAACGTCCCCATCACCCCGGCCAGCGCGCCGACAACCCCGGCATCATTGCAGGTGCGCTGATGGTCTTCGCCGGGGGCCTCGGGCAAAAAACACCGATAACAGGGCTGGTCATCGCCGAAGGCGGGGTCGAACACCGCAAGCTGCCCTTCGGTCGGGCCGAGCGCCCCCGAAACAAGCGGCTTGCCCGCGCGCACGGCGGCATCGCTGACCATCAGCCGCGTTGTAAACTGGTCGGTTCCGTCGATCACCACATCGGCGTCCGCCACCAGGGCGTCAATCGTATCCGCCGCCGCATGGGTGGTATGAATATCGACAGCAATCTCCGGATTGATGGCGCGCGCAACGCGGGCCGCGCTTTCGGCCTTGGGTGTGCCGATGTCAGCGGTGGCATAAAGCGTTTGGCGCTGCAAATTGCTCAGCTCGACATCGTCGCCGTCCACCAGAACAAGCGCGCCCACGCCGCCCGCCGCCAGATATTGCACCACCGGAGCACCCAGCCCGCCAAGCCCAATTATCAAAACCCTGGCCGCCAGAAGCCGCGCCTGCCCCACGCCGCCCAGGTCTTTCAGAATGATATGGCGGGCATAGCGCTCAAGCTGATCGTCGGAAAAGCTGGCGATCGGGTCGGTCATACGCCCGTACTGCCGAAACCACCGCTACCGCGCGCCGTGTCGTCCAGACTGTCAACCGGCTGCAATGCCGCGCGCGTCACCGGCGCGATCACCATCTGCGCGATCCGCATGCCGCGGCTGATCACAAAGTCCGCGTCGCCGTGGTTGATCAGCGCCACCTTCACCTCGCCGCGGTAATCGGCATCGATGGTGCCGGGGCTGTTCAAGACCGTCAGACCGTGTTTGACCGCAAGGCCCGAACGCGGGCGAATCTGTGCTTCAAATCCGCTGGGCAGGGCAATTGCCAACCCTGTGGGCACCAGCACCCGCGCCCCCGGCGCAACCACCATGTCACCGCCTGCTTCCAGCGCGGCCATCAGGTCCATCCCGGCGCTGTCGGGCGTTTCATAAGCCGGAAGCGCCAACCCCTCACCGTGCGGCAGGCGTTTAACCGAAACGCGGATATCCGCCGCCCCGGTCACGCCAGAGCCTCAGCAATGCGCGCCGCCAACCGGCCCGCCACCTGGGTTTTGAGCATCGCCTCCCAGCTTTCAACGCCGGTATCTGTGATAATATGCACGCGGTTGTCGTCGCCGCCCATCACGCCTGCGCCGTCGTCGCCGACCGACACATCATTGGCGACAATCCAGTCGCAGCCCTTGCGCGCCCGCTTGGCGGTGGCGTGGTCAACGATGTCGTTGGTCTCGGCGGCAAAACCGACCACCAGTGTGGGCCGTCCGTCTTTGCGCCCCGCGAGTCCTTTGAGAATGTCCGGATTTTCGGTGAGCGTCAGGTTCGGCAAACCGTCGACCGACTTTTTCAGTTTTTTCTCGGCGCAGCCGTCGGTGCGCCAATCAGCGACCGCCGCCACACAAATGGCCGCGTCTGCGGGCAGCGCGGCATCGACCGCTGCGGCCATATCGCGCGCGGATTCGACGTCGATCCGCTCCACCCCCGGCGGAGTATCGAGCGCCACCGGCCCCGCAATCAGCGACACGCGCGCGCCCAGCCCCGCCAATGCCCCGGCAATGGCAAAACCCTGACGGCCCGACGACCGATTGGCGATATAGCGCACAGGGTCGATCGCCTCATAGGTTGGCCCGGCGGTGACCACGATATGCTTGCCCGCAAGCGGGCGCGCATGGGGGCTGAAAAAACCCTCCACGGCGGCGACGATATCGGGCACTTCGGCCAAACGACCGGGGCCGAATTCGCCGCACGCCAGCATGCCCGAACCCGGCTCGATCCGGTGGATGCCGTCGGCTTCCAGGGTTTTGAGATTACGCTGGGTCGCGGGATGCGCCCACATTTCGGCGTTCATGGCGGGCGCGACCATCACCGGCTTGTCGGTGGCCAGCAGCACCGTACTGGCCAAATCATTCGCCAGACCCGCCGCCATTTTCGCCATCAGGTCGGCGGTGGCCGGCGCCACCAGAACAAGGTCGGCCTCGCGCGACAGGCGAATATGCCCCATTTCGGCTTCGTCTTTGAGGTCAAACAATTCGGTAAAGCACTGCTCGCCGGTCAGGCTGGCGCAAGACAGCGGGGTGATAAATTCCGCCCCGCCCTTGGTTAAGACCGTGCGCACGCGCGCGCCCTTGTCCATCAACCGGCGCGAAAGCTCCAGGGCCTTATAGGCCGCAACACCGCCGCCAATGATCAGCAAAATGGTTTTATCGGTCAGTGACACCGTGCTGCGCCCTTTCTGTTTGGTCGGTCCGCATAAGCGTTTCGCCTATCGCTCGCGCCGCTTTAGGTCAAGATCAGAGTGATAAGAAGCCCCACGGCCAACAGCGGCCAAAACAGCCCGTGCCGGGCTACGATAACCGGCGGCGGCGGTGCGGGCTCCGGTTCGTCCCGGTTGATAAAATACCATAGCCGCGATGCGATGCGGGGCAATTGATTGATCATATCGGCAAGCCGCACCTCGGGCGAGAGATTGTCCTTCACCCAGTCTTCGATCACCGGCCGCGAGGTTTCCCACATATTGGTTTTGGGGTTGAGGTGCAGGGCCATGCCCTCGGCCATCACCATGGTGCGCTGAAGCATGATCAGTTCGGGCCGGGCGCGCATCTGAAACCGTTCGGTCGTGGCAAAAAGCTGCGCCAACAGCTTGCCGCCGGAAATCTCTTCAACCGGTACATCGCGAATGGGTTCGGCAATCGCGCGCAGCGCCTCGGCAAACGCGCCGACATCCTGACCGCGCGGCACATAGCCCGCCTCAAAATGCACCTCGGCGGCGTGCACATAATTGCCGGTGATGAAACAGAACAGTATTTCCGCCAGGAAATAACGCTCCTTGCGCCCGAGGCGGCCCATGATGCCAAAATCGATGGCAACCAACGTGCCACCCGGTTCCACAATCACATTGCCCTGGTGCAGGTCGGCGTGAAAATAGCCGTCGCGCATCGCCTGTTTGAGAAAAATTTGCACAATCCGCGCTGCCAGCGCATCCACATCGTGCCCCGCTGCGACCAGCGCGTCGCGGTCGCCGATGCGGATGCCGTCAACCCATTCCAGCGTCATCACGCGCTTGCTGCTCAGCTCCCACTCCACCGACGGAATGCGGTAGCCCAGCTCGCCCGCCATATTGCTCGCAAGCTCGGTCGCACTCGCCGCTTCCATGCGCAGGTCCATTTCGCGTTCGGTCAGGCGGCGCACCTCGGCGGCCACGTCCAACAGGCGCAGACGCCGGGCCTCGGCCGAATGCCGTTCGGCGATATCCGCCAGCCCTTCAAACAGGGCAATATCGCGGCCAAAACGCGCTTCGATCCCGGGCCGGAGGACCTTGACCGCAACCTGCCGCCCATCCGTGGTGACCGCTTTGTGCACCTGCGCGATCGAGGCAGCGGCTACCGCCGTGCGGTCAAAAGATTGGAAGTGATCGCCGATGGCACCGCCCAGTTCGCTTTCGACAATACGTACGGCCTGATCGCCGGAAAAAGCTGGCAGCC
Organism: Kordiimonadaceae bacterium; assembly: GCA_030148905.1. Classification (GTDB taxonomy): domain Bacteria; phylum Pseudomonadota; class Alphaproteobacteria; order Sphingomonadales; family Kordiimonadaceae; genus JASBSO01. The sequence goes on along the minus strand of JASBSO010000075.1, from coordinate 11,595 downwards.
GGTCCTGAAGCGTCATCAACCCTTCAGCCAGAGGCCTGCCCACCAGGTCGGGCCGCATCGCCAGCGTTTGCCCAAGCTTGATATAGGCGGGACCCATGCTGGCCAGTGCTGCGGCCAATCGCTCGCCGCGCGTCTTCGGCAGCCGCGCGCGCCGCGGCACCCACAGAGTAACCAGTCGCAGGGCGGTAATCACCCACGGCGGGATCATTTCGATATCGCGCAGAGCTCTCAGCGCACCGTAGCGCCGAAGCCTGCCCGCAAGCCCGATCAGACGAACACTATACACAATCCCGCGCAAGGCTCGCCCCTAAATGCGCCATGCACTGTGAATGGCCACCACACCCGCCGACAGGCTGCGATAGCGCACATGGCCAAAGCCTGCCTCGGCAATCATGGCGGCAAAGCTTTCGGGCGTTGGGAAACGGCGAATCGATTCAACCAAATATTGGTAACTGTCGCGGTCACCCGCAATCAACGAGCCCAGGCCCGGGATCAAATCAAAGCTGTACCGGTCATAAATCGGCCGCAGGGCGGGCAGAACGGCGGGTGAAAATTCAAGGCACAGAAAATGCCCGCCGGGTTTCAGCACGCGCAGGGCATCCTTCAATGCGCGGTCGATATGGGTGACATTGCGAATACCAAAGGCAATGGTATAGGCATCAAAGCTGCGGTCCTCGAACGGCAAACATTCGGCATTGCCGCCAACAAAGCCCGCCCGACGCGCCAGGCCCTTTGCCTCAGCCCGGTCCTTGCCGACGCGCAGCATTTCGCCGTTGATATCGCAGACCGTCACCTCGGTGCCGGGGGCCGCGCGCAGAAACCGAAAGGCAATATCGCCGGTGCCGCCCGCCACATCCAGAAGCCGCATGCCGGGCCGCGGGCGCAAGCTGTCAATGAGGCTGTCTTTCCACAGCCGGTGCACGCCCGCGCTCATCACGTCGTTCATCACGTCATAATTGTCAGCGACCGAGTCGAACACACCGCGTACCATCGACTGTTTGGCCGACCGGTCGACCGTCTGAAAGCCGAAGGAGGCTGTATCAGCGAACGCAGCGTTGGAATCGGGCATTGTTTTCATTGAACGCATCTCGGTAGATTGGCCGCACAGGGCCCACATGTCGGCGCGACCATAGCCGAGCTTATAGCGTAGAGCCAAGGATTACCATCATGCCAGAATTACCCGAGGTCGAAACCGTGATGCGTGGCATCGCACCGGCGCTTCGCGGCCAAACGATTCGCAAGGCGGCAGTTTACGCCCCGAAATTGCGTTGGCCGGTGCCGGAGACACTCGCCTCCACCCTGACGGGGGCCGAGGTGCTGGGCCTCAGACGCCGGGCGAAATATATTCTGATCGACCTCAAGGGTCGGCCGTCGGTGCTGGTGCATCTGGGTATGTCGGGCCGCATGAGCGTCTTTGAAGCGGGCGCAGAGCCGCCACCGCGCGCCAAGCACGACCATATCGAACTGGTCACCAGCGCTGGGGTTGTGCTGCGCTATAACGACGCGCGGCGCTTTGGGGCCTGGCTGCTGGTGGACAGCGACGACCACCCCCTTTTGGCAAATCTTGGTCCCGAACCGCTGGGCAACGCCTTTCACAGCGAGGTTCTGACGGCCGCGCTGAAGGGCCGCGCGGTGCCGATCAAGGCTGCCCTGCTTGATCAGACCGTTGTCGCTGGGCTTGGCAATATCTATGTGGCCGAGGCGTTGTTTCGCGCCGGTCTTCATCCCACCCGCGCGTCTGGCAAAATCTCGGCGCGCCATTTGGAAGCGCTGACCCAGGCGATCAAAGACGTGCTGCGCGACGCCATTGCCTCGGGCGGGTCGTCGCTGCGCGACCATATGCAGGTGAACGGGGATCTGGGCTATTTTCAACACAGTTTTGATGTGTATGGGCGAACGGGTGCACCTTGCCACCGTGCCGGATGCGGCGGCAGGGTGGCGCGGATTGTTCAGTCCGGCCGGTCGACCTTTTACTGCCCGGCCTGCCAGCATTGAGCGGTAATTGTGAACCCCCGGGTGCGAGAAAAGGCTTGGCAAGCGGCGGGGCGGTTGGTTAGGAGTCGGGCCTGTCGCCGCTGATCGGACAGTCGGCACTATATGGGACACGACCCTATGTCATATGAGACCCTGATCATGGACCGCGATGGCGGTGTAGCCTTGATCACACTGAACCGCACGGATGCGCTCAATGCTTTGAACGCACAATTGCTCGGTGAACTGGCGCACGCGCTGCGCGACGCCGACGCCGATGACGAGATCGGCGCGATTGTGATCACTGGCAGCGAAAAGGCCTTTGCCGCCGGTGCCGACATCAAGGAAATGTCGGAGCAGTCCATGCAGGACATGATGGCCGCCGACACCTTTGGGCACATCAACCGCGCCTTTGCCGAGACCACCAAGCCTGTCATTGCGGCCGTTGCGGGCTATGCGCTTGGCGGCGGCTGCGAAATTGCCATGGCGTGCGACTTTATCATTGCCGCCGACAATGCAAAATTTGGCCAACCAGAGATCAAGCTCGGCGTTATTCCCGGCATTGGCGGCTCGCAGCGCCTGACCCGCATTGTCGGCAAGTCCAAGGCCATGGACATGATGCTGACCGGGCGGATGATGGACGCCGAAGAGGCCGAACGCGCCGGTCTGGCCAGCCGGGTCGTTCCGGTGGATGACCTGGTTGAAGCCGCGCTCGAGATTGCAGGCGGCATCGCCAGCCTGTCGCAGCCATCGGTTGCCATGGCCAAAGAGGTCACCAACCGCGCGCTTGAGGTCAGCCTCGCCGAGGGTTTGCTGTTTGAACGCCGGGTGTTTTACAGCCTGTTTAACACCGACGACCAGAAAGAGGGCATGGCCGCCTTCATTGAAAAGCGCCAACCGCAGTTCAAGAACCAGTAAACACTGAAAACCCCTTGACCCGTCCTTCATCTATGGGTAAAGAGCGGCGCTCGAATTCATGCGGTGGATATCTGTATACCCACCCTGATGGGTTGGCGGTTCCGGTCCGGCATAGGATTGCAGGACACAGACATCGCCGCCATTGATGACAGACATAGGTAAGTGACGGGACCGCGCCGATGCGCCGCCCGACAAGAAAGTGGTAGAAACACATGGCTAATTCGCCCCAGGCACGCAAGCGTATCCGCCAAACGGCGCGCCGCACTGAGGTTAACCGCGCGCGCACAAGCCGCATTCGGACCTTCATCCGTAAGGTTGAAGAAGCCATCGCAAGCGGCAATCAAGACACGGCAAAAACCGCGCTGCTGGCTGCTGAGCCTGAGATTATGCGCGGTGTCACCAAGGGCGTGCTGCACAAAAGCACCGCATCGCGCAAGGTCTCGCGACTCGCAAAACGGGTGAACGCACTCGGAGCATAAAGATCACGATTCGTGATCTTGACAGCGTCAAGAATCAGGAAAGCCGCACCGGACTGGTGCGGCTTTTTTTGTGGCCCTATCGGTCTGGCATGAACGTTTTGCGAACGCATCATCGATAAAACTTTACCCATCACGACATCTAGTGGCTCACTACCTGCACACCACAAGCCAAAATATTTCTGTAACAGACTTGACACGTATTCGGTTGCCGCTGCCGGGGGTGCTCAGTATTTTCATGTCAGACGCACGGTGGGACGGACGAGCAACCACCACCCCGCACTTGGGGATTTGCTCGAAAGTGGCTCAGGCACACAGGCTGGGGTCACGCCGCCGGATTTAAACATGCTGTGGCGAAATGCGGAGAGGACAGATTTGTCCGACGAAAGCCACTGTGACCGCGCGCAAGCGCGCCCATATGGGACTGGGAGAGCACAGAGGTTTGCGGCACTTGGGGTTTGCTGTCGCACAGTGGGGAGGCGCCCCGTATGGGCGGTAATCGGATAGCCTGACTGGCAAGGGCTGTCCGCACAGAGGGATGGTGTGGTCGCTCAAGGGTTGCCCATGGGCAAGGTCGGCGATCCACCGGTTTAGGAGTGTGGCAAATGGGGGCGGTAGGGCTCAAAGCAGTGTCGGTTGATCCGTGGGCGCGCGTATGCGAGCGTTTCAGGCAGGAATTTGGTGATCATGCGCTCAGTTCATGGGTTGGACAATTGACCTATGTCGGCATGGAAAACAACGTGGTCGAGCTGGTTGCGCCCACCAAATTCATCCGCGACTGGATCGAACGGCATTACAAAGCACGCCTGAAGGATTTCTTTTCCAGCGAGCAAGGCAATATCCGCGATATCGTCATCCGCCTCGACACCCGCCCGGCACAGCCTCAGGCCAGTGAAGATCTGGACCCTGAAGCTGACCCCGAGGTCAGCCCCGCAGGCGGCGCGCAAGACGGCCTTGACCCGCGCTATACGTTTGAAAGCTTTGTTGTCGGCAAGTCGAACGAACTGGCCTATCACGCCGCACGGCGGATAACCGAGCCCGGCATGGTGCCCTTCAATCCGCTGTTTTTGCACGGCGGGGTGGGGCTGGGCAAAACCCATTTGATGCACGCCATTGCCTGGCGCGTCCGGCAAATGGATCCGTCGCGGCGGGTGGTCTATATTTCGGCTGAAAAATTCATGTTTGAATTCATCGCCGCGCTGCGCTTCAAAGACACCCACGCCTTTAAACAAAAATACCGCAATGTGGACCTGCTGATGGTCGATGACGTGCAGTTCATCGCCAACAAAAACAGCACCCAGGAAGAATTTTTCCACACTTTCAATGCGCTCATTGACAATCGCTGTCAGGTGGTGATCACCGCCGACCGGTCACCCACCGACCTGGAGGGCATCGAAGAGCGCATCATTTCCCGCCTGGGCTGGGGCCTGGTGGCCGACATTCACCCCACCGACTATGAATTGCGGCTTGGCATTCTGCAAACCAAGGCCGAGCAGGAAGCCGGCGTGGACGTACCCGCCGAGGTGATCGAATTTCTGGCCAAGCGCATCACCAGCAATGTGCGCGAGCTTGAAGGCGCCTTTAACCGCGTGGTGGCCTATGCCACGCTGGTTGGACGGCCGATCACGCTGGAGGTGACCCGCGACGTGTTGCAGGACCTGATCCGCGCCAACGACCGCAAGGTCACCATTGACGAAATCCAGCGTACCACGGCGGATTATTACAACCTTCGCCTGTCTGAAATGCTGTCCGAACGCCGCGCCCGCAACATCGCCCGCCCGCGCCAGGTGGCGATGTATCTATCGAAACGGATGACCGCGCGCAGCCTGCCCGAAATTGGTCGCCGCTTTGGCGGACGCGACCACACCACGGTGATGCATGCAGTGAAAAAAATCGACGATCTGCGCCGCGACGACAGCAGCCTTGAAGACGATATCACCCGCCTGACCCGGCTTTTGGAGGGCTAGGGGATAAGGCCCCGCCCGACTCGGCTGAAATCAGGGCTTTTTCCCTTTAAAAAACTGGTCTAAACGCGCGTTTTTTGTTGGTCTCGCGCGCCTGGCTTCGCTATGCTCATAAGCCGTTCGGGCACCGCCCGAACAGGGGGGTGGTCGAGGTGCGATGTCTCGGTCTCCACCAGGCGTATGTAGTGGGTTTTGCCCGCGTCTTGCGTCTGGTTTCGACAGGGTTACAGCAAAACAAACAGCAGGCACATCATGAAAGTCAGTATCGAACGTAGCGCGCTTCTGAAATCCTTGGGGCATGTTCAGTCCGTGGTTGAGCGCCGCAACACCATACCCATCTTGTCCAATGTGCTGCTGGAGGCCGGCGGCGGGCGTTTGGGCCTGACCGCGACCGACCTCGATATCACCATCGTCGAGGAAACCGAAGCGAGCGTGCAAGCCGACGGTGCCACCACCGTGTCGGCGCATACGCTGTTTGATATTGTCCGCAAATTGCCCGACGGTGCCGATGTCAGCCTGACGCTTGAGGACGGTGAACGGCTGCTGGTGGAATCGGGCCGGTCGCGCTTTCGCCTCGCCGCGCTTGACCGGCAGGACTTCCCAACCATGAGCGAGGGCGACCTGCCCTACCGCTTCACTCTGGCGGCCGAGGAATTAAAGCGCCTGATCGACAAGGCGCGCTTTGCGATCTCGACCGAGGAAACGCGCTATTATCTGAACGGCATTTACCTGCATGTGGCCGAAGACGGCGATGTTGCCACCTTGCGCGCGGTAGCAACCGACGGCCACCGCCTGGCCCAGGTTGAACAGGACGTCCCCGACGGTGCCACCGGCATGCCGGGCATCATCGTGCCGCGCAAAACGGTGGGGGAAATTCGCAAGCTGATCGACGAAGTGGACACCGGCATCGATATCAGCCTGTCGGACACCAAAATCCGCTTTGGTTTTGGCGGCGTGGTGGTGATCTCTAAGCTGATCGACGGTACCTTTCCCGATTACACCCGCGTCATCCCGCAGGGCAATGACAAGGAAATGCAGATCGACGGCAAGCTGTTTGCCGAGGCGGTTGACCGTGTGTCCACCATTTCGTCGGACAAAACCCGCTCGGTCAAACTGGCGCTTGACGATGACCTGCTGACCTTGTCGGTGACCAGCCCCGACAGCGGCACCGCAACCGAGGAACTGGCCGCCGCCTACAGCGCCGGCGCCATGGAGATCGGCTTCAACAGCAAATATCTTCTCGATATTTTAGGCCAGATCGAAGGCGAAACCGCCAGCCTGCATTTGGCCGACCCCGCATCGCCCACCGTTTTGCGCGACAGCATGGACACCGGCGCGCTGTATGTTTTGATGCCGATGCGGGTCTGATCTGGCGGGCCTGATGTCGTTTTCCCCCTCATCGTCAGTGCACCCTGGCGGCACGCTGGCCGATCAGCGGCGCGGCGCGGCGCTAAGCCGGCTACGCCTGACCGACTTTCGCTGCTATTCGGCGCTGAACCTGGATATCGACCCGGCGCGCCCCTTTGTGGCGCTGTCGGGTGCGAACGGTGCGGGCAAAACCAATGTGCTGGAAGCGGTCAGCTATCTGGCACCGGGGCGGGGGCTGCGCGGCGCGGCGCTGGCCGACATCACCCGGCGCAGCGCCACCCACTGGGCGGTGGCCAGCGTGATCACCGACCGAGACGGCGGCACCACCAAAATCGGCACCGGGCTCGACCCCGCCGCCAGCGCGCGCCGTGCCGTGCGCATCGATGGTGTACCGCAAAGCGGAACCCATAGCCTCGGCGACTATGTGGCGCTATTGTGGCTGACCCCGCAGATGGACCGCCTGTTTCTGGAAGGGCCGTCGGGGCGGCGCAAATTTCTGGACCGTATGGTGCTGGCGCTGACCCCCGATCACAGCAGCCAAATTGCCGCCTATGAACGCGCCATGCGCGAACACAACCGGCTGTTGGCCGACGGTTACCGCGGTGATCTGGACCCGTGGCTGACGGGGCTGGAGACCCAGATGGCCGCGCACGGTGTGGCGATTGCCGCCGCACGGCTGGAGGCCCTCGCCGCGCTGCAAAGCCAGCTGGCCGCACACACGGCAAGCGCCTTTCCGCAGCCCGATATCGCGCTCGATGGCAGCCTGGAAGCCGCACTCCACGGCGGTGTTGCGGCCAGCGATCTGGAGCACGACTACCGCGCCCATCTGGAGGCCGCGCGGCCCTATGACCTGGGGCGCACCCGCGAGGGCGTCCATAAAAGCGACCTGATGGTGCGCTACAGCGCCAAGGACATGCCCGCCGAGCAGTGCTCAACCGGCGAGCAAAAGGCCCTGTTGATCAGCCTGGTTCTGGCGCAGGCCGAAGTGATTGCCGCGCGCCGCGGCGCACCTATTTTACTGTTGGATGAAGTGGCGGCGCATCTGGACGGTGGGCGGCGCGACGCTTTGTTCGACCGTCTGATGCGCACTGGCGCGCAGGTCTGGCTGACCGGTACAGACGACCAAATTTTTGCAGCGGTTCATGACCGCGCGACACGGTTTGCGGTCGACCCCGCACACCATGTGACCCGAATAACCCAAGGAAGCTGAGTATGAGTGACAACGATATGGTGGACGCAGGCGACGAGTACGGCGCAGAAGCGATCAAGGTTCTTAAGGGGCTTGACGCCGTGCGCAAGCGCCCCGGCATGTATATCGGCGACACCGAGGACGGCTCGGGCCTGCATCATATGGTGTTCGAGGTTTCAGACAATGCGATCGACGAGGCGCTGGCCGGATACTGCGACACGGTGACGGTGACGCTCAACCCCGACGGCAGCTGCACCGTGACCGACAATGGCCGCGGCATCCCGGTCGATATCCACGAGGAAGAGGGCGTGTCGGCGGCGCAGGTCATCATGACCCAGCTGCATGCAGGCGGGAAGTTTGATCAAAACAGCTACAAGGTCTCAGGCGGATTGCACGGCGTGGGGGTGAGCGTGGTGAACGCGCTGTCGGACTGGTTGGAGCTGCGCATCTGGCGCGACGGCAAAGAGCAGTATATGCGCTTTGAACGCGGCGAGCCGGTTGATGATTTGGTCGAAGTGGGCCCGGCGGGCGACAACAAGGGCACAGCGGTGACCTTCATGCCGTCGCTGGAGACGTTCAAATTCACCGAATTTGATTTCGACAAGCTGGTGCACCGGTTTCGCGAGCTGGCGTTTTTGAACTCGGGCGTGCATCTGGTGGCGCGCGACGAACGCCACGCCGAAGCACGCGAGGTCGACCTGTTTTACGAGGGCGGCATCACCGAATTTGTCAATTATCTGGACCGCTCCAAACAGGGGCTGATCGGCGCGCCCATTACCATTCAGGGCGAACATGAGGGCATCACCACCGAGCTCGCTTTGCAGTGGAACGACAGCTATCATGAAAATGTTCTGTGCTTTACCAACAACATCCCGCAGCGCGACGGCGGCACGCATTTGGCGGCGTTTCGGGCGGCGCTGACGCGCACCATCAATGCCTATATCAACGACAGCGGTATGGCCAAAAAGGCAGGCGTGTCGCTGACCGGCGATGACGCGCGCGAGGGGCTGACCGCCGTATTGTCGGTGAAGGTGCCCGACCCCAAATTCTCGTCGCAGACCAAAGACAAGCTGGTCTCGTCCGAGGTGCGGCCCGCGGTTGAGGGGCTGGTGGGCGAAAAACTGGGCGAGTGGTTCGGCGAAAACCCGGCCAGCGCCAAAACCATCATCCAGAAAATTATCGATGCCGCCACCGCGCGCGAGGCGGCGCGCAAGGCGCGCGAGCTGACCCGCCGCAAGGGGGCGCTCGATGTCGCCTCGCTGCCCGGCAAGCTGGCCGACTGTTCCGAGCGCGACCCGGCCAAATCCGAACTGTTCATCGTCGAGGGCGACAGCGCCGGCGGCTCGGCCAAACAGGGCCGCAACCGCATGAATCAGGCGATTTTGCCACTGCGTGGGAAAATTTTGAACGTCGAGCGCGCGCGGTTCGACCGCATGCTGTCCTCGAACGAGATCGGCACGCTGATCACCGCGCTTGGCACTGGCATCGGCCGCGACGATTTTAATCTGGAAAAACTGCGCTATCATAAGATCATCATCATGACCGACGCCGATGTGGACGGCGCGCACATTCGCACCCTGCTGTTGACCTTCTTTTACCGGCAAATGCCCGAGCTGGTGGACGCCGGGCATCTCTATATCGCGCAGCCGCCGCTCTATAAGGTCGCGCGCGGCAAATCCGAGGTCTATCTGAAAGACGACAAGGCGCTCGATGACTATCTGATGCAGCTGGGCACCGCCGATATGGTGTTTACCGGGGCCGACGGGTCGCAGCGCGCGGGCGACGATCTGGCGGCGCTGGCCGACAGCCTGGCCACCACCAAACAGATTTTGAACGCCGTGCCGCCGCGCTACCGCCGCGACCTGATTGAAGCGCTGGCGCTTCTGGGGGGCTTTGGCAAAACCCTGATGGGCGATCAGGCGGCACGGGAAGCCGTGGCCGAAGCCGTGGCCGAGCGGCTGAATAACTTTGCCACCACCCCCGACGAGGCCGGATGGTCAGCGAGCGCGTCCGAGAACGCCTATGTTTTCCGCCAGGAAGTGCGCGGCGTCACCGACGTGCACACGATCGACGCCAAACTTGTCGGTAGTCAGGAAGCCCTCAGTCTCGACAAGCGGCTCACCCCGCTTGCCGCGATGTTCGCCAAGCCCGCCCAGATCGTGCGCCGTGAAGACGAGCGGCAGATTGCTAGCCCCATCGCGCTTTTGGATGCGATCCTTGCCACCGGCAAAAAGGGCCTGTCGACCCAGCGCTATAAGGGATTGGGCGAAATGAACCCCGACCAGCTGTGGGAAACCACGCTCGACCCCGAAAGCCGCAGCCTGTTGCAGGTCAAGGTGTCGGAGGCCGACACGGCGGACGAGATTTTCACCAAGCTGATGGGCGATGTGGTAGAAGAACGCCGCAACTTCATTCAGGACAACGCGCTGAGCGTCGCCAATCTGGATGTGTAGGTGTTGTCGGGTGACCTATAAAGTGCGGCACGTGACGGGTGCGCCCTGAACCCTGCCACCCGGTGTTGCACAGACCCGTGGACGAATAGGGCTAGCGTATCAACGCGGCGCAGTGCCACTCGCCATTGGACGCGCTGCGGCTGTTTAGCCAATCACGGCGTGCAATTGTCAAAATCGATTTGGCTGAGGTCCGTTGGGAATTCGCCTTTTTCTTCTGGTCGGTAAACAGCCGGACAGAGATCATTTGAACCAATATCGTAATCTGTGATCCCGCTTGGGCCAAAGAGGTCTGTATGGCCTTTGGCCATGTCGCGGTAAAGGCGGAGGGCCAATGCCTGAGCCGGTTCACACGGCGCAAATACGGCAACGACAGCATATCCAGGCTCGTCCTCGCTGCCGCCACCAAGGCGGTAAGCCCCCGAGTTTTTGTTAACGGTCTCAACAGTCGCACCGATGATTCTGGTCATCCAATCCTTGGGCCGGTCCGCCCATGTCCTGTGGATACGCACATAACACAGCGGATCGCCCGGCTCTGGCGGCCAGGCACCGAGACCATCATCACTGATGGTCCTGAGGGCGGACGCATCACATTGGTCCTCTGCTGTGTCGGTGATGCTCTCCACGTCCATAACAACGCGGCGCCGGTGATGCCCGGTGTGGGCTGGAAATAGCGCTCCTGTGACGTCAACACAGGTGCCGTCCTGAAAGTCTGCATGACTCTCCGGTAGCACGAGTTGAATGCTTTGCATGCTTGCAGAATACGCGCCGCCGAGCGCATCTCCGGTCACATGAATACTCGCGGGCAGGTCTAGAACGGCGATTGTCTCTTTGATGTCGTGCTTCGGTGTTTCCCCATATCCGGGGGGCCCAAGATGGACCTCCCGCTTCAGCGTTCCGGTCAGGCTATAGCGGTGATCCCATTCATATAGTCCCGAGACCTCAGAAGCTGGTAAAATCAGCAATAAGACTATTGCGGTGAATGCCGTCGCCATTTTATGTTTCCCTGCTTCCAGCCTTCAAAGATTCGGACAGCGTCAGCGATCTTTCTGATATCATTTTGACCAAGTGTCGACAAAATTGTGCTTCCACTGATCCCTGTTCTGCGCTCCATAAAATGTTGATAGCGTGCCGTATCATTTTCAGTGTCAGGCGCATATCGCGCAAATGCTTGGTTTAATGTCAGCCTTTGATAAGTGCTGGTACGAAAGAGCTTGATAAGCGCATTCATACCGATCTCTTCCGATGGAAAAACGGCG
>JASBSO010000068.1 GCA_030148905.1 Kordiimonadaceae bacterium | reverse complement strand
TCAGGATGGACACCACCCACAGGGCAAGCAAGACAGCGCCGAGCACCATCATAACATCGAATAGCAGGTTCATCACGGCACTCTCCCTTGGTGTGATCGGTGTCTCGCTTGTTACGCAAAGCAGGCTATAGAGGATTGGTGGTTCTGCAAACTAAGTTGTTAAGCCAATGTTCAGCGGCTGTGCTCTAGGCTTGTATGCGAATGGAGACTTTGCGATGCGTTCTTTGCTCATAATGTTGATGGCGCCGCTGATGATGCCTCAGGCTGCAGACAGTAACAAACTGACGCTCGAGCCGGTTGATTACACGCTGACAGCCACCGCCAAGCGCCGCGTTGACCGGCAGGTCAAGATCATCGAAAACGAATACCGGCCTACCGGCGAAACGCGGTCATGCCTGCAAATCCGCCAAATTCGCGGCACCAATCCTGTCAGCGATACGCAAATCTGGTTCAATATGACCGGTAGCAAAGCCTATTTGAACACCACAAATGGCCAGTGTTTTGGCCTGGCCCAATGGGACCGTTTCACCTACCAGACGACGCAAACGCGCACATGCAACGGCGACATCATTACCGTGCTGGACAATTTCGGTATTCGCACCGGCAGTTGCGGGCTTGGCGAATTTGCCGAATATGAGCGCATCCCCAAAGACGAACGCCCCAAATAGCGCCATCAAAGCTTAGGGTCAGGACCCACTCGCCGCACACGCGGCGCGCCTTGTCGCATCCTGCTTTATGGCTGTGCGCCGGCAGATGATAGGGTGCAGGCTCGAAGCGGCCCTATGCCGCGCGGCGAACAAAGCAATTGATCGAATGGCGAACTCTGATCCATATTCCAAACCAGATGCCATGTCGGGGGGACCGTCTGCGACCGTTATGGACGCCTTATTAGCCAACAAAACCCGTACATTCTGGTTCTTTCAGCTTTTGGGCTGGAGCGGTTATGTGATGATGCGCATGTTTCACGGTGCCATCATCCAAGAGCCCGACTTTGCCGGATATTTCCGCTTTGTGGCCTTCAGCGCGCTTGTCGGTTTTGTGCTCAGCTCGACCGTCCGCTATGTGTACCGGGCCATTCGCGATTGGCCGGTGATGTTGGCGCTGTCGGTCGCCGTGCTGCTGTGCGCGCTTTTGGGGCTGGTGTTTTCGTCGGTGGAAACGGCGGCGGCACCGTATCTGTGGTCATCCAGCGGGCGCTTTGTCGGCCTTGACCGGTTTATCAACGCCATGTTCGAGGCAACGGTGCTCTTTGCCTGGACGGCGATCTATTTCGGCTATCATTATTATCAGGGTTTCCAGCAGGAAAAGGAACGCGCGCTGAAGGCCATCGCCATGGCGCATCAGGCGCAGCTGATGATGCTGCGCTATCAGCTGAACCCGCATTTTCTGTTTAACACGCTCAACGCCATTTCAACCCTTGTACTGGAGAAAGCAACCGACGACGCCAATGCGATGCTGACCAAGCTGTCGGCCTTTCTGCGCTCGTCGCTGGTTAACCAGCCCACGCAAAAGGTCAGCCTGGAGCAGGAGCTGTATACCCTTCAGTTGTATCTCGATATCGAAAAGGTCCGGTTTCAGGACCGGCTAACAGTGGAGCAGGACATTGCCGACGAGGCGCGCACCGCGCTTATTCCGTCGCTTCTCCTGCAGCCGCTTATTGAAAATGCGATCAAATACGCCATTGCTCCCTCGGTTGACGGCGGCACCATCACCATTTGCGCCAAGGTCGAGGACGAGGGCAGGCGGCTGGTGGTGACACTGAAAGATGACGGCCCGGGTATCCCCGATATCGAACATATCCGCAGCCAGTCTGGCTCGGGCGTTGGCATTGCCAACACCAAGGAAAGGCTGGAGCAGCTCTACGGCCCGTCGCATTCGATCGTTTTGGAAAATCTGTCGCCGCGCGGCTTGTCTGTGCGGGTCGACATCCCATTAGAGCGGGACAAAAACCCGCGCATGCAGCCAAGATAGGACGCGCCCATGAGCAGCATCAAAACCCTTCTTGTTGACGACGAGCCGCTGGCCCTGAGGGGGTTGAAAATCCGGCTGGATGCCTTTGACGATATCGACATCATCGGCACCGCTGCCAACGGCCGCGAGGCGGTGAAGATGATTAAGGAACACCGGCCCGACCTGGTGTTTCTTGACATTCAAATGCCGGGCTTTGACGGCTTTTCGGTGCTGCGGGCGCTGGTGGGCGAGGCAGAAATTCCGCTGGTGGTCTTTTGCACGGCTTATGATCAATACGCGCTGGATGCCTTCGAAGCGCACGCGATCGATTATCTGCTGAAGCCGGTCGAAGATGTGCGCCTGAAAACGGCGATCAACCGCGCGCGCGAACACATGGCCCAACGCACCGCGATCGAACAAAATGCCCAGCTTGTCAGCTTCATTGAAAAAATGGACGCTGGCGTCAAGGACAAGCTGTCGGCGATGCTGGAGCATCAGGACGACACCCACGACGATGTGTACGAGCCGCACCTCAGGATCAAGGACCGCGGGCATATTTCCATCGTGCCGGTGCGCGAGGTCGAATATATCGACGCGGCGGGCGATTATATGTGCATCCACGAAGGCGAAAAGACCCACATCCTGCGCGAGACCATGAAAACCATGGAAAAACGGCTGGACCCCAAAATCTTTCAGCGGATCCACCGCTCGACCATCGTCAATCTGGAACATGTCAAGGAGGTGCGCCCGCACTCGAACGGCGAATGTTTCCTCACGCTGAAAAGCGGTAAGGAGCTAAAGGTCAGCCGGTCCTACAAGGATGTGGTGGCGCGGTTCTGGTAAACTTTAACCCGCCTTGTCTGGCAGGCTGTTCACAAGGCGCGGGCCGATCCGGATCGGGGTCACGGCGCTGGCAAGCCCGGTGGCGTCGTCGCTGTCGACCAGAACCCCGCACAGCGTCGCTTCACCGCCCGCAGGCTGGAAGCGTTCGCGGTTTTGCCGGGTGATAAACCGGCGCACTGGTTCGTCCTTTTGCATACCGATGACGCTGTTATAGTCGCCGCACATGCCGGCATCGGTCTGATAGGCGGTCCCGCCCGGCAAAATTTGTGTGTCGGCCGTCGGCACATGGGTGTGCGTGCCGACAACCAGGCTGACGCGACCGTCCAGATGGTGGCCCATCGCCATTTTTTCGCTTGAGGCCTCGCCGTGGAAATCCACGAGAATAAAGTCGGCCCGCCGGCCAAGCGGGTTGGCTTTCAGAACCGCGTCTACGGCGGCGAAGGGGCAATCGAGCGGGTTCATAAACACCCGGCCCATCGCGTTGATCACCAGCACTTTTTTGCCGCGCGGCGCGTCATACAGATGAACGCCCCGCCCGGGTGTGGCGTCGGGGTAATTCAGTGGGCGCAGCACGCGCGAATCGGTGTTCAGCGTGCCGAAAATGTCTTTTTGATCAAGCGTATGATTACCGCCAGAGATCACATCGCAGCCGGCGGCAAATAACTGGTCGGCAATCTTCCCGGTCAGGCCAAACCCGGCGGCCGCATTTTCACCGTTGGCGACCACGAAATCGATGCCAAGCGTCAGGCGCAATTCGGGCAGGTTTTCGGTGACAACCTTACGCCCGCTCCGCCCGACAATATCACCAAGAAACAAGACACGCATAACGGCTGCTATACGCGCTTCTCTTGCGCGGCGCAAATAAATGTCCCGGCTTCGGTGATCACCGCGTCGATGGACCTGTCGGCGTCGTTATAGGGGACGCGGTCAATCATTTGCCCGCTATAGGCCAGGCCAAAGGCCCGGGCTTCGGGCAGGGCGGCCAGCGTGCGGTCATAATAGCCGCCGCCATACCCAAGCCGGTGCCCCCGTGCATCAAAGGCCAGAAGCGGGCACAAAATAATGTCGGGGCGGATGTCGGGCGCGCTTGCGGGCGGGTGCTGTGTGCCGTGCGGGCCGCCTTCCAGCGGATCGCCGGTGCCCCAGCGCCGAAATCCCAGCACGCCGCCGGTTTGGGCCACCACCGGAAGCGCGATCTGGAAGCCGCTGCGCTCCAAATCGCGGATCAGAAACCGGCTGTCGATTTCGGTCAGGATCGGCATATAGGCTGCGATCACCTTGTCGCGGCCAAAGGCATCCAAAAACTTCGCGCCGTGCGAGGCGGCGGCTTCCGCGGCAACGGTGCCGTGGCTGTCGTGCATGGTGCGACGCTGCGTGCGCATCTCGTCTCTAAGCGCATCCTTTTGCGCGTCAATGGCGTGTGCTGTCATTGCGGAAAACTCAATTGGTGGGTGCGGGACCGCCTCTGCCGCCGTCACGGTGATCCCTCCGGTGCCTGACAAGTCAGGTGGGCGCCGTGTAGTAAGGACCACGATCCAAACCAGGGACAGCTCCCCGGAGAATGTTATAGCCCCAGGGGTATCGTCGTGTTCGCGTACAGTGCAGTACCCGCGCGCCCTTTTAAGCGCTTGTCAGGATCTCTGCAATATTTTCGATATCGTCGGCGGCCGCATTGAGCGCAGCAGCGGCATCATCGGTGGGGGAGGTGTCGGGCTCGGCGCTGCCAAGGTCCTGTTCATCAGCCAGCAGCATGGCCGCCATCAGCAGCATGCGGGCTTCGTCCATCGCGCCAATTTTGCCTTTCAGGCTGTTGACCCGGCTGTCGACCACAGCCGCCAGCTTGCGCAAATGGTCTTCTTCGCCGTCGGCGCACCCCAGCACATAGCGCTTGCCGTTCACTTCGATTGCAACCTGTGCCATCAGCCGGCCTCCTCTAAAAGCGACTCGATCTGGTCGATGGCATGATCAAGGCTTTCTCTTAATGCGTCTTCGGTGTCTTGCGACAGGCCGCCATTGGAATTGGCAGGGGTTTGCTGTTCGTATTTCTGGCGCCATTCGTCGCGCTCTTTTTCAAGATCGCTGATGGTTTGCGCGCGGTCCACCTCGGCCAGCGCCAGGCGTGTCTCGGCTTCGGACGTGCCGCCGCGCAGCTGTTCGCATTCGGCCTCCAGCGTGGCGATGCGCGACTGCAGGGCAGTGTTTTCGTCCGATAGCCGGTCGATCTCGGCTTGCAGAACCGGAACCCCGGCAAGCTGAGCCGATAATTTGGCGATGGCATCGTCGAGTCGCTTACGTGCGGCGACAATCGGATCGTCGTCGGGCGCGCTTGCATCATCCTGTGGCGTAACCATTCTTGTGTCCCCTGTTTCAGGCTCAAAAGAATAGGAGATTGTCCGCCGAGTGGTCAATCGATGATCGGTGCGGTGGGCGAAGGTTGACTGGCGGCGGCACCCGCGACATAACACTTCCAGTTTTCCCGCCTGAAAAGAGATTTCCGCGATGTCTGAGCCTTTTGACGATCTTGACGCACCGCTTGTGCAGACTATGGCGAATGCCATTCGCGCCCTGTCGATGGACGCTGTTCAAAAGGCCAATTCGGGGCATCCGGGCATGCCCATGGGCATGGCCGATGTGGCAACCATTTTGTTTGGTCGGCATTTGCGCTTTGACCCCAAGCGGCCCGACTGGTCAAACCGTGACCGTTTTGTGCTGTCGGCGGGCCATGGCTCGATGCTGATCTACAGTCTTTTGTATCTGACCGGCTATGCGTCGCCGACCCTGGACGACATCAAGAATTTTCGCCAATTGCACAGCCCCACGGCGGGGCACCCCGAATTTGGCGAAGCGCCGGGCATCGAAACCACCACCGGCCCCTTAGGCCAGGGGCTGGCAACCGCCGTTGGCATGGCCATTGCCGAGCGCATGGACAATGCCGAATTCGGCGACACCGTCACCGACCACAAAACCTATGTGCTGGCGGGCGATGGCTGTTTGATGGAAGGCGTCAGCCAGGAAGCCATTTCGCTTGCCGGGCATTTGCGGCTGAAAAATCTGATCGTGCTGTGGGATGACAACAGCATCTCCATTGACGGCGGCACTGACCTTGCGACAAGCGAGGATATCCCCGCGCGCTTTGAGGCCGCCGGCTGGACGGTGAGTGCCTGCGACGGCCATGACTTTGAAGCCATCGACGCCGCGATTGCCGAGGCACAAACCAGCGACCAGCCGGTGCTGATCGCCTGCAAAACCACCATTGGCTTTGGCGCCCCCAACAAGGCGGGCACGGCGGGGGCGCACGGCGCCCCGCTGGGTGACGATGAAATTGCCCTGACCCGCGACGCACTGGACTGGCCGCATGCGCCCTTTGATATCCCTGGCGATGTGCTGGACGCGTGGCGCGCAGTTGGCGCACGCGGTGCGGCGGCGTCTGCCGCATGGGACAAGGCCTTTGCCAAGGTGGGCGCGGATGTCCGCGCCGAGTTTACCCGGCGTCTGAACGGCGAACTGCCCGAGGGCTTTGCCGCATCCATGCAGGACTATATCGCGGGTCTTGTTGCTGACCCGCAAAAGGTCGCGACCCGCAAGGCCAGCCAGATGGCGCTTGAAGTGGTTAACGGTCAGCTCGCCGAGACCGTCGGCGGCAGTGCTGATCTCACAGGTTCGAACCTGACCAAAACGTCCGATCTGACCGTCCTCAGTGCCGATGATTTCGGTGGTCGCTATATCCATTACGGGATCCGTGAATTTGGCATGGCGGCAGCGATGAACGGCATCGCGCTTTACGGTACACGCATCCCCTACGGCGGGACATTCCTGGTGTTTACCGATTATGCACGCCCGGCCATGCGCTTGTCGGCGCTGATGAAGCAGGGCGTCGTGTATGTGATGACGCACGACAGTATCGGTCTTGGCGAAGACGGCCCGACCCACCAGCCGATCGAACATGTGATGTCGCTGCGGGCGATGCCTGGCATCGATGTCTACCGGCCCGCCGATGTGGTGGAAACGGCCGAGTGCTGGCAGTTGGCGATCGAAAACCGCGACCGGCCGTCGGTGCTGTCGCTCAGCCGTCAGGGGTTGCCGCAGGTGCGCCTTCAGGCATCCAGTGAAAACCGGTCGGCGCGCGGGGCGTATGTGCTGCGCGACGGCGACGGCGCACCCGATGTGGTGCTGATTGCCACCGGCTCCGAGGTGGAGATCGCTTTGGGCGCTGCCGACACGCTCAGCAAAGAGGGTATCAAGGCGCGCGTGGTATCAATGCCGTGCAGCGAGCATTTTGACCGCCAGGATGCAGACTACCGCGCGTCGGTGTTGCCAGACGGCGTGCTGAAAGCCTCTATCGAAGCGGGCACCACCTTTGGGTGGGAGCGCTATGTCGGCCAGGACGGCTTGCGCTTTGGCATCGACAGTTTTGGTGCATCGGCCCCAGCCGGTGCGCTTTTTGAATATTTTGGCCTCACGGTGGGTGCGGTTGCCGATAAAATCCGGCACGCACTGGCCTCATAAGGGAGAGAAGTCATGACGGTACGGGTCTCAATCAACGGATTTGGTCGCATTGGCCGCAATGTTCTGCGTGCGATTGCCGAAAGCGGCCGCACCGATATCGAGGTGGTTGGCATCAACGATCTGGGCGACGCTGATATGAACGCCTATTTGTTGCGCCGCGACAGCGTGCACGGGCCGTTCCCCGGCGAGGTGACGGTTTCAGGCGACGTGATGACTGTCAATGGCAAGGCGATCAAGGTGACTGCCGAACGCGACCCGGCCAAGCTGCCATGGGGCGATATCGGCGTGGATGTGGCAATGGAATGCACCGGCATTTTCACCGCGCGCGACAAAGCGGCGCTGCATCTGGATGCTGGCGCCAAAAAGGTTTTGATCTCAGCGCCGGGGGCGAATGCCGACAACACTGTGGTGTACGGGGTTAATCATCACACATTGGCTGGCGATCAGTTGGTTGTCTCCAACGCGTCGTGCACCACCAACTGCCTGTCGCCGGTTGCCAAGGTTCTCAATGACCTTGTCGGCATCGAGCGCGGCTATATGACCACGGTGCACGCCTACACAGGCGACCAACCGGTTCTGGACACGCTCCACAAAGACCCGCGGCGCGCGCGTGCGGCCGCCATGTCGATGATCCCCACGTCCACCGGCGCGGCCAAGGCCGTTGGCCTTGTTCTGCCCGAGCTTGACGGCAAGCTGGACGGCTCGGCCGTGCGGGTGCCAACGCCCAATGTGTCGATGGTTGATCTGACCTTTGACGCAGGCCGCGACACCACGGCGGAAGAAATCAATGCCGCCATGAAAGCCGCCGCCGAAGGACCGATGAAGGGCGTTCTCGGGTATGAAGACACCCCGGCGGTGTCGATCGACTTTAACCACAACCCCAACAGCTCCACCTTTGATGCGAGCCAGACCAAGGTTCTGGAAGGCCGCTTTGTGCGCATTCTCAGCTGGTATGACAATGAATGGGGCTTCTCGAACCGCATGGCGGATACCGCCGTTGCGCTCGCCAATGTATAGCACAGGTGCGCGCGTCTGATGTTTCGCCGGATCGCAGACCTGGGTGACCTGACGGGCAAACGCGCGGTCATCCGCGTTGACCTGAATGTACCCATGAAAGACGGAGTGGTCACCGATACCACCCGTCTTGAGGCGGTCAAACCGACGGTTGAGGCAGTGCTGCGCGCGGGCGGCAAGGCTTTGCTGTTGGCCCATTTTGGCCGCCCCAAGGGGCAGGTGGTGCCCGACATGTCGCTGGAGCCGGTGGTGCCCGCGCTGTCGACCGTTTTGGGGCGTCCGGTGCTGTTTGTCGATTTTGGCGAGGATATCCCCGAGCACGACATTGTGGTGCTGGAAAACACCCGCTACCTGCCGGGGGAGGAAGCCAATGACCCGGCGCTGGCCAAAATTTTTGCCGAGCTTGGCGATGTCTATATCAATGATGCCTTTTCGGCGGCGCACCGCGCGCACGCCAGCACCGAAGGCATTGCCCATCTTCTGCCGTCAGCCGCGGGGGAGACCATGGCGGCTGAGCTGGATGCGCTGGAGGCTGCGCTCGGCAACCCCAAACGGCCGGTGGCTGCAGTGGTTGGCGGAGCAAA
This sequence comes from Kordiimonadaceae bacterium, assembly GCA_030148905.1. Taxonomy (GTDB): domain Bacteria; phylum Pseudomonadota; class Alphaproteobacteria; order Sphingomonadales; family Kordiimonadaceae; genus JASBSO01. The sequence continues at coordinate 16,350 of JASBSO010000068.1, read as the reverse complement.
GGTGTCGAGCAAGCTTGCCGTACTCGAAAACCTTGTTGCCAAGGTTGATCATTTGATCATCGGCGGCGGTATGGCCAATACCTTTTTGGTCGCGCGCGGCGTAGCGGTTGGGGCAAGCCTTGCCGAACCAGATCTGGTCAGCACAGTCGCTGCCATTGAAGCGCGTGCGGGGGACGCAGGCTGCACCCTGCACCTGCCGACCGACGGTGTTGTTGCCCGCGCGTTCAAGGCGGGTGCCGACCACCGTATCAGTGACCTGAGCGACATTGCGGGTGACGAAATGATTTTGGATGTGGGCCCTGCGTCGGTTTCGGCGGCAAAGGCGGCGCTCGCGGCATCAAAAACCGTGCTGTGGAACGGGCCGATGGGGGCGTTTGAAATTCCGCCTTTTGATGCGGCGACGGTTGCGCTTGCCAAGGCAGCGGCCGAGCAAACCCGTGCCGGGGATTTGGTCTCGGTTGCGGGCGGCGGCGACACTGTGGCGGCGCTTGCGCATGCCGGCTGCAAGGATGCCTTTAGCCATGTGTCGACGGCGGGCGGGGCGTTTCTGGAATGGATGGAAGGGCGCGACCTGCCCGGCGTCAAGGCGCTGGAAGCGTAAGCAAATCAAACTGCTGGATTTATTCGGCGGCGGTGTCGCCGTGTTCGCCTATTTGGCTGACGCGCGTGGCAGCAAAGATTTCCTGCGACAGGCGATTGGTGGAAAAGGGCTTTTGAATAAAGCCGTTCGCGCCGCTGTCGGTAAAGCGCGTGCGTTCGTCCTCGCCGCGTGTGCTGATGATGATGGTCGGCAGCCGCGCATAAGTGGAATTGGCCCGCCGCAAGCGCGCAATGAAGTCGTTTACCGCAATACCGACAATCTCGCTGTCAATAATCGCCAGATCAAAGCGCGGCCTATCGGGATAAATCAAGGTATGGCCCAACGATTCAAAGGCGCTGTCTGCATCGGCGAAGCAGGCGGCATCATGTCCCAAATTCTGCAGCATATTTTCTAGAAGCGTGCGGCCCAGATAGTCCGCCTCCAGGCACAGGATATTCAGCCGCCGTTTGTCGAGGCTGGACAGACGCTCCATGCTGTTTTCCAGAATTTGCGGCGCGCAAGGCGTGGCCACAAACTTCGCCAGAAAACGGCTTCCCTGACCTTCATGACTGTCAATGTCGATCGTGCCGTCCAGCAGTAACACCATCTGGCGGCATATGGAAAACCCGAGGCCGCTACGCGTCGTGTTGCTGCCCTGCAGAACGTCGTCATTGCCCTCCAGAAGTTGCTCGCGGATAAAATCCGACATACCGATACCGGTGTCGCTGACCGAAAACAGCACATCATTGCGCCCGTCGGCGCGTGGATTTACCTCAATCGAAATATCAATCCGCCCCGAAGGGGTGAACTTGATCGCATTGCTGACAAGCGTCAGCATAATTTGGCGGATGACGCGGGCATCGCTTTCAATCCATATCGGGTCGCTTTGCGACGAATGGATCCCCAGCGCCAGGTCTTTGGCGCGGATATCGGGCATCATGCCGTCCACGACCTGTTGAACGATAAGATTGAGGCACACCGGGGCCAGCTTGAGTGTATTGTTGCCGTCCTGCAGGCGCGATGCGTCCAGCACATCGTCGATCAGCGTCAAAAGCGAGCGCGCCGATTGCTCAGCCGCCGCCACATAGCCTTCGGCACGGGGCGGGATATTTTGATTGGACAGCAAATCCAAATAGCCGATAACCCCGGTCAGCGGTGTTCGGATTTCGTGATTGATCCCCGCCAGAAACTGGCTTTGGGCCTGATTGGCGGCTTCTGCCATGTCGCGGGTTTTGATCAAATCAGTGCGGTTGTGATCGATCTGAAGCGACATGTCGTCAAAGGCGTGGCTCAGTTCTGCAAATTCGTCTTCGCCCTTCAGGCCGATCCGCACATTTTCCTTCCCTGCAGCGATGTGCCGCGCGCCGTCGATAAGCGGAACAAGGCGTGTCGACAGCCGGCGGTTCAGCACCCGTGCCAGCACCAGCGCAAGGGTGACAATCAGCACCAGCATCAATTCCGACGAAAAGGATGCAATCCGCGACATATTGGCGATCAGATCGTCGAAGTCCTCGATCTGAACCAGGCCGACATAGCGTTCCTGGCCGGGGGCATCCAAAATTGTCAGCCCGGCATAGGCGATGACGCGGTTTTCGTCCCCTTCAACCGGTTCAAGGGTGAACCGCCCACGGGTGATGGCTTTGGCCAAAGTGTCGCGGTGGACATCGGTAAAAAGAGTGAAAATATTTTCACCAATCAGCTTCGATCGGTGCGCGCTTAAAATCGTGCCGTCGGGCTCCACCACGGCCAAAAATTCAACCCGTGGATTGGTCGCAGCGAAGAAGATGTCGGTCCCAATGCGGCGCACATCGCCGCGAAACAAAACGGCATTTAGGCGCCCTTGCAGGCTTTGGATATCGATTTGTGCGCGCTCGAGCGCCAGTTCGCGCGCTTGCTGTATGGTGGCCGGTCGCCCGACCACATAAAAAGCTGTCACCAAAATGAGGCCGCTGGCGAAAAACAGCAAAGGGATCAAATGACGAAGCGATAGGGTCGGGATCATCGGCCAACCTCGGCCAGATACCGCTTGTAGGCGGCCATGAACGGGCGTGGATCAATGCGGGGCGCGTCGTGGCCTGCGGGGGCGACACCACGCGCAATGGCGGCCTGCCAGCGGCGCTCGATCACCTGGTGCAGTCCGCCTGTATCTTCGCGCATCAGGTTCAAATTGTTGGCGGCAGAGCTGAGCTGCACGCCGTCCAACTGGTTGCGCAAGACACCCGGCCTCAGGGCGCCGCTTGGGAAATCTTCATCCTCAGGCCATGTGGCGAGGGTATCCATGGCGCGCATCCACCCAAGGATCGCTTCTTCAAAGCCCATGGGGTGTTCTTCGAGCGAATCTGGGCGGGCCACAAAAATATCAATAATCTCGCCGGGAATTTCCGCGCTGGAAAACAATTCCACCGCGCCGTCCTGCCGGGCTGCCGCAATCGGACGACCAAAGCCAGCCATGGCGTCAATATCGCCGCTGACATAGGCATCGTGTAACTCGTCATTTTCCAGATTGACGACGGTGACGTCGTCTAGCGACAGGCCGTTCAGCTCAAGCGCCCGCGCCAGAACATAGCCATTGACGGTGTCCAGCTCGGCCCCAACACGGCGTCCGCGCAAATCGGCGACAGACTGAATGCCGGGCCGGGCCATGACTTTATCAAGACCATTTGAATGATCGAGCACCATCAAAACAACCGGACGCGATGCAGGGTCGGGCCAGCGGATCACGCGCGACAGGGTCATCGCGGCGGCGTCGATTGTTCCGTTGCGCAAAGCCTGGCTGAGGCCAAGGGCTTGCGGCGTTTCCACCATATGCACATAGCCTGGCCTGAAGAGGTTCAATTCATCCGCTATGAAAAAGGGCTCATAGCCAGCCCAGGGATTGGCCCCAATGCGAAGATAGCCCTCGGAGCGCTCCTCCGAACAGGCGGTAAGCGCTACAACGCTCGCCAAAATGGCTATGCCCAGCCGCAGCCAGGCCGATGTGATACGCAGCGACATCATGGCAAACACTTTGCCTCCCCAGGGCCCCGCGTGGCAACGCTAAATCGTGCGAGAATTAATTGCGCAGCCAATTGCGAAGGCGGGTGCGTCTGTGTATGTATGGGGCCGCCCGGCAGGGGCAGATTGGGCGTTTTTCAAACGAGGGGTATCATGCGCGTTACACAACGGGTCAAATCCATTCTGAAACATTATGAGGCCGACACACCGGGGACCAAGGCCAACCTTGCCCGTATTTTATGCACCGGCAAACTGGCCGGAACCGGCAAGATGGTCATTCTGCCGGTCGATCAGGGCTTCGAGCACGGGCCTGCGCGGTCGTTCGCGCCCAACCCTGCGGCCTATGACCCGCATTATCATTTCCAGCTTGCCATCGATGCCGGCCTCAATGCCTATGCGACGACGCTCGGCATGCTGGAAGCCGCTGCCGACAGCTATGCGGGGCAAATCCCCACCATCTTGAAAATCAATTCCTCCAACAGCTGGGCCACAACCAAGGATCAGTCGATCAACGCCAGTGTTGACGATGCGGTCCGCCTTGGCTGTTCGGCCGTTGGCTTTACCGTGTATCCGGGCAGCGAACACGCGCTGGATATGTTTGAAGAATTTCAATATCTCGCTGAGGAAGCCAAGGCCAAGGGCCTGGCGGTTGTGCTGTGGGCCTATGCGCGCGGTGGCGATCTGAGCAAGGCGGGCGAAACTGCGCTGGATGTTGCGGCCTACAGTGCACATTTGGCAGCGTCGCTGGGCGCGCATATCATCAAGGTGAAACTGCCCAGCGATCATATCGAGCAGGTTGAGGCACAAAAGATTTACAGCGATTATGACATCGACCGGTTTTCGCAAGCGGCGCGTGTGGCGCATGTGATGACCTCGGCCTTCAATGGTCGGCGGCTTGTGGTGTTTTCTGGCGGCGCGGCCAAGGGCGAAGACAGCGTCTTTGACGATGCGCGCGCCATCCGTGACGGCGGCGGCAATGGCTCGATCATTGGGCGCAACACCTTCCAGCGCAGCCGCGAAGACGCCCTTGCGATGCTGTCGACCATCATCGACATCTACCGCGGAAAGGCCTAGGCCTTGGCCGGTGAACCCGCGTGCCGTCTGTATCTGATTACCCCGCCCGAGATTGCGGACGCGGATGCGTTTTGCCGCGATCTTGAGGCCGCGATTGCCGGCGGCGATGTGGCCTGTGTGCAGTTGCGCCTCAAGGGTGCGACCGAGGATCATATCCGCACAGTCGGCGACCGTGTGCGCGACCTGTGTCATGCGCGCGATGTTGCCTTTCTGGTGAATGACGATGCTGCCCTTGCGCATGCGCTGGGTGCGGACGGGGTGCATTTGGGCCAAGGCGATGGCGATGTCGGGGCGGCGCGCACGCTGTTGGGGCACGACCGAAGCATCGGCGTAACCTGTCATAACAGTATGGATCTGGCCTTTGCAGCGGGGGAGGCCGGGGCGGACTATGTAGCCTTTGGCAGCTTTTTCCCGACCACCACCAAATCGGTTGAGCATTTTGCCGAACCCGAATTGTTGATGCAGTGGTCGGAGATTGCCGAAATCCCGTCGGTTGCCATTGGGGGCATTACAGCCGAGCGCGCTGCGCTGCTGGCGGCGGCGGGTGCAGATTTTGTCGCAGTTTCCAGCTATGTGTGGGCCCATCCCAAAGGGCCGGGCGCAGCTGTCAGTGCCATCAACCAGGCCATTGCGACGCCCGCGGCATAAAGACACAAACAGCGCGGCCCGAAGACCGCGCTGGTGCGTTGTGCATAAGCAGACTTAAAGTTTCAGACCAAAGGCGCGGTCCAGGCTGTATTGGCCGCCGCCGCGCACCGCGAAACTCAGCGCGAGAATGGCCCATAAAATGGGGTATTCCCAGCCGCCGTTCGTCCAGAAAAACCCGCTACCAAAATGCACGCTGGACGCCACCACCAGCAATACGGCAACCGCGAGGCTGGCCAGCCGGGTCAACAGACCCGCCGCCAGGAACAGGCCGCCGAAAAACTCGACCAGCCCAGAGCCAAGTGCGGCAAGATACCCAAATTCGCCAAAGCCAAGCTGCTGGGCAAAAAACTGGCCGGTACCGTCAAGGCCGTAACCGCCAAAGGCGCCGAAGAGTTTTTGTGCCCCATGCGGAACCAGAAACAGCCCGGTTGTGATCCGCAGCAGGGCGGTTGTCGAGCCCTCAAAGGGAGCGGTGATACGGGCAAGGTCAAAAGATGTATTGGTCGTGGTCATGGGTTGTCTCCGTCATGTCGTGGGCCGGTGTGCCCGGCTGTTGAAAACTGTATAGACGTTCGTTTTTTCGAAATAAATTGTGATATTAAGCATAATTATGTTCGATTTTTTGCAACGCTAGCTTTGACCGCGCCGCCTTTGTGATTGCGGCACGGGGGGAGATGCGGTATCAGCGTCGCACTTTTCCCAGACCCAATTCGAGGTAGGTCCATGAAAATCGACGGCAACACTATCCGCCCCGGCAATGTGATCGAACATAAAGGCGGCCTGTGGCGTGCGGTTAAGATCGCCCATACCCAGCCAGGCAAGGGCGGGGCATATCTTCAGGTGGAGCTGAAAAACCTGCGCGACGGGACCAAGCTGAACGAGCGCTTCCGGTCATCCGAAAAGGTTGAGCGCGTCTCGCTGGAGCAGAAAGACTATCAATATCTTTATGCGGACGGTGACCTTTATACCTTCATGGATCAGGAAACTTACGAGCAGGTCTCGATCGAGGCGGATACCCTCGGCGACGATGCGGTATTTTTGCAGGACGGGATGACCGTCACCATCGAATTCCACGAAACCACCGCGCTCGGTGTCAGCCTGCCGGACAAGGTTACTCTTGAGGTTGTGGAAACCGAGCCTGTTGTTAAAGGTCAAACGGCATCGTCGTCCTATAAGCCCGCAACGCTCGACAATGGTTTGCGCGTTGGGGTGCCGCCATTCATCAACGCCGGCGACAAGATTTTGGTCTCGACCGCCGAGCGGGACTATGCAGGCCGGGCCGAATAACCCCCCGCGCCAAACACGATCAGCGTGACCGCGCCACAGGTGCGCGGACCGAACAAAAGGAAACACCATCATGGGCAAGCGTTCGCCATTGATGAATGTCATGGTCTCATCGGTTATGAAGGTCACCCGCCTTCTGCGCCGCGACTTTAACGAGGTGGAAAAACTGCAGGTGTCGCGCAAGGGCCCGGCTGATTTTGTTACCACTGCCGACCGCCGCGTAGAAAAAGAATTGGTGATGGAGCTGAAGCAGGCGCGCCCGGAATTTGGCTTTCTGCTGGAAGAACACGGCGAATATAAGGGCGAAGGTGATAGCCGTTTCATCATCGACCCCATCGACGGCACCACAAATTTCCTGCACTCAATCCCGCATTTCGCGGTCAGCGTCGCGGTGGAAACGCGCGGCGAACTGGTTGCCGGGCTAATTTACGCCCCTCTGACCGAAGAGCTGTTTTGGGCAGAGAAAGGCGTGGGCGCCTATCTCAATGATGCCCGCATTCGCGTCGCCGGGCGCGAGCGTCTGGACGACGCGCTTTTGGCAACCGGCATTCCGTTCAAGGGCAAGGACGGGCATGAGCGCTTCTTGGCCGAAGCCAAGGAAGTCACCGAAAATGTGGCGGGTCTTCGCCGCTTTGGTGCCGCCAGTCTTGACCTGGCTTATGTTGCCGCAGGCCGGTTTGACGGTTTTTGGGAATCGGGCCTCAATCCATGGGATATGGCCGCAGGCATTGTGATTGTGCGCGAGGCGGGCGGCTATGTGACCGACCTCAACGGCGGGCAAGACATGTTGAAGCGCGGCGATATCCTGGTGGCCAATGACCGCCTTCATGCCCCCATTCAACGCATGCTGCGCCGCGCACACCGGACGCTTGACGCCGGATAGAGGCTTGCAAGCCCGCGCATTCCCCGCCACACTTTGGCCGGGAAAAACCGCTAAGGCAGGATCATCTGCCCCGGGGGAATGCGTATCGTGATTAACGCCAGTAAATTTTTAACCCGGATGGGGGTGTTTCTTGCCGCCGTCGCCGGTGTGGGCGCGGTGCTGTATGAGGCACTTGCCGGGGCCTTCCTTGCCAATGCCGCCCTCAACGGGGTGATTGCGGCGGTCCTGTTGATCGGGATCGTTTATGCGTTTCGGCGCATTTTGGATTTGGGCCCCGAAGAAGAGTGGATTGTCGCCTTTCGCCGCCAGCAGGTGCCGTCGGGCACGCCGCCCCGCCTGATGGCCTCGGCGGCCAAGCTGCTTGCCGGTGATGACGAGGGCGGCGCGATGCGCCTGTCGGCGACCAGCATGCGCTCGGTGCTGGACGGTATCGCCTCGCGCCTGGAAGAAAGCCGCGAGGTCAGCCGTTATCTGACCGGGCTGCTGATTTTCCTGGGTCTGCTGGGCACCTTTTGGGGGCTTTTGGACGTGTTGCCTGCCATTGGCGATACCATTCGCGGGTTGACTGTTGACGGCAGCGACATGGCGCTGATGTTCGACGAACTGAAAGCCGGGCTTGAAGCGCCGCTTGGCGGCATGGCGACCGCCTTTTCCTCCAGCCTGTTCGGCCTCGCGGGCAGTTTGATCCTCGGCTTTTTGGACCTGCAGGCGAGCCAGGCGCAAACGCGCTTTTACAACGAGGTCGAGGACTGGCTGGCGAGCGTCACCAAGCTTGGCCGCGCGGCGGACGAAGGGGCGATGACCAGCCCCGGTGCCTATATGACCGCCCTGATGGAACAAACCGCCGACGGGATCGACAAATTAAGTCGCACGCTGCAACGCTCGGAAGACGACCGGCAGGCGCTGTCGGACACCATGACCACCATGGCGCAGTCTTTGGCGGCACTGACCGACCGTCTGGCGGTTGACGACGCCGAGCAGGCGCGCGGGGTCGAAGCCAACCGCATGCTGGCGCAGGCGCTGGAAAAACTGGCGACGCGCGACGGGCCGCAGGATACAGGCCTCGATCCGCAAACCCGCGAGCATATCCGCAATATGGATGTGGGGCTCAAGCGCCTTGCCGATGTGCAGGCCAAGGCCAATGACCGTCTTGTCGATGACCTGCGCACCGAATTGAAGCTGTTGTCGCGCACCATTGCCGCAACGCTTGACGGCAGCCGCACGACCAGTGAGCCACCGCCGCTTGTTGCCCGGCGCGATGCGCCAGATGAAACAGGAACAGGCGAGGCGTCATGATCGGATCGCGGGCACGGCGATTGGGTGGCGGGCAGGACAATAGCTGGCCCGGTTTTGTCGATGCGTTGTCGACCCTGTTGTTGGTGATCATTTTCCTGCTGTCGATGTTTGTGCTGGCACAGTTTTTTCTGGGGCAGGCGTTGTCGGGCCGCGAACAGGCGCTCAGCGAATTGCGCGCTCAGGTCGCCGAGCTGGGTAATTTGCTGCGGCTCGAGCAGCAGTCCAACACAGCCCTGCGCGACAGTTTGTCGGAATTGTCAGCCTCTCTAACCGCGGCAAATGCCGACCGCGACGCGCTGACGGCAGCGCTGAATGACGCGCAGTCGCAGCTGTCGGCCAGCACCCTCAATCTGGAGGCCATCACTCAGGCGCGCAACAGCTTCGAGGAGGAACTGGTAGACCTGCGCACCCGATACCGGGTGTCAGAAGCTGCCCTGACCGAAGAGCGTGCGATTTCCGAACGCGCGCAGGCCGAGGTCGCCAGCCTCAGGCGTAGCGTGACCAGCCTGTCGGAACAGCTGGCGCGCCTGGAAGCGGCGCTGGAAGCCTCGGAAGAGCGCGACCGCCGCAATCAGGCGGTGATCGTCGATCTGGGTCGGCGGTTGAACCGGGCGCTGGCCAGCAAGGTGGAAGAGCTGGTTGGGTACCGGTCCGAATTTTTTGGCCGCCTGCGCGAAGTGCTGGCCGACCGCCCCGACATCCGCATTGAAGGCGACCGCTTTGTCTTTGACAGCGAGCTGCTCTTTACCTCGGCCAGCGCCGAGCTTGAGGCCGCAGGCCGCGCGCAGCTTGCCGCCTTTGCCGATACGCTAAACGCCATTGCGGCGGATATCCCCGACGAGGTGGACTGGATTTTGCGGGTTGACGGCCACACCGACCGCCGCCCTATCCGCAATGCTGCCTATGCTACCAATTGGGAATTGTCGGCGGCGCGGGCGATATCGGTGGTCAATTTTCTGGTGCAGCGCGGGGTCCCGCCCGAGCGGCTGGCCGCAACTGGTTTTGGTGAGTTTCAACCGCTCGACCCAACGGACACGGCGGCGGCTTATGCGCGCAACCGCCGGATCGAATTTCGCTTGACCCAGCGCTAGTCCAAATTACCCGAACCGCTGCGAACCGCGACCAAATTCGGGATAGGCTTCAAGGCCCAGCTCGGCAAGGTCGGCGCCGTTGACCTCGTCCTCTTCATGCAGGCGGATGCCAATGCTGGCCTTCAGGGCGAGCCAAAACAGGGTCGAGCCCAAAATCACAAAAGCCCCGATGGCACCGATGCCCAGCAGCTGGGTTGCAAAGCTGGCGTCGCTATTGGTCAGCGGGACCGCAAGCGTGCCCCAGATGCCAGCGATCAGATGCACCGAAATCGCCCCCACCACATCGTCAATTTTCAGCTTGTCCAAAAACGGCACCGCATAAACGACCAGCGCCGCCCCCACAGCCCCGATACCAAGCGCCATACCGATGGATGGCGTGTCGGGCCCTGCGGTGATCGACACCAGCCCGGCCAGTGCGCCGTTCAGCGCCATGGTCAAATCCACCTTGCCAAAGCGCAGGCGGGTCAGCGCGGCGGCGGTGATGGTTCCGGCGGCGGCGGCCATGTTGGTGTTGACAAAAATATTGGACACCGTCACCGCATCCAGCGCCGAGCCGAGCGCCAACTGGCTGGCCCCGTTAAAGCCAAACCACCCCATCCACAAAATAAAGGTTCCAAGCGTGGCGAGCGGTAGGTTCGAGCCGGGCATATGGCGCACGCCGCCGTCGCGGCCATAGCGGCCCTTGCGGGGGCCGAGGATGATCGCGCCCGTCAGCGCCGCCCAGCCGCCGACGCTGTGCACCAGGGTCGAGCCGGCAAAATCCTGAAATCCGGCAGCGTCCAGCCAGCCGCCGCCCCATTTCCAGGCGCCTTGAACCGGATAAATGAACGACGCCAACAGCGCGGTAAAGATCAGAAACGGAAACAGTTTGATCCGTTCGGCCACCGTGCCTGAGACGATCGACGCCGTGGTGGCGACAAACACCATTTGAAAAAAGAAGTCGGACCCGGCGGCGTATCCCCCGCCAAAATCACCGGCGGCGGCGCCCGTATCATCGGCGCCCCACAGACCCAGTGTGCCGATCCAGCCGTCCACGCCCGTATACATCAAATTATAACCGATCAGATAAAAGGTCAGGCAGGCGACCGAATAGAGCAAAATGTTTTTCAGGCAGATGTCGGCGACATTTTTGGTCCGAACCAACCCCGCTTCCAGCATGCAGAAGCCCGCCGCCATCCACATCACCAAAAACCCGCCGATCAGAAACAACAGCGAATTGAAGATATATTGGCTTTCCCCGTCTACCTCGGCGGCTGCGGGGGCAGTGACACACAAAAGGCTGAGGCTAAGCGCGGATAAGGCAGAGGCGATGCGAATCATGGGGTAACTCCGTTGGACCGCCAATGGTATGGCAAAATCAGTGCCAGATGCTCCCCTCTATCATGCGCCGCAATATAATTACAAAGTCGCATAATGCATTGATTTGTAATCATAATATTATTTCAAAAAAAGCCATGTCAGGCGCGCCCGCGTCCTGCATGCCTTGTTTTTGTGCAGGTGCAAAAACTTTATTCGTCAATGGTGGGGTCAGCCCGCAAAAACAGCACGCGCCGTTAAAAAACCGTCACATGGGGTCTCTATACAGGGGGCATGATCTGCGTTGAACGCGCGTCATCCCTTCCCCAGCAGTCCGCAGGCCTATCCTGCGGGCTGTTTTTTTATCGAGCTGACTTGCTGAAAATCTGTTCGAGCGCCGACAGCAGCGCCGGATAGGTGCGCGCGTCGCCAGGGTTCAGATAATCATGATGCCCCACGCCCTCGAAGGTGACGATGTTGAGCGCGCCACCCGCCGCTTGCACGCGGCGTTGGTAGGCCAGGTTTTCGCCCGCAGGCACGATGGCGTCGCGGTCACCCGCAAAGAGATATTGCGGGCCGGCAAAGGGCAACAATTCCGCAGGGGAGCCGGTTGCCGCATTCCAGGCCCGAAGCTCCGCCCCGCCCAGAAGCGGGGTGATCGCATCCACGCCGCAAACACTGGCCAAAGTTTCGCGGCTATTGAGCAGGTCGCCCGGGCCGCCAAGCGAGATCGCCCCGGCGATGGGCATGCGCCGTTTGAAATAAAGCGGTGTGTCCTCGGGGATGCTGGCCCGCGCCATGCCCCACAAGGCCAGATGCCCCCCGGCCGAATGGCCGACGGTGGCAATGTTATTGACATCGATCGGCATGCTTCTGGCCCAGGAGCGGCTGTTGTCAATGACGCTGACAACATCATAAAAGGTGCCTGGCCAACCGCCGCCCTGTTCGTCAACGCGGCGGTATTCCATATTGATGGTGACATAGCCCTCGCCGCGCAGCGCGTCGGCCAGCGCTTCGGTATTTTTGAGCGAGGCGTATCGTTGAACCCAGCACCCGCCATGGATCAAGATCACCGTCGGAAACGGGCCGGTACCGTGCAGTGCCGCGTCGGGCACGCGAATATGCACCTTTTGGCTGGGGTGGCGGTCACCGTACACAATCACCCGGTCGGGCTTGGCAGAGGGCAGGGCGTCATTCTCGGCCGGGGTGCGCTCTGCCAGCTGTGCGTGGCTTGCAAAGCTCAGGGCCATAAGGGCAAAGACCGCTTTGAAAAGATGCATCATACCCCATCTCCAAATTGCAATTCTGCTAGCCTTTTATAAAGGCCGTCGCTTGCGCTCAAGCTCTCATGCGTGCCTTCGGCAACGATGCGGCCTTCGTTCATGACGATGATGCGGTCGGCGCGTTTGACTGTCGCAAGCCGGTGGGCGATCACCAGCGTTGTGCGCGCCTGCATCAGGCGGTCAAGCGCGGTTTGCACCTTGCGCTCTGATTCGGCGTCGAGCGCGGATGTGGCCTCGTCCAACAGCAGAATCGGCGCATCGCGCAAAATCGCCCGTGCAATGGCGATCCGCTGGCGTTGACCGCCCGACAGACGCGCGCCGCGTTCGCCCAAAAATGTATCAAAGCCGTCGGGCATGGCGGTGATGAAATCGAGCGCGGCTGCCGCCTCGGCCGCGGCGCGCACCTCGGCGTCGGTTGCCTCAAGCCGCCCATAGCGGATGTTTTCAGCAACGGTGTCGGCAAAGATGATGGTTTCCTGCGGAACAAAGGCAAGATGCTTGCGAAAATCGGTAGGATCGGTCGCGCGCAAATCCACCCCGTCAAGGGTCACAGTGCCGGACTGTGGGTCGTAAAAACGCAACAACAGCTGCAAGACGGTCGATTTCCCCGCGCCTGACGGCCCAACGAGCGCAACGGTCTCGCCGGGCTCGATGCGCAGCGAAAAGTCATGCAGCGCCGGCTGGTCGGGCCGTGAGGGATAGGCGAAGCGAACATGGTCAAAGGCCAGGCGCGCGGTTGGGTGTGCGGGCAGGGCGGTGGGCGCATCGGGCGGGCGAATGTCGCTTTCAGCCCGCAGCAGTTCGGCAAGGCGGCCAGCGGCACCGGCCGCGCGTTGCAGGTCGCTATAAACTTCCGACAGCGCGCCAAAGGCAGCCGCCACAAACACAGACCGGACAATGAATTCAAGCATCTGGCCTGACGATATGGTGCCGTCCAGCACATCCTGGGCCCCGTAATACAGCACCCCGGCGAAGGCGCTGAAAATCATCGAGATCATCAAAAAAGTCAGCCCGGCGCGCACCTGAATACGGCGGCGCGCGGCATCAAAGGCAAATTCGACATCCACGCCAAAACGGCGCGCTTCTTCGGCTTCGCGGGTGAAGGCTTGCACTACGTTCAGCGCCGCCAGCGATTCGTTGGCCTTGGCCCCCACATCAGCCACGCGGTCCTGGCTTTTGCGGCTCAGGGTTCTGAGCCAGCGGCCGACGGACACAATGGTGACCAGCAAGACCGGAATCACCAGCGCGATCAGCGCCATCAGGCGCGGGTTCATCAGAAACAGCCAAATCGTCCCGCCAACAGCGATCAGGAAATTGCGCGCCCAGACACTCATCGATGAGCCAACAATGGTTTGTACCAATGTGGTATCGGCTGTCAGGCGCGATACAATCTCGCCCGGACGGTTGATATCGAAATAATCGGGGCTCAAGGTGATCAGGCGTTCATACACCGCTTTGCGAATGTCGGCGACCACGCGCTCGCCGAGCCAGGTGACATAATAAAACCGGCAGGCTGTGCCAACCGCGAGCACGATGACAATCGTCAGGAACGACAGAAAATACTGATCGACGCTGCCCGCGCTGGCGTTCGAAAAGCCGTTGTCGACAATACCCTGCAAGGTGGTGGGAATCACCAGAACCATCACACTGGTGATAACAAGAAAAAACCCGGCGAGGCTCAGTTGCAATTTATAGCGCCGCAGAAATGACCACAGCGTCTTTAAATTGCTAAGGCGCCCCTTGGGCGGCTCGAATTCGCTTCTAACCTGCGTATCAGCCAAGGCGAACGTCCTGAAAAAAGTGGAGAAATTTAGCGGCCGCTGTGCAGTGACCGACCCATATTTGCGCGCCATTGTATAAGGCCTGCACAGGTTTTTCCAAGAACCATATTGCCGCTTTGTCGATGTGCCTGTGCGCGAGGGCGGTGGCAGGTGTTTTTTCCGGCAAAAATCCTTGCATTCCGGCACATGCTCCGCTAAGACGCCGCTTCATTATTTGGCGCTGGCCCATATGGGGTCGGCTGACGCGTGCGCGGCGCGCCGAAAGGCAGAAGCAAATGAAACAAGATATTCATCCCGATTATCACACCATCAATGTTGTGATGTCTGATGGTTCGACCTTTGAAACCCGCTCGACTTGGGGTTCGGAAGGCGACACCATGACACTTGAGATCGACCCCAAGGTTCACCCGGCTTGGACGGGTGGTCAGCGCACTATCATCGAAGGTGGTCGCGTGGCCAAATTTAAGCAGCGTTTTGGCAGCTTTTCGCTGAAAAAATAACAGCTTACGTATTGCAATCTACAAGAGGGCGTCCGGCTTGGCCGGGCGCCCTCTTGACGTTTTCGGGGGGGATTCCCACATATATTCCACCGGTCGCCGAAACGCGGGGCCGGTATTGAAAAGATCGGGTTGGCTCGGACGAGCAACCCCAAATTTAGTCGCTTGAAGGAGGACTAGAATGAGACGTTATGATTTGAGCCCTTTGCTCCGTAGCACCATTGGCTTTGACAATTTGTCGCGCCTGCTTGATTCGACGCTGGCCGCTGATAACACGCCAGCCTACCCCCCTTATAACATCGAAAAGCTGACGGAAGACACCTATCAGATCAGCCTGGCTGTGGCGGGGTTTTCCGCCGAAGACCTACATGTGGTGGTTGAAGACGGCACATTGATTGTGGAAGGGCGGACCGAAGACACGGGTGACGAGCGCACCTATTTGCATCGCGGGATCGCAACGCGCGCCTTTGAGCGCCGCTTCGAACTGGCCGATATGATCAAAGTGGGCGATGCCCGCTTCCAGAATGGCTTGCTGGAAATCGACCTCGAGCGCGAAGTGCCCGAGCATAAAAAACCGCGCCGCATCGAAATCCGTTCGCAGCAGCCGGATGTAAAAACCATCGAGGCGGACGCCGCATAAAGTTGTGTTGCCCTATGGGGTAACATCTGGCTGAAAGGCCAACCGCAGCCATGGGCCACTTCCTCGCTGGGCCTGTGGCTGCGTTTATGACTTAAAGGCTGCCTCTGCAGCGGCCAGTCCGGCGGCTTTGCTGTCAATTTTCATCCGCACCCGCGCAATTTCCCCCTCCAGAACTGCAATGCGGTCGTGCAATTCCTCCACGCTGATCGGGTCAAGGTCTTCGCGGATCACTTGCGCGAGCGGACTGTCGGGCCTGAGGGCAAGGTCGTCATCGTCCATCTGGGTTGTCCTTTTGTAACGAATTGTGTTCGACGGTATCACCCCATTGACCTTTTGAACAAGTGTGCCACTTAAAGGTCTGGGAGGAATGCCCGCATGCATGCAGTGGAAATCACCGAATTTGGCGGACCTGAGGTCTTGAAGTTCGCCAAGCGCGAACGGCCTGTGGTTGGTCAGACAGATGTTCTGATCAAGGTCGACGCTGCGGGTGTCAATCGTCCGGATGTTTTTCAGCGTATGGGGCTATATCCCCCACCACCAGGGGCAAGCGACATCCCAGGCCTTGAGGTTGCGGGATCGGTTGTTGATATCGGCGAGGACGTGACATCATTCGCTGTTGGCGACCGCGTCTGCGCGCTTGTGACCGGTGGCGGATATGCCGAATATTGCACCGCACCCGAAGCCACATGCCTGCCGATCCCCGAAGGATTGTCGGCAGAAGATGCCGCCGCCTTGCCCGAGACATTTTTTACCGTGTGGACCAATCTTTTTGACCGCGCGTGCCTGGCGCGCGGCGAGCGGGTTTTGATCCATGGGGGCAGCTCGGGCATTGGCACCACGGCTATCCAAATGGCGCATGCCTTTGGCGTGGAGGTGCTGGCCACTGTTGGATCGCCCCGCAAGGCCGAGGTGTGCAAGGCGCTCGGCGCGGACCATGTGATCAATTATAAAGAGCAGGACTTTGTCGCCTCGGTGATGGAGTACACGGACGGTGCCGGTGTTG
>JASBSO010000062.1 GCA_030148905.1 Kordiimonadaceae bacterium | reverse complement strand
TGCGTGTTGTTCTGGATATCGACCGGGCTGAGCTGTATGCGCGCTGCGATGCGCGCCTGGATGCGATGATGGCTGCGGGAGCGCTGGACGAGCTTGCCGCGCTTCTGGAGCGCAAACTGCCAGATGATCTGCCGGTTATGCGCGCGCTTGGCGTGCCGCAATTGCGGCCGCATCTTCAGGACGACCGACCGCTTGAGGACTGCCTCGCCCTCGCCAAACAGGAAACTCGGCGTTTTGCCAAACGCCAGCAGACCTGGTTTTCCAATCAGTGCGGCGATTGGGATCACACCGATGCGAAAGAAACTGAAAGTTATACAAAAAATATAAGACATAAAATTATCAATTAATGCTTGACGACGTAATTTTACGTAATTATCTAGGATGTGCTTGCGGTGCACACCTCCTGCGAAGACGCATTGCAACGGCATGAATTGACATTCCCCTCGAAGTGGGGGAGCCCTTCAAGGGCTCCCTCCTTTTTTTAGAGGGGCAGAGTTTTGAGGATAACAGGACTGCGAACCATGGACAGCGCGCATCACCCTACGACAGATACTGATGACACAATCCGCGAGTTGAGTGGGGCCGAGATCATTGTGGTAACGCTCAAGTCGTTGGGCGTAGAGTTGATCTTTGGCTATCCGGGCGGTGCAGTGCTGCCGATTTATGATGCGCTGTTCCGAGCCGAGGGCATTCGCCATATTCTGGTACGTCACGAACAAGCGGCGGTGCACGCCGCTGAGGGCTATGCCCGCGTGACCGGTAAGCCCGGCATGGTTTTGGTCACCTCTGGCCCAGGTGCCACCAATGCGGTGACGGGGCTGGCCGATGCACGCATGGACAGCATCCCGGTGATTTGCCTTACCGGGCAGGTTGCCCGCCATCTGATTGGCAATGACGCCTTTCAAGAGGCCGACACGGTTGGCATCACCCGCGCCTGTACCAAACACAATTATCTGGTTGGGGAAACCGGCGATCTGCAACGGATTTTGGGCGAGGCCTTTTTTGTCGCAACCGAGGGCAGCCCGGGGCCGGTGGTGATCGACATCCCCAAGGACGTCCAAATTGAAAAGGCGGCCTATTCCCCAGCGCCGCCGCCCAGGACGCACGCCACCTACAGGCCGGCCAGAACCCCCGAAACCGCACTTTTGGAACAAGCCATTGATATGATCGCCGCGGCGCACAGCCCCATTTTGTACACGGGCGGCGGGGTGATCAGTGCCGGGCCCGAGGCGTCAAAAGCGCTGCGTAGTTTTGCCAAAAAAACCGGCATTCCGGTCACCAGCACATTGATGGGTCTGGGTGCTTTTTCAGCGCTTGACCCGCAGTTTTTGGGCATGCTAGGTATGCACGGGACCTGGGAAGCCAACCACGCGATGCACGACTGCGATGTCATGATCGCCGTTGGTGCCCGCTTTGACGACCGCATCACCGGGCGGCTCGATGCGTTTTCTCCGCATTCGAAGAAAATTCACATCGACATCGACCCATCCAACATCAATAAAAACGTTATGGCGGACCTGCCCATCATTGCCGATGCAGGGCTTGCGCTGGCGGACCTGAGCCGCCTGTGGGACGACAGAGGGGCAGGCAAAATCCAGCCCAGTCTGGGGCCATGGTGGGATCAAATCAAAGACTGGCGCGCGCGCGACTGTCTAGCCTATACCGACCGCGATGACGTGATCATGCCGCAAAAAGCGCTGGAACGCCTTGCCGCGCTGACAGCAGATCGGGACACCATCATCGCCACCGAGGTTGGCCAACATCAGATGTGGGCGGCTCAGTATCTGCCCTTTGATGCGCCCAATCGCTGGCTCACCTCGGGGGGGCTGGGCACTATGGGCTACGGTCTGCCTGCCGCCATGGGTGCGCAGCTGGCCGAGCCCGGTTTCTGCGTCATCGACGTGGCGGGCGAAGCGTCGATCCAGATGAACATTCAGGAACTGGCGACGCTGAAACAATATAATCTGCCGGTGAAGGTGTTCATCATGAACAATGAATATACGGGCATGGTGCGCCAGTGGCAGGACATGAACTATGACGGTCGCCGGTCCGAAAGTTACAGCAGCGCTCTGCCTGATTTTGTGGCGCTGGCCGAAGCCTACGGCCTGAAAGGCTTGCGCATCGATACGCCGTCCGAGCTGGACGCCGGTATCCAGGCGATGCTGGACCATCCGGGCGCAGTGGTTGTCGATTGCCGTGTGGCCAAGCTGACCAACTGCTTCCCCATGGTGCCTGCGGGTGCCGCTCATAATGACATGATTCTGGAAGGCGACTATGTTGCCCCGCCGGTTGATGATGACGCCCTCGCGGTTGTGTAAGCAGAAAGTCTCCTGATGAAAGCGCAAGGCCCAATTTTTGAGCATACGCTCAGCCTGATTGTTGACAATGAACCCGGCGTTTTGGCGCGGGTCATCGGCCTGTTTGCCGGGCGTGGCTATAATATTGAAAGCCTGACGGTGGCGCCTGTTGCGGGCGACAATACCCGGTCGCGCATTACCCTGGTGACCCAGGGTACCGCCATGGTGATCGAGCAGATCAAGGCGCAGCTTGACCAGTTGGTTCCGATCCACAAGGTCGCCGACCTCACTGTGGCGGGTGACTTTGTCAGCCGCGAGCTGGCGCTGGTAAAGGTGAAGGGCGTCGGCGAGCACCGCGTTGAGGCGCTGCGGTTGGCGGACACCTTCCGCGCGCGCGCGGTGGACGCTACCCGCGACAGCTTTATTTTTGAACTCACCGGCAGCGCCAACAAGCTGAACGCCTTTGTCGATCTGATGAAGGGGCTTGGCCTGGTGGAACTGGCCCGCACCGGAGCGGCGGCTTTGTCGCGCGGCCCTGATACGATTTAACCCATATTTTTCATACGCAATAAGGACTTCATCATGCGTGTCTATTACGACTCCGACGCTCAAACCGATATCTTGACGCCCAAGACCATCACCATCATTGGCTATGGCAGCCAGGGCCACGCCCATGCCGGCAATCTGCGCGATTCTGGCGTTGCGCGGGTGATTGTGGCGCTCCGCGAAGGGTCATCCAGCCGCAAGGCGGCCGAAGCCGCGGGTTTTGAGGTGATGACTCCGGGCGAGGCGGCGAAGCTGTCTGACATTGTCATGATGCTCGCGCCCGATGAAAACCAGCAGCAAATATATGCGGACGAGCTGCAAGGCGCGATGAAAGAAGGCGCTGCGCTGATGTTTGCGCATGGCCTCAATATTCATTTCGGCCTGATTACCCCGCGCCCCGATCTGGATGTGTTTATGGTAGCCCCCAAGGGGCCGGGACATATGGTGCGCTCGCTCTACAAGGACGGCAAGGGCGTGCCGTGTCTGATTGCCGTGCATCAGGACAGCTCGGGCCAGGCGCATGCGATGGCGCTCGCTTATGCGTCGCTGATCGGCGGCGGTCGGTCGGGCATTTTGGAAACCAATTTCCGCGAGGAATGCGAAACCGACCTGTTTGGCGAACAGGCGGTGTTGTGCGGCGGCGTGTCTGAGTTGATTTATGCGGGCTATGAAACGCTGGTGGATGCCGGTTATCAGCCCGAAATGGCGTATTTTGAATGTCTGCACGAGGTCAAACTGATCGTTGATTTGATCTATGAGCGCGGCATTTCGGAAATGCGCACCAAAATCTCCAACACGGCGGAATACGGTGATTATAAAACCGGGCCGCGGATTATCACCGACGAAACCCGCGCCGAGATGAAGCGGGTGCTGGAGGACATTCAAAAGGGCCGCTTTGTGCGCGATTTCATTAC
Organism: Kordiimonadaceae bacterium; assembly: GCA_030148905.1. Taxonomy (GTDB): domain Bacteria; phylum Pseudomonadota; class Alphaproteobacteria; order Sphingomonadales; family Kordiimonadaceae; genus JASBSO01. Next base: position 5,780 of record JASBSO010000062.1, on the reverse strand, counting down.
CGACACCAAGGCGGGCGGCCCGGAAATGGCGGCCAACCGGCGCTTGGCGGCCGACCATCCGATCGAAACGGTGGGCGCACGCCTGCGCGGTCTGATGCCGTGGATGGATCAGGACGCGCCGAAATCCGAGGGCAATTGAGCCAAAGCTTTATCGGCGGCGCATCACATGGATTCGCCGCCGCTTTTGGCTGTCTCTAATCGAACCATATTGCATGTCGCAAAGCCGCCATGATTGAGAGGTAATTTCACCAAAAGCTCTTGAGATGCGGGCAAAACTGCCGCATAACCGGCTGATGTACGTGCCCCGTGGCCAGCACCGCCCGGGTACGGGGGTTTTGGGTGCTATCTAAAGGCAAAAGCACAGAATGCTGTCAAAAATTCTTGGGATGTTTTCATCCGATATGGCCATCGACCTGGGGACGGCCAACACTTTGGTTTATGTCAAAGGTCGGGGTATCGTTCTGAACGAACCGTCGGTTGTTGCGATCAAAACCGAAGGTGGGCGCGACCGGGTTCTGGCCGTCGGCGACGAGGCCAAATTGATGCTGGGCCGCACGCCTTCAGGCATTCAGGCCATTCGCCCCTTGCGCGACGGGGTCATTGCCAACTTCCACGTGGCCGAGCAGATGATCAAGCACTTCATCATGAAGGTGCACAATCGCTCGCTCGCCAGCCCACAGATCGTGGTGTGCGTGCCCTCGGGCTCGACCGAGGTGGAGCGCAAGGCCATTCAGGAATCGGCCGAACAGGCTGGTGCCCGCAAGGTGTATCTGATCGACGAACCGATGGCCGCCGCGATTGGCGCGGGCCTGCCCGTGACCGAGCCACAAGGCTCGATGGTGGTGGATATTGGCGGCGGGACGACCGAAGTGGCGGTGTTGTCGCTGTCGGGTATTGTGTATGCCACCTCGGTGCGCGTTGGCGGCGATAAGATGGACGAAGCCATTGTTGGCTATATCCGCCGCAATCACAGCCTGCTGATTGGCGAGTCGACGTCGGAGCGGATCAAAAAGGAAATTGGCACCGCGCTTGTTCCCGAGGATGGTCAGGGCAAAACCATGACCATCAAGGGCCGCGATTTGATGAACGGCGTGCCGAAGGAGATTGAGGTCAATCAGGCGCAAATCGCCGAGGCGCTGTCGGAGCCGGTTTCGGCGATTATCGAAGGCGTGAAGGTCGCGCTGGAACAAACGGCACCCGAGCTGGCCGCGGACATTGTTGACCGCGGCATCGTGATGACCGGTGGCGGTGCGCTTCTTCAAGACCTCGACAAGGTTATTCGCAAGGCAACGGGCCTGCCGGTTTCGATCGCCGAGGAGGCGCTGACCTGTGTGGCCTTGGGGACCGGACGTGCGCTTGAAGACGAGTCGCTGCGTCTTGTGCTTGCGGAAGATTATTGATCTGCACTAGGGCGTCAGGGGAGGTTCGGTGAAAAGCGGTCTTGGACCCTCAGCCACCCTCTCTCAAACCCGGCGTCCGCTTGGGCGCGGGCAAAGCAGTTTTGTTGTTTACGCAGCAATTGCGCTGTTTTTGATCGCATCCGAGGCGCTGGCTCCGTCGATCCCTGAGCGCGCGCGGGCCATCGCCACCGATGTGATCGAGCCGTTATTGTCGCTGGCTGACCGCCCTATCCGCGCCATTCAGGGCGGACTAGAGCGGATTGCCGGGGTCTCCGATATCTATGTTGAAAACGAAGCCCTGCGCGAAGAGGTGCGCGCCCTGCGGCAATTTAAAAGCGCTACCATTGAACTGAACCGCGAAAACGAGCGCCTGCGTGCGATGCTGCGCGCGCCCAGCCGCGAAGTGCCCACCGCTGCAACCGGGCGGGTGATCGGCATTGGCGGCGGGACGTTTGAACGCACGATAGTGATCGATGTCGGTGCAGCGCACGGGGTGCGCCGCGACGCGCCGGTGCTCGATGAAAGCGGTGTTCTGGGGCGGGTGATCGCAGTTGGCCGGTCCAGCGCGCGGGTACTGCTGTTGAGCGACCTGAACAGCCACATCCCGGTGCGCAACGAACGCAGCGGCATTGTCGGTATTTTGCGCGGGCAAAATGGGCCGGAGCTGGTTTTGGATTTTGTCGAAAATTTGGATCAGGTCGCGGTGGGCGATATATTGGTCACGTCGGGACATAATACGGTGTTCCCGCCCGACCTTGCGATTGCGCGCATCACCAAGATCGAAGACGAGGTGATCACAGCGGTTGCGCTTGCCGGAGACAGCCAACTGTCTGATGTGCGTGTGCTCAACTATCAGCCCCTGTCGCCAGACGATAAGGTGATTTTGGGGGTTGAGGACTGACCATGGCTTTTCCCGCAAGCGATAAACAGTGGCACCCTTCGCATCTTGTTCCGCCGGTTCTCACGCTAGTGATGGCGATTGTGATGCTGCTTCCGCTTGGGTCAAACCTGGCGGGGAGCCTGATGCCGCACCTTGCCATGATTTCAGTCTTTTACTGGATATCGCGCCGACCGCGGTTGATGTCTTACGAGGTCTGTGCGCTGGTGGGGCTGTTCCTCGATCTGTGGATGGGCGGATTGCTGGGGCTGAACATGCTGTTGCTGATTCTGGTGCGTTTTTTTGTGATGAACCAACTGAAATTTTACCGGGGGCGGTCGCGCTTTGTGCATTGGGGGGTTTTTGGGCTTCTCAGTCTTTCCCTCTTCGCCCTGAGCTGGTTGATCGTCACCGTGGTGATGAACGACTTTGTTCCTCTTCGCCCCTTTATTGTGCAGTGGCTGATGACGACCGTGGCGTTTGTGCCGATTGCATTGGTTTTTGGCTGGGTGCGGCGCCTTGCGCTGCCCTGACCGCGTGGTAGATTGACGCCATGGCACGTGAAGGTGAACGGTATCAGGCTTTTTCGCGGCGGGCCCTTGTTGTAGCCGGCTTGCAGGGGACTGCGCTGACCGTTTTGGGCGGGCGGCTCTATTATCTCTCGGTCGTTGAAGGCGATAAATACAAGCTGCGCGCCGAGCAAAACCGTGTGTCGCTGCGCCTTGTACCACCTGAACGCGGCAACATTTTTGACCGGGCCGGTCGGCCACTTGCGGTCAATCGTCCGGATTTGCGAGTGTTTTTGATCCCCGAACAGGCGGGCGACGTCAATGAAACGCTGGGGGCTTTGGGCGAAATCGTTGCGCTTGAGGACCGGCAGATCAACCGGCTCAAGCGGCAAATTCAACGGCAGCGCAAGTTTTTGCCCGTCACCGTGCGCGAGCATCTGGACTGGGACACCTTTGCGGCGGTGAATTTGTCACTGCCCTATCTGCCGGGTGTGGTGCCGGATTCGGGCTTGTCGCGCTATTATCCTAATGGCAATGCGGTTGCGCATCTGCTTGGCTATATGGGCCGCCCTGTGGAAGGCGAGGTCGAGGCCAATCCGTTGTATCAACTGCCGGGCTTCAAACTTGGGCGCGAAGGGCTGGAGCACCGATTTGAAGAGCGTTTGCGCGGCCGCGCTGGCACGCGCCGGGTTGAGGTCAATTCGGTTGGCCGGACAATTCGCGACCTGCCGAACGGGCAAGACGCTGTGCCGGGCAACAATCTGCATCTGACCATCGATATCGACCTGCAGCGCAAAGCCACCGACATGTTGAGCGAAAATGCGGGTGGTGCGGTGGTGATGGACCTGGAAACCGGCGCGGTGCTGGCGCTGGTGTCGACGCCGACCTTCGACCCCAACGAGTTCAACAATGGCATCAGTCAGGAAAATTGGGATGCGCTTTTGCGCGACCCGCGAAAGCCCCTGTTGAACAAAAGCCTGGCCGGGCAGTTTCCGCCCGGATCCACCATCAAAATGGTGATCGCGCTGGCGGCGCTGGAGGCGGGCCTGATTTCCGGCGAGCAGGAATTTTACTGCGGCGGCAGGCACCGGCTTGGCGGGCATGATTTCCATTGCTGGAAGCGCGAAGGGCACGGCCGTCTGGACCTCGTGAATGCGATTGCCAAAAGCTGCGATGTGTATTTTTACAAACTCGCCGGCGAACTGGGCATCGATCAAATCGCCGACATGGCCAAGCGCTTTGGCATGGAGCAGGTGTTTGACATCGGCATAGACGGGCAAAAAAAGGGCCTGATGCCGACCGAATATTGGAAGACGATCAATTTCAATGAACCCTGGCAAAAGGGCGAAACGCTGATCGCCGCCATTGGTCAGGGCTATATGCTGGCCACGCCCCTGCAACTGGCGGTGATGACGGCGCGCCTGGCCACGGGGCGGGCGGTGGTGCCGCACGTCATTGAAGACAGCGACAGTCCTCGGTATTTTGAGCAGCTCGGCATCAATCCGGTCAATTTGGCGATGATGCAACGCGCGATGGAAATGGTGATGGAGCAAGGCGGCACCGCCCATGACTATCGGCGTTCCAAGTCGGCCATGCGACTGGCCGGCAAAACCGGTACGGCCCAGGTGCGGCGGATCACGCGTGCAGAACGACAAACAGGCGTCCTCGACAATGACGAACTGCCATGGCAGGCGCGCGATCATGCACTGTTTGTCGGGTATGCCCCGGCCGAGGCGCCCAAATATGCAGTGTCGGTGCTGGTGCAGCACGGCGGCGGTGGGTCGTCGGTGGCGGCGCCCATTGGGCGGGCTTTGCTGGACACCGCGGTGGAGGTGATGGAGGCCCCGCCACAGGTGCTCGATACACCAGAGGGGGACGTGGTCTGATGGCACTGGGTGCGTTTATTCCCTATAACGAGCGGCGCACGCTTTTGGAGCGCTTAAAGGCGGTCAATTGGGCGATGGTGTTCATGATCGTTCTGCTGGCGGCGACGGGGCTGGCGATGCTGTATTCGGTTGCGGGCGGCGACCTTGAGCCCTGGGCGCTGAGGCAGGGTATACGTTTTGTTTTTGCCTTTGCCCTGATGATTGCGATTGCCGTCACCAATATTCGCTTTTGGATGGCGGTGGCCTATCCCGCGTGGTTTGCCGCGCTTGGGCTTCTGGTTTTGGTGGAATTTGCCGGCGATGTGGGGATGGGCGGTCAGCGCTGGCTTGACCTGGGGATAATTCGCTTGCAGCCGTCGGAGCTGATGAAGGTCGCAGTGGTGATGGCGCTTGCGCGCTATTACCATAGCCGCACGCAGGCGCAGGCCCGACGCCTGACAGGGTTGATCATTCCGCTGCTACTGATTTTTATTCCGGTATTTTTTGTTGTGCGCCAGCCCGACCTGGGCACCGGCTTGATGATCATTTTGGGTGGCGCCGGGATTTTGTATCTGGCAGGGCTGTCAAACTGGTGGTTTATTGGCGCAGGAATCAGCATTGCGGCCTCGATCCCGATTGTGTGGCAGTTTATGCGCGACTATCAGCGCGAGCGGGTGCTGACCTTCCTCAACCCGGAGTCTGACCCGCTGGGTGCGGGGTATCAAATCACCCAATCGAAAATCGCACTGGGGTCGGGCGGCACCTGGGGCAAGGGGTTTTTGCAGGGCTCGCAAAGCCATTTGAATTTTTTGCCCGAAACCAAAACCGATTTTATTTTCACCGTTCTGGCCGAAGAATTTGGTCTTTTCGGCGGGTTGACAGTGTTGGGACTGTATGGCCTTTTACTGGTTTATGCAGCGCTGATCGGGCTTGGTTGCCGCAGCCAATTTGGCCGCCTGCTCACTGCGGGGTTATCCATCGCGCTGTTTCTCTATCTGTTTGTTAATGTCAGCATGGTGATGGGGTTGATGCCCGTTGTGGGCGTACCCTTGCCACTGTTTTCTTATGGCGGGTCGGCGATGATGACCTTCATGATCGCTTTTGGGCTGATTTTGTCTGCGGCGGCGCA
>JASBSO010000035.1 GCA_030148905.1 Kordiimonadaceae bacterium | reverse complement strand
GTGGTGCACGGGCCGCGCGCTGGTGGCAAAGCTGCGCCAGCCACCGGTGTTGCCCACCGCGCCCAGACGCAAGCCGGTCTCGGCTTCAAGTACGGCGGCGTTGATGGCGGCGGCCAGCGTGGTGTCATAGGCGCATTCGGTGCTGGCGTCGCCTGCAAACAAATAGGGCAAGTCAAAGGCCTGCAACTCGGGCATCAAATTGCCGATGCCGCCTGCGGTGGTCATGGTGATATCGAGCGTTCCCGCTTTCAGTGCCTCCAGACATTCGCGCGCCTTCGAGCAAAACTGCCCCGACGGGAAAATGTCCACGCGCACGCCGTCAAGGGCCGCCTCGACATGGCGTTTGAGAGCGGTGGCGCCGTCAAAATCCTCATCCTCGGGCGAGCCCAAAAAGCCCACGCGAATAACCGTTTCAGAGGCAGGCTTGAGACTGGCGGCGGCTGCGGCCAACAGCGCGGCAAAGAGGATCCAGAACACAGCGCGCATCGGGTCAATATCCCAGCATACGCGGCAGCGTTAGCGCCAGCGCAGGAAAATAGGTGATCAGAAAAATCACGCCGATCTCCACCGCCAGAAAGGGCAGCATTTCGCGCGCGATACCGTCCACCTTTTCGCCCGACAGCGCAGAGGCGACAAACAGCACCAACCCCATCGGCGGGGTGGCGAGCCCCACAGTGACATTGACGCACATCACGATGGCAAAATGCAGCGGGTCAACGCCCAGCCCAACAAAAATGGGGCCAAGCACCGGGCCTAAGATCAAAATCGCCGGTCCGGCGTCCAGAAACATCCCCACAACCAGCAGAAACAGATTCACCAAGAACAGCAGCACCAGCACATTGTCGCTCAGACCGGTGAGCGTCGCGGCCATGGTGGCGGCCATGCCCGACGCCGAGATCATCCAGGCAAAGCTGACCGCCGCCCCCACCAGCAACAGCACAATGCCCGATTGCTGCGCAACGCTGCGAAAAATACTTGGCAGGCCCCCTGGCGTCAGCGTGCGCTTCACCCCGAGGCCAAGAATAAGCGCATAGAGCGCGGCCACGGCGGCCGCCTCGGTCGGGGTGAAGATACCCAGCACAATACCGCCCAGCATGATCACCGGGGTCAGAAGCGGCAGGGCGGTTACGCGGAAGCTGTGATAGGTTTCGCCCCATGTGGCGCGCTTTCCTGCCACCGGGTAACGGCGCACCACCGCCAGCCGGTGGGTGACCAGCATCAACCCGCCCGCGATCAGTAGCCCCGGCACCAGCCCGGCCGCAAACAGCCCGCCAACCGACACATTCATAATGAAGGCATAAAGAATCATAATGCCCGACGGCGGAATGATCGGCCCGATCACCGAAGAGGCGGCGGTGATCGCGGCGGCAAAGCGCTTGGAATACCCGGCCTCGGCCATGGCCGGGACCAGCATTTTGCCAAGCGCCGATGTGTCCGCCACCGCCGACCCCGACAGCCCGGCAAACAGGATCGAGGACACAATGTTCACCTGCGCCAGGCCGCCGCGCACATGACCAATGGCGGACTGGCTGAACGCGACAATCGCGCGGGTGATGCCGCCCTGGTTCATCAGCTCGCCCGCCAGAATAAAAAACGGCACCGCCATCAGGGGAAAGCTGTCAATGCCGTTATAGAGGCGCGCCAGAATAACGGCGGTGAAGTCTGCCTCGCCGTTCAGGGTCAGCCCCAAAACCGGGGCGATCAACAGGGCAAACACCACCGGCGCGCCCGAGATCATCAACAACAGAAAGATCCAGAAATAACTCAGCGACAGCATGGGTTTAGTCTGGCTCGGCTTTGGTGGGCATGTGCGCGGACCCAAAGGCGAGCGCGCCCAAATGCTCGATGGCTACCGACATGAGCACCACAAGCGTCACCGGGACGACAGTGTAGAAATACGCAAGCCTTACCGGCAGGGTGGCGGCCTCGCTGGCCCAGCCGCGCTCCACAAAGGCCAATCCCTCGCCAAACAGCAGCGTACTGACACCAAGAACAAGCAGATGGACCGCCATGGTCAAAGCCCGCACATGGGTGTGGGACAGGGCATCAATAAATGACGTGATGGCAACCAGCTGGTGCTGGCGGTAGGCCCAGGGCGCCACCAAAAAGGCACACCAGACCATCAGCGTTTTGGCCAGTTCCTCCGCCCAGCTAAACGGCGCCGAAAAGAGATAGCGCGCCCCCACCTGCGCCAGCACAATACCGAGCATCACCGCCAACAAAAGTGCCGCAATATGGCAACCGGCCGTGCACAGACGTCCATTGACGCGCGCAAGGTGAGCAAAAAAAATGCCGTGCATAGGGTGCACCCTCTTTCCCATTGCGGCGAACCCTGCCATGAAAGGCGGCAGCCTGTCCATTACGAGCGAGCCACATCTATGGGACGCAAGGAAATGCGGCTTCGATCCTTTGAAGCCGACGCGAATTTTGACTTTCTAGACCCGGAAGACCGGTATCTGCTGGCCCGGCCCACTCCGACATTTCGTTTCGGGATCATTGGCACGGGCACCATCGGGCAAGAGCATATGCGGGTGTGCGCACTCTCTGGGCGGGCGGCGGTTGGCGCGGTTTATGATGACCGGGCTGACAGCATTCGCGTGGCCCTGCGCAATTTTGCGCGGCACGGCGAGGCGGTACCGACGGTACACACCAGCCTGAAAGCGATCTGCGCCGACGACAGTCTGGATGCACTGGTCATCGCCACGCCCAACTATACCCACGCCGACATTTTCGCAGTCGCCGCCCGGTCTGGCAAAGCCATCCTGCTCGAAAAACCGATCGCTACCACGCTGGGTGATGCGCGGCGTATTGCCGAACTGGCGCGCGATACGGGCGCTCATGTGCGATTGGGGATGCAATACCGCTTCAAGGCGATTTACCGCGAGGCCTTTGACGCGATTTTCAATCGCGGTTCGGTGGGCACGGTGCAATCGGTCAGCATGGCGGAACGCCGCCCCCCATTTCTGGACAAGGTTGGGCAGTGGAACAAGTTTAATGAAAAATCGGGCGGCACGCTGGTGGAAAAATGCTGCCATTATTTTGACCTGATGAACCGCGTGATGCAGGACCGGCCAGCCAAGGTGTTTGCCACCGGTGCGCAGGCGGTTAATTACCGTGATTTTGCGCACGGCGGTCAGCAAAGCGATATCCTCGACCATGCCTTTGTCGTGGTGGATTATGCGGCGGGCGGCAAGGGCGCGTTCGCGCTCAATATGTTTGCCCCCGGCTTTGCCGAGGAGATGGTGGTGTGCGGCGATGCGGGCCAGGTGCGCGCGGACGAGCGTATCAACACCGAGCTTGGCACCGGGCTTGAGGGCAGCGTGGTTGTGGAAGGGATCAACGCCGCGCTGTCGCGCAGAATCGAGCCGCGTTATCCCGCGCTGATCGAGGCCAGTGGCCATTCGGGGGCAACCTATACCGCGCTGGCCGCCTTTTTGGACGAGCTGGACGGCAAGCCGCGCCGCAATGCCTCCATCAGCGAAGGATTGTGGGCGATGCTGTTGGGCACGGCCGCCCAGCAATCGATTGATAGTGGCGAGCCCGTTTCTATTGATGCGCTGATCGCGGCGCACGGGCTTGCCTCCTTTCTTGAAGATGAAGGAGAGTGAATGTGTGTTCTGACCTGAGCATGCCGCCCGTTGGGCTGGGCCTGTGGAAAATCGCACCGGGCGAGGCCGCGGCTGCAACCCGGCAAGCGATTGAGATCGGGTACCGGCATCTGGATAGCGCCGCCGATTACGGCAATGAGGCCGAGGTTGGCGAGGGCATTGCGAGCGCCCTGCAATCCGGCCTGTGCAGCCGCGACGCGCTGTGGGTGACATCGAAACTCTGGAACACCTACCACCACCCCGATCATGTGCGCCCGGCGCTGGAACGCACACTTGCCGACCTGCAACTGGATTATCTGGATCTGTATTTGATCCATTTCCCCATCGCGCTGGCCTATGTGCCGTTCGAAACCCGCTATCCACCCGAATGGGTGCATGACCCCGATGCCGAGACGCCCGTGATGCAGCCTGCGCCTGTGCCGCTTGCCGAGACCTGGGGGGCGATGGAGGCGCTGGTCGAAGCGGGCCTCGTGCGTCAAATCGGCGTGTGCAATTATAACACCGGCCTGTTGCACGACCTGATGGCCTATGCCCGTATTAAGCCGTCGGTGCTGCAGGTGGAAAGCCACCCCTATCTGACGCAGGACCGCCTGATCCGCTGCGCCAAGGGGTACGGCATGGACGTTACCGCTTTTTCACCGCTGGGGGCGCTGTCTTACCGCGAGCTTGGCATGGCCGACGAGGCGGAAAGCGTTTTGGTTGAACCCGCAGTGTTGGCCGCAGCAGAACGCCTTGGCCGCACACCGGCGCAGGTGGTTTTGCGCTGGGGTATTCAGCGCGGAACGTCGATTATCCCCAAATCGAGCAACCCTGATCGGCTTCGTCAAAACCTGGACCTGTTTGACTTCGCGCTGAGTGCAGATGAAGTGGCGGCCATTTCCGCGCTGAATAAAAATCGCCGCTTCAATGACCCCGGCACCTTTTGCGAGGTGGCCTTTGACACATTTTACCCGATCTATGATTAGGCGGCCCGCCCATGCTTGACGATTATCGGATCACCGCCCCCTTTCAGCAAGAGACGGGTTCGGGTCTATTCCCCGAATGTTTTCAAGGCCCGGCTGAGGGCGACATACCGCATTGGATCGGCGCGCACCAAGCGGCCTTGACCGAATGCTTGCATCAAAGCGGTGCGCTTTTGCTGCGCGATTTTGGACTGCGCACGGCGGAGGATTTCGACGCTGCGGTTGCGGCCTTTGGCTGGCCGGGGTTTACCTACGGCGAGTCGCTGTCGAATGCGGTGCGGGTGAACATGACCCCGCGCGTGTTTACCGCCAATGAAGCCCCGCCTTCGGTGTCGATTGCCTTTCATCACGAATTGGCACAAACGCCGCATTATCCGCGTTATTTGTTCTTCTTCTGCGAAACGGCGGCAGAGCAGGGCGGTGCGACCCCGCTTGTGCGCTCGGACCGCGTGTTGGATCGTCTGGCTGAAGCGGTGCCCGATTTTGTCGAGGGCCTGCGCCGCCGCGGCGTGTGCTATTCCATCATCATGCCCGGTGTGGACGATCCACAGGCCGGGCAGGGGCGTAGCTGGACAAGCACGCTTGGCGTCGATACCCGCCCACAGGCCGAGGCGCGGCTCGCAGCGCTCGGTTATGGCTGGCGCTGGCTTGACGGCGAGGCGCTGCTGACCACCAGCCCTGTTCTCCCCGCCATAAAGCGCGGCAGCAATGGCCGTGATGCGTTTTTCAATCAGCTGATTGCGGCGCATCTTGGCTGGCCTGACCTGACCCATGTGGGTGCGCACAAACTGGCCTACGGCGACGGAACGCCGTTGCCGCCGGACGCGCTGGATCAGGCGGCAGACATCACCGAAAGCCTGGCGGTTGATCTGCCGTGGCAGCCCGGTGACATGGCGGTTGTTGACAATTCGCTGGTGATGCACGGGCGGCGGCCGTTTTCAGGCGCGCGGCGCGTGCTGGCCAGTTTTGCGCATGCGCCCTAAACGCGTATGACAAGGATAGTTCCTGCATACAGGGGCTAAAGGGGTGGGGTTCGCAGCGCGCCTTTTAAGACCGCGACATCATGGCAATCTGCTGCTCGGCGCTGAGCTTTTCGACAAAGACCGCAGTAAAAATCATATTCGGCGTGCCCGCGTCGTCATAGAGCGGGGCGTACATGGCGACCGCGATCAGATGCTTGATATCGGGGGCGAGGCCGGGGGTGATGCATAAAATCGGTTGATCGGTTTCAATGCTGAGCGCCGACATGCGGTTGATCCGGTCTATGGCGGCGGTGTTGCTTAGGTTTTCGATCAAATCGCCGGTGATTTCGCCGTAAACCGATGACACATGTGTGCCGGCAAGCCGCACGCGCAAAACCAGCGGGTCAAGCGTGTCGATATTGATCAGAACAATATTGGGGAGATAGGTCTTGAAATCAGCGGGGTGTATATGCCGGCGCTGCGGCCGCCCGCCAGCGCGCGCCTTGACGCTTATGTAATAGTCATAAAGCGCGTCAACACCGCCGTGATGCCCTTTCACATCCTGACCCCGGTAGATGATCGGGTCACCAAATTCGACATCGCCGGTTTTGGAAAAGGTGGTGTGTAAACTGGACTGCATAAAGTGTAACGCATCTCCAACCAGAGGTTGATTATACGCGATAACAGGGCCGGCTGCACGCGTTAAATTTCGGGCCTCAACAAGGCTGCGGCAAAGGGTCGCGTTACCATCATCCATCCTAAGACCGCAGCCATGCGTAAGAATGTATCATGGATATTTGCTATGAATGATATGTCAACAATCAAGCGCCCCTTTCTGATGGAGGCGTATTTTCTTGGTCGCACACGGGCTGAAGGGCTGTTTGAAGACCGCTGGGGCCGTGTGCGCAGTCGCTTTTCTGTCGACATTGAGGGGCGCTGGAACGGGGATATGTTCCTCATGGAAGAGCGCCTTGTCTATGATGACGGCCGCCGCGAACAGTGTACATGGCGTATCGCGCGCACCTCTCCCGGTGTTTACCGGGGTACCCGCGAGGGCATTGTTGGTGTCGCATCTGCCAAGGTCGACGGCGACGTGCTGAAATGGCGTTATAAAATGGACCTGCCAGTGGGCGGGCGCACTGTGCGTTTCAGCTTTGATGATCGCATGTATCTTTGCCCCGGCGATGTGCTGATCAGCCGCGCACAGGTCAGCAAATTTGGCGTTGCTGTCGGCAGCGTCACCCTGACAGGGTTCAAACGCACCTGATCCGGCCAAATGGGCTATCCCTGTTCAGTGGCCCGTGTGTCTGCTAAAACGCAGTCATAGACGGTGATCTGGGGTCGAAGACGGTATGAATGACAGGGTTCGCTTGGGTGCGTGCAAACTGGTGCTGCTTGCGTCCGGTCTTGTGGCATCGGGTGTTGGCGGCACGGTCGCGCACGCCGATGGGTGCACCGAAGCCTATAATGCCGTGGTGACAGTGACCAATGCCGCGCCGAGTTTCGAGGCGGCGTTGGACGGCGCGGGGCCTGCGACCACCGCAAGGTGGGAAGCCTCGCTTGAAGCCTGCTTACTGACCGAAGAGCGGCGCGATGCCCGCGGCTTGGTCATGCGGCTTTTGGGTCGGTTGGAAGCCTTTCAAGGCAAGGAGAAATACCGGCAGGCGATTGCGCATTTTCGCAGTGCACTGCGGGAGCGCCTATGGAACGAAGACGCCGCGCTTGCGGTGGATCAGCGTATTTTTGATATGCTGAAGGCGCTCGACGACCACCGTGAAATCATCCATCAAAGCCAGCATATTCTGGGCCGTTATGCGGGCCAGCAAAACAATCGCGCCGTGCACCGTGCCCGCGCCGAAGCCTTTTTGGCCCTAGACCGCTGGCGCGAGGCCGAGGAGGCCTATATCCGGGTTGCCGAGATCGACTACCAACAGCCAGACCGCGGCAGCGAAGGCGTTTCCGCTGCGGTTTTGCGCGCTGCCAAATTACAGCGCGACCACCGCGAGCGGCCAAGCTGCGAGATTATTGATGTTGGTCGGGGACTTGCGGCGAACGACCTGGAGGCGATCAGCGACTGTCTGCGCTCCGACACATTGCCGCCACTCGACCGGGCAGAATTGCTGCTGCGGCGCGCTGCGCTTTATGCCGGTATGGACGACCCCCGACGGGCGCACGCCGACCTTGACCGATTGTCGCGGATCGAGCCGATGGGCGCGTGGGCGCGGCAGGTCGATCTGGACCATATTCTGTTTGCGGGCGCGGAAGACCACGACAGTGCCGCGCATCGCAGCCTGGCCTTCCGCATTCAGGACAATGACCTGCGCGACCTGCATTATAAGGTCGTCGACATTGCCAGACGCTATGCAGCGTTTTTGAGCGCAGTTGCCAATCCGTCATCGGGATACGCCCCAGACTATGCCCGACTGAGCGCGCTTGAAAATAAGGCCGAATGGACCCGCGTTCAATTTGTCATGCCGGTTGTTGGCTGGCTGCGGATGGCAGGTCATTTCGATTCGGCGCTCGCCATCATCGATGCCGAACTGCAGGATCCGGTGCTGTCAAACGCCATGCGCCAAGCCTTGAAACTCGAACGCGCGATTGTCGAGGCTGCAAACGGTGCGCCTGGTCGCGGTCGTGCCGCGCTGGACAATCTGCAAGCGGACAGCGCGTCAGGGGGGCTGCCTGCGGGACTGCGGCAAAGCTTTTTGATGGCCCGCGCCGAGATGAGCGCCACAATGCAGGACTTTTCCGCCGTGCGCCGCGACGCCGATGCCTTTTTTCAGGACTACGGCCAAGACTGGTGGACGCGCCCCGTCGGGGATGACGTGCACAGCCTGGCCGTCAAACGCGCCGAGGCCGCC
>JASBSO010000032.1 GCA_030148905.1 Kordiimonadaceae bacterium | reverse complement strand
AGAAGCGGGTTCAGAAGGTTGCCGTCAAAGGTTTGGATGGCAAAATAAATCGCCATCGCCCACCACATATCTGGCGCCCACCCATATTGAAAATAGCTGACCAGGATGACCGGCACGGTGGCGGCTGCTGCGCCGATATAGGGGATCAAAACGCTAAAGCCGGTGGCGACCGCCAGCAGCGTCGCATAGCGTAGCCCGATAATGTGAAAGGCGATAAGGCTGATCGCGGTGATGATCAGGATTTGATACACCTTGCCGCGCGCATAATCGCCCGCGCGGGCCGTAACCTCGACCCAGATTTGCTGCAGGATCGGGCGGTGAGTTGGCAGAAACGACCCGCACCACGCCAAAATCACCCGCTTGTCGCGCAGAAAGAAAAACACCATCAACGGCACAAGGATCAGATAAATAATCAGCGTCACCGCACCCGTGAGGCCTGACACCGAAATCGCCAAGACCTCGGGCCCAAGCGCGGCAATTTCGTTTCCCAGCAGGTTAAACCAGGCTTCCAGCTGCGCCTCGCTAATCAGGTCGGGGAACTGCGTTTGAAAGCTGATCATCGCGTCGCGCACCTGGCCCACCATGGCGGGGCTGTCATTGATGAACGCCACGATCTGCCGCAGAAGCGGGGGCATCACGGTGATCAGCACAACCGAAACCAGCAGCAAAAAGGCAACAAAAACCGAACCAACGGCAATGTTCTGTCGCACGCCGTTGCGTTTGAGAATTTCAACGGGTGCATCCAGCAAAAACGCCACAACAATGGCTGCGATGGCCGGGGCAAACATGGCCGCGAAATAGGTGATCGAAATCGCCGCCGCGATGAGCAGAACCGCCAGCAAGACAAGCTGTGGATCAGCAAATGTTCGTCGAAACCAACTTGCAACTTCGTTCATTTTGGGTGCCCCTTATTTCGCTTATCTGGCATTGGTGCGCCAGAAGTGCAAGAGGCCCGTATGTTTTCAAGCCTTTGGGCGGTTCAGGTGGAAGGGTGGTGATGATGGTGCGAGGCCGGCAAAATAGCTGCGAGGAATGTGCGAACACCGAGCGTGACCGCCACAGCCGCGATCATCCCCAGCCAGACAATATGCGCGATCGCCAGCCATAGCGGCGGCACGGCCAAATACGCGCCTGCAGACCCGATCAACACCAGGCTCGCTGCTGACCACCCAAGCAGCAACCAAGGCGACGCTGCAATCAAGGCCGCCAGAATTTGGTCGCCGCGTACCATCCGCCACAGGCCATATGCGCCATGCAAAGCGACCAAAGCCGGGGTCAGCCATGACCCCGCCACCATCAACAGGTCCAGGCTGTGGTGCTGGTGCGGCATGCTAATACTGTCCGCCCAAAACGGCAGCGGCCCGTGCAGCAAAAGATGTGACAGCAGCACCGCCAGGGCAAAGCCTAGGCCTGCTGCGGTGCCCAGGCGCTCTGCCCACAGGCGCTGTTGGCTGTTGGCTGTGTGGGTGTGCTCCAGCGGGTGCAAAATCACATGTAACAAAGACCCCGCCGCAAAGGCCTGCCAAAATCCCATGGCGGCGGTGTCGAGAAGATCAAGCCCCGTCGGGATCAGGAAAAAGCCGATCAGGGTGGTGGCGGCCATTGCGGTCAGGACTGTGTATCCCGCGCGCCTGGAAAATGCCGGGCGGATGACCCACCAAATGGTCACCGCCGCACCAATCCGGTGCAACAGAACGCCAGCCGCGACGGCCCATCCCTGCACGTCGTTTTGCGCCAGCGCCAAAATTGTTCCGTCTGAAGTTGCATGGACAACAAGCGCTGCGGCCGCTACGCCCAAGGCGGCCTTGTGTGTGGGGGCTTCGGCGCGGTGCAGCAAGCGTTCTGCAAGCGAGGGCAGGGCAAACCCAAGTGCGGCAAAGATCAGGCTCCACACGCCGCCATGCGCCAACGCCTCGGGCAGCAGTGTCAGCGCAATCAACGCCAAAACGGCGACCAGGGTAAAGGCATCAAACCCGCTGCGCATCATGGGGCGCGCACGCAAAACCTTGGCCACCACAGGCGCAAGCACAAGGATCAGCACAGATATGCACAGGGCTAACATCGGTCGTTGGTATCCACCGTCTGGAAAGTATCAGGCTTTATATCGTTATATTATAACATAATCAAGACGACGGATTGGCGCAGCCATGGCCTCTGACGCGGAGCAGCCCTGAGGTTAGCGCGCGGCCCGGTCAGAGATAACTGCCAATCAGATGATGGACGCTGCCGCCCATGCCCAATTTGAACCGCGTAATGCCGGCAAGCGGCCCGGTGTTGATGCCGCCCAGGTCAAGGTGGGCAATGCCGCGCTCTTTGAGCGCTTGCGCCCCCTTGTAGAGCACAAGGTTTTGGGCATGGACCGCACGCCCTGCATCGCCGGACCAGCCGACATAATAGGTCGCGCTTTTGCCGTGCAGCAGGAAAAGAGCACCCGCGATCTTGTCGCGGCCCTGCATCGCGGTGATGCTGATCACGTTGTGGTCGCTGCCAAGGCTCTGCCCGGCGCGGCGATAGGCATCGATCAGGTCGGTGGGCAGGCCGTGATATCCGCGCTTGCGGCGCTGGCCGGACTCGCGGTCCAGCAGCCACTGATAACTCGTTTCGCGCCTGCCGCCGGTGGCAATGTCGATGCCGCTGGTCTCGGCTTTTTTCAGCTGGTTGCGCCATTTGCCGTCCAGACCAGCGCGGATGTCGCCCGCAAGATCCACCCAGCTTGTGGCAAAACCTGTCATAATCCGTCGGCATCCAGCAGAGCGCAGGTGCGCCTGCGCATCGCTTTTCAGTGTGGCTTCGGGCATTTGCACCACAAAACGCCACCGCAGCAGCGCCTGCTGCTCGCGCCACAGGCGGTAGGCGGTTATGGAGTCGCTATCGGTTGGCGGGGCGAGCCACACCGGCCCGCGAAAGATGGTGCGCACATCGACAAGGCCAAAAAATCGCCGCCTTAAGGTCAGCGCGGTCGCCACCCGGCCCTTATCGGTGCGATATTCAAAGGCTTCTGCCGCGGGGCCGCCGCTTTGCATGGCAAGGCCGTATGCGGGCCACTGCTGGAGAGGAACCGGGGTGTTTGAGCTGGCAAGCGCTTCTGCCAGTTTTGGTAATGTTATGCGGTCCCAGCTTGCGATGATGCCCGTCCCTCAATAGATTGACTCTGTGGCAAAGAAAGCGGCAAATGCATCGGCGATCAAGGGGCATGTCATCCCGCCGCCCCGGTTGACCCTATGGGCCTATCTATATGGGCTTGCGGTGTTCGCGCTCCCCTTTTTGGGGGTGATGCTGCTTTTGGACGGGGTGTTTTACCTGATCTTCCGCTTTGTCTTTGATCGGTGCTACGGAATTTTGTGCTGGCTTTAGTGGGAGTATGATAGGTTTGCGCGCATGGTCGGGTCTGCCAATCGTACAAAAATCATGCTTTTCAGCGAAGCAGGGCTTGAAATTTGAAGGCGATATTTTATATATATTCAAATCTCTGAATATATAAGTATTTTAATATTTGCAGGCATAGATGTCACATTTTCCTAATATGTCCGAGCTTAGCGAAATCCGGTCACGGCTTTTAGGCCCCGAAGTCGGATATTATCGCTTGGCGATCTTTTTCACGGCGATCATCAGCCTGCTGTTGTTGGCGGTGCCGATTTCGATCCAGATGCTGATCGATCAGGTGGCCAACACCGCCTTGTTTCAGCCGGTTGTTGTGCTGGCGCTGACCCTGTTTGCCCTGCTGCTGATTTCGGGTGGGTTTTACGCCGCCCGCGAATATGTGCTGGAGCTGTTCGAGCGGCAGCTTTATGCCCGACTGACCGGCGAAATCAGCCTGAAGATCATGGCGGCTCCTGCCGAATATTTTGACAGCACCCGCCGCGACGACCTGATGAACCGCTATTTCGATATCATGACCGTCAAGGCGGTCGTGCCGCATTTGCTGGTGGGCGGGTTTACCTTTCTGTTCCAGTCGGCCATCGGCTTTGTGGTGACCAGCCTCTATCACCCGGCCTTGTTGATGTTCAACGTGGGCTTAATCACCGCCATCACCCTGATCTGGCTGTTTTGGGGATGGCGGGCGACCCGCACTAGCTTTTATGTCAGCGAGGCCAAATATGCAGGTGCTGCCTGGGTTGAAGACCTGGCGCGCCGGGTCAGTTTTTTTCAACAACCCAACCAGATCGGGCCTGCGCTTGAGCGGTCAAACGCGCTGATCGCCACCCATTTGAATGCGATGAAAAATCACTTCAAACTCACCTTTCGCCAGCTTCTTGCATTTTTGCTGCTGTATGCCGCTGCAAGCGCGGCACTTTTGGGCATTGGCGGCTGGTTGGTGATCCACGGAACGCTGACGCTTGGTCAGTTGGTTGCCGCCGAGCTGATTTTGTCGGCGATTTTTGCCAGCTTTGCCCCGCTCGCGGGCCTTTTAAAAGATTATTACCGGCTGGCCGCAGCGCTGGAGGAGCTGGACCGTCTTGGTCGCATCCCTTCGGCTGCTGATCAAACGGATGAGGTGGCGGCATGACCGAATTTTCGCTCGCTCCGAAATACGCCAGAGAGCAGGTACGGCATTTATCAGAAATTGGCCGCTACCGCGTGCCCACAGTGCTGTTGTTGGTCGGGTGGCTCAGCCTTGTTGCGATCATCGCGTTCACGGCGTTTCTGGTGTTTGTGCCCTGGGTGCAAACGGTCAGCGGCAGCGGCAAGATCGTCGCGTTGGAGCCCAGCGACCGCGAACAGGATATCAGCGCACTTGTCCCCGGCCGCATTGCCGAATGGTATGTGCGCGAGGGCAGCCAGGTTGAAGCGGGCGACCCGGTTGCGCGTATTGCCGATATTGACCCACAGCTGATCGCCCGGCTGGAAAGCCAGCTGACCGTTGCGCGCGAGCGTCTGGCCACCACCCGTGCGGCTGCCGATACCGCCCGCCTCGACCAGGAGCGCAAGGCCACCCTGTTTGAAGACGGGCTGGTGTCGCGGCTTGATTTTGAACAGGCGCAAATTCGGCTGCGCGAACTCGAAGCCCAGGCCCAAAGCGCCGCCGAAGCGGTGGCACAGGCCGAGGTGGGGCTGTCGCGCGAATCGAGCCAAATGGTCCGCGCCCCAAGGTCCGGCACCGTGACCCGGGTGACCGCCGGCGGCACCGCCACCTTTGTGAAGGCCGGTGACCCGCTTGCCCGTTTTGCGCCGTCGGGTATCCAGCGCGCCGTCGAAATTTATGTCGATGGGCGCGACGCGGCGCTGGTCAGTGTTGGGCGGCCCGTGCGCCTGCAATTTGAAGCCTGGCCTGCGATCCAGTTCAGCGGCTGGCCCGCCGTTGCCATCGGAACCTTTGCGGCTCAGGTCACATTTGTTGACCCGCTGGCCCGCGCCGATGGGCGGTTCCGGGTTGTGGTCAGCGAGCTGGAGTCAGAGCCGTGGCCCGACGACCATTTGTTGCGTCTCGGGACCAAGGCGCGCGGGTGGATTCTGTTGGACGAAGTGTCTGTCGGGTATGAACTTTGGCGTCAGCTCAACAATTTCCCGCCGGAATTTGTCCAGGGCTCCCCCGCAACCGAGACCATACAGTGACGGGCTTTTTGCGCAGGCTCGCACAGTCAGCGGCGATGACCGTGCTTGCTGCTGGGGCCGTCTTGGCTGCCGAAGACAGTGACCTGGTGGAACTGCCCATCAGCGCCGCCCGCCCCACCGCACAGGCCACACCGAGCAACACGGTCGGAGACACCGCCATTTTGCCCATGGGCGGCGACTATACGTCGCGCACGGGCGGCCTGACCCTTGAGGCTTTGTTTGCCAGCGTCGAAGAGCATGTGCCCCTTGTCACCGCAGCCGAGGCGGTGCGCGATGGCCGCCGCGCCGAGCTGTTGACCAGCCAGGGGGCCTTTGATACCCGCCTCAGTCTTGATTATTATGGGCGCTTGTCGGGCGGTACAGACGGCCAGATTGGCACCTCGCTGGTGACCAAGCGCTTCGATGCCACCGGCGGGCTGGAAGTGTATGGCGGATACCGCATTTCGACCGGCGAATTTCCGATTTATGAGGACATCCTCTTTACCAATACCCGCGGCGAGCTGAAGGCCGGGGCGCGGATATCCCTGCTGCGCAACCGGGTTACTGACCGTTTCCGCACCGCCACCGCCAACGCACGGCTGGAGGGCGAGGCCGCCGATCAGGACTATCTGTTTGCCCTGGTGCAGATCAAGTCTGATGCCGCCGCCGTTTATGCCAACTGGCTGTATTGGGTGCGGAATTTGCAGGTCTATGAAAGTCTTTTGGAGATCGCGACAACCCGGCAAGGTGCCTTGCAACGATCGGTCGAAGCAGGCCAGTTGCCGGCGATCCGGCTGGATGAAAACCGCCAGTTGATTCTGTCGCGTCAGGCCGACCTGCTGGGTGCACAGCAGCGCGTTGCTGTGATGCTGCAGCAGATCGGCCTCTATTACCGCGACCCGAACGGGCAACCAACACGCCCCACCTTTGGGCCGGATTCGGGTTTTGCCGATCCCTATCCTTACCGGTCGCGCCCCTTGGATGACTGGCTGGCGCGCGTCTTGGATGCGCGGCCCGATATCGCGTCGCTGCGGCTGGCGATTGCCCAGGCCAAAAATTCCCTGGCGCTTGCTGACAATGACCGACAGGCCAATCTGGATCTGAGCTATGAGATCTCCAATGACTTCGGCAGCGGCTCGCCCACCCGCGAAGGGGTGGAAAATATCGTCTCGTTGAATTTCAACCTGCCGCTGGAGTTACGCCGCGCGCGCGGTCAAACGCTGAAAGCCGAGGCCGAGTTGAAGGCCATTCGCGCCAATTTGCGCATCATCAAAGACCGGACGGGGCTGGCGCTGTCGGCCAATCGTCAGGTTTTGACAACGACGCGCAGCCAGATCGAGGTGGCCAGCGATAATGTACGGTTAACCGAACGCCTGCAAAAGGCGGAGGAAACCCGTTATCTGGCGGGTGCCAGCAACTTTTTTGAGCTCAACACCCAGGAAACGGCGCTTGCCAACAGCCAGCTGCGACTGATTTTGGCGCAGCGCGACCACGACCTGGCATTGGTGGATTTTGTGCGTTTGACCGGCGAATTGGCGGCCCTGCGCAGCCGCTGATAACGCAGTGTTGTGCACCCCCAACGTTTTAAAGATTGCTTTGCCCGCCGATTTGTGGTCTACGCCGCCGCAATCAGCCCCCCGCGCGTAGATGGTTCAATGGTATTGCCTTTATAACCACAAGCGGGACCTGGCCGGCCGCACCGAGTGATAGTGCGCCCCAACTGCGCAGGCGAGACTGCGCCCTCAACGGCGGCTGACCTACGCAAGCTTCCAGACTTAAAGGATAAACCGGTTCAGCCATGGGCGTGCCGGATAAGGAAGACGTGTGACGTATTTTTCTGAACTTGGCCTCACTAAGGCCGTTGTCAAAGCCGCTGACGGGGCAGGCTATAAAACCCCAACGCCGATCCAGGCAAAGGCGATCCCTGTGGCGTTGACCGGCCAGGACGTTTTGGGCATTGCCCAAACCGGCACCGGCAAAACCGCTGCTTTTACTTTGCCCCTTATTGATATGCTGCTGCGCGAGGGCCGCAAGGCTGCGCCAAACACGTGCCGGGCGCTTATTCTGGCGCCGACGCGCGAACTTGCGGGCCAGATTTATAAAACCGTGATCACCCTGGTGCGCAAAACCCCGCTGCAAGCCACGCAAATTTCCGGCGGCATGCGGATGAACGCGCAAAAAGGCGCGCTGATGCAGGGCCAGGACATTGTTGTTGCCACGCCGGGCCGACTGGAAGACCATATCAATCGCGGCAATCTCAGTTTGGACGCTACCAGCTTTGTGGTGCTCGATGAAGCCGACCATATGCTGGACATCGGCTTTTTGCCGGCGATCAAGCGCATCCACGGCGCCCTGGCCGAAGGTCGCCAAACGTTGATGTTTACCGCGACCATGCCCAAGGCTATTCGCAGTCTGGCGGCGGAGCTGCTTGCGGCCCCGCGCGAGATTGCCGTGGCTGCTGAATCGAAACCCGTTGACCGGATCGACCAGCAAGTGATCCCGGTGAAGGTAGGCGGCAAAAGCAGCGTGCTGCAAGAGGTGCTGGGCAAGGCCGAAGCCGAACGCACGGTTGTGTTCATCCGCACCAAGCGTGCCGCCGACCGGATTGCCAAAAACCTCAACGCTGCCGGGTTTACCGCAGACTCGATCCACGGTGACCGCAACCAGGGCCAGCGTAACCGCGCGCTCAATGATTTTCGCTCGGGCAAGGTTGCGGTGCTTGTGGCTACCGATATTGCTGCACGCGGGATCGATATTCCCGACGTCAGCCATGTGATCAACTATGACCTGCCGCAGGTGCCCGAAGCCTATGTCCACCGCATCGGACGTACGGCGCGCGCCGGGCGCAGCGGTGTGGCCATTGCTCTGATGGACCCAAGCGAGCGCGGCCTTTTGCGCAGCATCGAAAAAACCATCGGGCAAAAGCTTCTTGACGACGGCGACGATTCTGGCGCTGATCATGGGGATACGGGCCCAGCCAACCGGCGGCCCTGGCGGTCCAAAAAACCACGTCGACCCCAAGGTCAGAACAAGGGCCAGAACAGGGGCCAAAACAAGGCACGGCCAAAAGGGCACACCGGCGGGCGCAAGACCGCGGACGGCGGCAGCGCCAAGCCTGGCCGACCGGGCGGCAGAAAAGGCAAGGGGCGTCCCAATGCGCGTGCGGCTTAGGCCGCACCGGGGTGCGCTTTCCGTCTAGGGCTTTTTATACCGATCGTTCAGTCCAATACCGTCCTTGATCAGGGGGATGGCCTTTTCAAGGCGGCGGGCGCGGGTTTCGGGGCGTTTGGCGCTGGCGATATGGTCGGCAAAGTCGCGCCTGCGGCCAAGACTGAGCGCCTCGAAGGCGGTTTTCAGACCGGGGTCGTGCGCGAAGGCGACTTGCAATTCTTCGGGGATGATAACCGGCTTGCCGCGCTGGACTTTGATGCCTTTTCCGGCGCGGGCAAGCGATATCGCTTCTTCGACATAAGCGCGGATGCGGTCCGGCTGGATGTCGTCCGCGCCCGTCATGCGCCACTGTCTTAGCGCCTGGGTTTTGCCCTTTTGCGCATTGACCAGCACGCCGTCAGGGTCGCTCAGAAGTACGCCCTGGTGAAACCACAGACCGAAATAGGCTTTAAACCCTGCCATACCAACAACCAGTTTACCGGCGTAGCTATAACAGGGTGCGCCCCATTTGATGCTTTCTTCAAGCGCAGTGTCACAGAGGATCGCGCGCAGGCGAGCAAGCGGCTCCCGCCACAGCCCTGCGGCCTCGATATAGTCGTCGACGGTGTTTTGCCCCTTCATCATATCCCCCTTCGGCTTGCGCATCGCACTTGGCCTATCTGGCCTGGGTGCGCAGTCTATCATAAAAGGGCTGGCAGGCCTCGGCCACGGCTTCCAGCGCGGGCGGCAGGTCGGGCAGGGCTGGATCAAAGGGGGCAAAGCCGGTGGAGGCGATCACCCGGTCATACCAGTGTGCGGCCCAAATGCCGTCGCTGTCGCGCGGGCCCGCGGGCCAGGCGAGCATGGCGTCGTCAAAGGGGATGTCTAATTTCCCGCATAACTCTGACAGTGCCTTGCGCGGGTCTTTCAGCACCGATTCGGTGTGCAGCACAATCGGCGGGCCGTAGCGCTCGGTGACGGTATCATAGACGGCCTGCATCTGCGGGAAACCCAGCGTTTCGGGCGACATGTTGGTTGGGTGTTTTTGCACATAGCTCGCCAGCATACGGCGCGGATCGCGCAGCAAAAACACATGGCGCAGGTGGTCCATCCACGCCCCAAGGGGTACGTTCGTCATATGGTGCGGCATGTGTTTTTGATAAAAGATCGACTTGCCGGGTGCGAGCGGTGCCAGAAGCGCGGCAATAATCCGTGCCTGGTCGCTGTCGTGCGCAGCCAAAACGGCGTCGCGCATCGGATGGTCTGCCCCGCTGACCTTGAGCCAGTGGGCGTAAAAGGGTTCGTCAATAACCTGCGCATCCGGTCGGTTTTCAAAGGCGCGCATCACTGCGGTGGAGATATTGCGCGGGCCCGACCACATGGCAATGCGCACTGGGTCGCCTGTCACGACCTAGCGCCCGGCCTTGGCAATGGTGTCGACATACCGCCGGTAAGCGATATTGAGTTCGCCCATCACCGAACGATCGGTTGAATTTTCGATTGTACGCCCGTCAACCGAAGCAACAGGCACCAGCCCGGCAAAGGTGCCAGTGGTGAAGGCCTCGTCAGCGGTATACACATCGGTGAGCGAGAAATTTTTCTCATAGGCCGGGATGCCCAACTCGCGCGCAAGCTTCAAGACCGTCGCGCGGGTGATGCCACCCAGGCAAAACCCCCCGCCCGAGGTCCACAGCGCCCCGCCGCGTACAATGAAAAAATGCGTGGAATTGCAGGTTGCGACAAAGCCGCGATCATCCAGCATCAAGGCTTCGTCGGCCCCGGCCTTGGTCGCTTGAATACAGGCCTGAATGCAGTTGAGTTTGGAGTGCGAGTTGAGCTTCTGGTCCTGCATGTCGGGGGCGGTGCGGCGCACATGGACGGTAAACAGGCGCAACCCCGCCTGATAGGCGTTAGGGTCGGGCTTTTTATATTCGGGGATGATGACGGTGGTGGCCGGGCCAATCGTCACCCGCGGGTCCTGGTAAGGGGTGGCCTTGATCCCGCGCGTGACCATCAGGCGAATGTGCACATCGCCTTCCATCGCATTGGCATCGACGGTGGCATATAGCCGTTCGGTCAGCTCAGCGCGGCTGAGGCCAATGTCGAAGTCGAGCGTTTTGGCACCGCCGTACAGCCGGTCCAGATGCGCTTCCAGCAGTACCAGCACGCCGCCGTGCAGGCGCAAGCCCTCCCATACGCCGTCCCCCAGCATAAACCCTGAATCAAACACCGAAATCACCGCCTTGTCGCGCGGCATCAGGGTTCCGTTTACGTTGATCAACACGCTGGCATTGCGCGGGTCGTCGACATAGGCATGGGTCATATCGCTGGTCTCCCTCGGGTCAGACTGTGCGGTGCGGGCCCATGGGCGTCAAGCCACTTGGGGCGCGGCAGGCTGGCACTTGGGGGCAGACCCGTGTAAGAGCGCAGATATGACAAATACCGCAACAGCCGATCACGCGGACCTTGATGCGCGCTTCGAGCGCCATATTGAGGCCGCGCTTGCGCGCGCCGGGGCGCAGGCATTGCGGCGCGAGGTGCCGGGCGAGGGCGCCATGACCATCGATTTTGGCTTTACCGCCGCAGGCCTGAAGTGGTGCGTCGAATTATACCGCCTCACGGTCAGCGGGCGCAGCGACAAAAGCCTCAACTGCGTCGCCAAAAACAAAATTGCCAACAAGCTCTTTAAAGACGGCCGACCAAAGAAATTTCCGCAGCCAGCGGATGCGATCCATGTTTTGCTGGTAGACACCACCGCACTGCATCGCGGCGGGCCGGATATGCTCGATATTCGTGAAATGCTCTACGGTGCGGACGCTGTCTCTGATGCGGTGCGCACCACCGACGGGCCGGGTTTGTTTGAAGACGCGGGCCAGCCGGTTGGCCGGGCGCTGCGTGCCCGCGTGCATGCTTTGGGCTTTGTCAGCGCGCACAGCCCTGCGGATGTGCGCACCGCGCTTTATGCCAACCCCGGCCTGCTGCAAGGGGTGGAGGCTGAGCGGATCCTCTCGGCCTGGCCGCTTTAAGCTTCGCGCGCCAAATCGGTCATCAGCGGGGCAAGGCCCGACAGGTCAAAGCCTGCCTCTCTGCTGGCTTCTAGCGCGGCTTCGGGCGTCAACTGCCCGGTGGCCACGCCCGCCAGCGCCCACAGCGCCAGCGACCGTGCGCCCGACTTGCAAAACCCTAGTACCTTGCCCTCGGCATCGTTGAGCATAGTCGCCACCTCTTCGATGGTCTCCAGGCGAAGCTGGCCGGGCACCATGGGAAAATAGTGAAACTCAAGGCCGAGCGATTTGGCTTCGGCCGCCAGCTCTTGGTGTGTCGGTATGCCGGGTTCTTCGCCGTCGGGGCGGTTCATCATCACATGGGTGACGCCCGCGTCCTTGGCGGCCCTCAGGCCTGCGGCGTCGATTTGCGGAGCAATGAAAAAGTCATCGGTAACGGCGTGCATGGGTCAAGTCCTCCCTAGATCGCTACAATGCCATAATAGTGCCACGCCAGAAGCGCAACCGCAGACCGGTGCGGACGCCAGCGCTCGCCAATCTCGGTCAGTGCTTTTGGCTTGGGGCGCTCATCAAGGCCGATCATCAGTTTGACCCCCTCCTGCACGGCAATGTCGTCCACTGGCCAGATATCGGGGCGGGCAAGCGCTGCGATCAGCACCATGTGCGCCGACCAGCGGCCAAGCCCCTTGACCTGGGTGATCGCCTCCACCACCGCGTCGTCGTCCATGTCGGGCAGGGCGTGCAGAGGCAGGGCGCCCGAAGCGACGGCTTCGGCGAGCGAGTGGGCATAGGTGGCTTTTTGCCGCGACAGACCCGCCGCGCGTAGGGCGCCGTGGTCGTGGGCCAGCAGCTTTTCCGGTGTTGGGGCGTCGTCCATCAGGGCAGCAACCCGTGCCCAGATCGAATTGGCCGCCGCGACGCTGACCTGCTGGCCGACAATCACGCGCAGCATGGTCGGAAAGTCGTGCGGGCGTACCCGCTCGGGCGGGTATCCGGCACGCTCAAGCGCGGCTTTGATCTGTGCGTCACGTGCCGCCAGTACATCAAGACTTTGGATAATTTGCGGTGTGCGCATGCGATCTCCTGAGCCGGTTCGGTCTAAAAATTTCCGGCGAGTCCGAGCGCCACAAGGCACAAAAACACCACCAGTGCAGCGGGCGCAATCAGAACCAGATGCACCGGGGCCCACAGCGCCTTGGCACCCAGCGGCAAAAGCCCGCGCCGGGTGATGGACAGCACATAGAGCACCACACTCAGCGCTAGCGCCACGCCGATATTTAATGCGATACGCCACAGGGTGACAAGCCAAGGCCAGTCCATCTGATAACGCGCCCACGGCCACAGCGCGTAGTCTGCCGCAAAGCCAAGCGTGATCAGCCCCACCGCCACAACCGATACCCGCGCCATGCGCCGCCATTCGGGGGCCGTTTGCTCGCGCCAGTGCAGCACTGCGCTCAACAAAATGACAAGCGCAATAGGGATCGGCCACAGCGCCATGCGCGGGTCACCGATCAGGCCGGTATAGCGGTAAAAGGCACCCGATATTTCGGCGTATCCCCCAAGGCGGTAGCGGGAAAACACCGCATAGTCGCCGGGCCCAGCGCTAAAGGCATAGGGCGCAACAGGCACGTACTGTTTCGAGCCGCCCTGCGCCGATACGCCAGAGAGGGTCAACGCCCCCCCCGCGCGGTGAGCAATGCTGCGCGAACGCAGCATTTGGTCGACCCTGGCCGACAGATGGGCGGCGGGTCCGGCTTCAGGGGCATAGCGACCCAGCAGGGTTTTAGGGGCCGGCAGGGTACGGGCTTGCGCCAGCGCCGCCGTCCGGTCGCTGGATGGAAAGTCACGGCGCTGGATATCGGCGAGCGCTTGTGTGCCCTCACAGCCACCCGCCTGGCCCGGCGCGATCAGAAACGCTGCATCAATTTCTGGGAAAATGATATGGCAGCCCCCCGGCAAAACAAGCGCCCAGCGGTCGCCGATCAGGCGGCGCTCCAGCCCCGCGGTACGTCCCGACATCAGCGGGTGCGGCTGGACATTGACCCGTGCTGTCAGATCGGTGAAGCCGTCCGCGCTGAGATAGGGCGCGCCGCCGTCCGTTCGGTTGCGAAACAGCAGCCGGATCAGCTGGGCTTCGGCCTTGGGGGTGATCCGCGCCGCCAATAGGGGGCCAAAAGCCCGCGCCGTGGGGGATGAAAAATCGGGCCATATGATATCGCCTTCGTTCAAACCGAGCGGATTGAGTACCTCTGTGCTGATCAGGTTGGCCAATGGCTGGCCCGACACGCGCTCCAACACCGCGATCAACACCGCCCAGCCAACCATGTCGTCTTGCGCGACCTGCCCGGCGGTGCGCAAAGCGAGCAGATACCGCCGCAACGGCGCGCGGTAGGCTTCGAGTATTTTAGCGTTTGTATCGTCGGTCAGCCAGGGCGGGCGGGCATAGCCCGCCGAGCCGGTCAGCAAATGCCGCACCAGCAGCGGCACGGTGAAGGGCGGATCGTCTACCAGGTCGGGCACATGGTCGGTCAGTCGGTCATCGAGCCCCAGCACCTCCTGCCCCGCCAGGCGGTGGGCCGTCAGCGCCAACACCAGCGGCATCAAGGCACGGGCTTTCACGTCATCCGCTTGCCGGGCAGGGCCATAGGCCTGTGGGCCGTTGAGAATACGCACGCGCATGCCCTCTGCCGCCAGGCTTTGCGCAATCACGTCGCCGCGCAGCGCCACCGCCTGCCCATATGCGACAGGGGCAGCAAGCCCCAGCCCTAATATGAGTGCAAGCGCCAGCCACAGGCTTGCAGGTTTGACAGACCGCGGCACGGCTGGCACATCTCCTTATCTTGTGATCGGCGCATGGTCTTTGGCCGGATCGGTTCTTCATGTGCTTACTGGAAGGCACCCGAATGAGTGAAGCGAAATTTGAACCCCTCAAAGGGCATATCCACCGCACAGGCGATGAGATGGTGGCGCGCAGCGAGGCGTTTTTCAATGCGATGAAAACCCGGCGCACGGTGCGAATGTTTTCGCCCGAGCCGGTGCCAAAGGCGGTGATTGAACATGCGATTTTAACCGCGGGCCGCGCCCCGTCGGGGGCCAATAAGCAGCCCTGGCACTTTGCCGCCATTTCCGACCCCGATATGAAGGCGCGCATTCGCGCCGCAGCCGAAGAGGAAGAGCGCGCCTTTTACGGCGGGCGTGCGGGCGACAGCTGGCTCAAGGATCTGGAGCCCTTTGGCACCGACGAGCACAAACCGTTTTTGGAAACCGCGCCCTGGCTGATTGCGGTGTTTCGGCAAAGCTACGGCACGCGCCCCGACGGCGCGCGCGACACGCATTATTATGTCCATGAAAGCGCGGGGCTGGCCGCCGGGTTTTTGCTGGCGGCGCTGCACCATGCCGGGCTTGCCACGCTGACCCATACGCCGTCGCCGATGGGCTTTTTGGCCGATATCTGCGGCAGGCCAGCCAGCGAAAAAGCCACCATGCTGGTGGTTGCGGGCTATCCGGCCAAAGACTGCGAGGTGCCGGTTATCGACAAAAAACCGCTGTCAGAGATCAGCAGCTGGTTCTGATATCGGTGGTTCTGATGCGGTCGCGCCTGCGGGCTCTGGCGCGTTTTGCGGCATGCGATGCATCAGCCACAAAAATCGCGCAAACTGAAAGCCAAAGCTCGCTGCGCACCCGATGATCGTGCCGATCACCAGACCCAAAAAGCCATAGCCCATGGGAAAGGCCAGCACATAGGTGACCGGCAACATCACACCGACAAAGGCGGTGATGGTCAGCGCAGTTGGCCACCAGGTTTCCTTCAACCCACGCAGCACATTCGAGACCACCATCTGAGTCCCGTCAAAGAGCATGGAAATACTGAACACCAGCACAATCGGGGTCAGCGTTTCCAGCACGCGCGCATCGTCGGTGAAAACCCCAAGAAGCGGGACCGCAAACAGCAGGATCAGGGCAACAAAGGCCAGGTTGATCGCGGCCGTCAGGCCCAGCCCGGTCAGCCCGGCCAGCAGGCAGTCATCGCGGTCGCTGCGGCCGTGGGCAATGCCAACGCGCACGCTGGAGGCCACCCCCACACCGATCGAAATCATCAAGGCGGCACCGGTCAGTTGAAACATCACCCCATGCGCCGCCAGCGGCACGGTGCCCAGCCACCCGGCATAGATCGCCAGCCCGCCAAAGGCGGCGACCTCGGCGGCAAGCGACACAGATGACGCATAACCCAGCATGCGCTGCGCCTTCCAGTCCGCCCACCGGTCGCGCACGGGCTGGCGGATTTCAAATGGGGCAAGCGACGGGCTGAACCAGATATAGAGCGCCAAACCGCCACCCATCACCCAGCGCACCAGCGTCGAGGTCCAGGCCGACCCCGTCGCACCCAGTTCGGGCGCGCCCAACAGGCCGTAAATCAGCAAGGCATTGGCAATGACATTGACCACATTGGCCACCGCCATCACCCGCATGCCAATTTCGGGGCGTTTGATCCCCTCCATGAACATGGTCGACTGAATGAACAGCAAATGCCCTGGCAATCCGAGCGCCAGGATGCGAATCAGCGCCCCGCCTTCGCGGCTGAGGTCGTCATTTTGACCCATCAGGCCAAGCCATGTCTCGGCAGGCCAGCACAGGGCAACAATCACCACCGAAATCAGCGCGGTATACGGCAAAGTGCGCCGCCAGACGCGCCCGCAGCCCGGCAGGTCGCCGCTGCCAAAGGCCGAGGCGGTGTAGATCAGCACCCCCATCAACAGGCCGAGGCCGACCACCAGCGTGAACATGATCACCGATTGATTGGCAAGGTTCAGCCAGGCCAGATGCGACGTGGCATAATGACCAACCATGGCGGTATCGGCGACGCCAAGGCCCATAACCCCCAACCGGGTCAAAACCACAGGGCCAGCCAGCCGCATCAATTCGCTTAAATGTCGGGCAATCCGGGCGCGCAGCCATGATGGATTATCACGAAGTGTCTCAAGCACCGGCTGGCCTCGTCGTTATAAAGTATTATGCGCGCACAGGCGCCCCTGGTTTTCATGCGCGCTTTCGCCCTCAAGCATCACTTAGGGCGCGGTTGTGGGCACGATTGCGGCGGCAAGCAAAGCGATTTGATTTATACAGGCTAAAAGCGCTGTATCCAGCATGAAACGCAGGTGGCTTGCACTTCTGGATCATTCACGCCAAAAGGGGGCCAGAATGGATCGATAGAGGATTGGCCCCATGGCAAAACCTGTAACGCCGCCCCCATTTGTATTTGTAGGCGGATACACCAAGGCTGGAACGACATTTCTGGGCCGGGTGCTCGGCAATTTTGAAGGTGTCTATGCCCGCGGTGAAATGGACTTTTTCCGCATCTTTGCCGGCAATTACCGCAAATTGGCGGCCGAATATTCCAAAAACATCGAAACCGTGAACAAAGAAGTCTATGACGGTCGCGGCGATCTGAAACCGGTGACGGTCGAGCGGGCGCGCAAGACGCTGCACACTTTGTTTGAAGACCTGTTTTTCAACGGCAGCGAGCGGCCGGAGGACTGCAAGGTCGCGGTGGAAAAATCCCCCCGGAATATGTTCCATCTGGAGCAGATCAATTTTGCCTTTCCCGACGCGCCGATTGTGCACATCTACCGCGCACCGCAGGACTGTTACCAGTCGCTGATGCGGCATATGTCCGACCACCGCGACAAGGCCTATCTTGACCCCGACAGCCCGGTTCGGCGCGGGTTTTTGCGCGATTTTGTCAATCGCTGGAACGAATATAAGGGCCATGTGCAATCCAAGCATATGGCCAGGGTGAAGACGGTCACCTATGAGGCGCTGTGCGGTGACCTTGAGGGCTTTGTTGATTTTGCCCGCCAGCATATTTTCCGCGCTGATCTGGCGCTTAGGGCCCCATTGGAAACCCTCTCCAAAGAAGCCTATCTGGAAAGTTTGCCCAAGGGCGCGCGCGAGAAAAGCCTCGTGCAACTGGGCGACCGCAAGGTGACCCTGGCGGACGAGGAAATTGCCGCCATTCGCACCTATTGCCACGCACCGAAGCTGAAAATCCATTTCGGATAAGCATCGCGGATAAAAAAGAGCCTTGGGATTGGGGTCCCAAGGCTCGTATCAGGTCATCGATTGGGGTCTATTGAGGAAGGATGACCTGATCAATCACATGAATGACGCCGTTCGAGGTTTCGATATCGGCGCTGATGACGCGGGCACCATCAACAAACACACCGTTGGTGGCGTCGATCGCAACACTCTGACCTTGCACGGTTTTGGCGGCGAGGGTTTTGCCCGCAAGATCAGCAGAAAACACCGTGCCCGGCACAACATGATAGGTCAGCACGGCGACCAGTTGGTCCTTGTTTTCCGGTTTCAAGAGGCTTTCAACCGTGCCCGCAGGCAGCGCGGCAAAGGCATCGTCGGTGGGGGCAAAGACCGTATAGGGTCCGTCGCCTTTCAAAACATCAACCAGCCCCGCCGCTTTGACGGCGGCAACAAGCGTGGTGAAGCTGCCCGCGCTGACGGCGGTGTCGACAATGTCCTTATTGTGGGCTTTGCTGCCGGCAAAGCTTGCTGTCGTGACAAGGGTGATGGCTGCAACAAACCGCAAAACTTTAGAAAAAATCGCTGTCATGAGGAGGGTCTCCTGTATTGTGATGCTCTGGATACGGGCTTTATTAACATCTGGATCATGTCGAAAATGTCGCACCTGATCGGCCAGCGCGCAGGCGTATTGCGGGCGGGCGGGGGATCGCCTAGGCTGCATCTTGAAAGCAGTCTAGCACATGGCATGAAAGGGGAGGTCGTATGACAAAAGATCTGAACAGGCGCGAGGTCTTGGCAGCCGGGACAGCCGCAGCGGGCGCAGCGCTTGTGGGTTCAAGCGGGGCAAAGGCCAGGCCGGTGGCCGCGGCCATTCAGCGCGGCGGGTCAAAGCCCACGGTCATTGCCTCCGGCAACGGCAATATTTACAAAAATGGCGGCGATGAAACCTGTGTCGAGCGCGCCTTTCGGATGATCACCGAAGGTGCAGACGTTCTGGACGCGGTGATTGCGGGCGTCAATATCGTCGAGCTTGACCCCGAAGACACCAGCGTTGGCTTTGGCGGCCTGCCCGACGCCGACGGCGTGGTCACGCTTGATAGCTGCTGTATGCACGGCCCCAAAAAGCGCGCAGGCGGCGTTGCCTGCCTCAAGGGTGTGCGGATGCCAAGCCTGGTGGCGCAAAAGGTCGCCGATGTCACCGATCATCACCTGCTGGTGGACGAGGGGGCGCAGCGCTTTGCCCGCAATATGGGATTTGACATTGAAGACGACCTGAATACCGACCGGTCGCGCGCGCTGTGGCTCGAGTGGAAGCGCCGTACTGACAGCCGCCATTATCCCCGCCCGGAAGACCGCGCTGATGCCGGTCGCAAGGTCGGTTTGGCAATGGTGGCCGAAGGCAAAATCGACCCCGACCATTTTTACGGCACGATCAACTGCAATGGTGTCAACGCCGAGGGCGATGTGTGCGGGGTGACCACCACCTCGGGCCTGGCCTGGAAAATCCCCGGCCGTGTGGGCGACAGCCCTATTCTGGGGGCAGGGCTTTATGTCGACAATGCCGCAGGGGCCGCCGGGTCCACCGGGCGCGGCGAGGCCAATATCTATAATCTTGCGTCCTATTTGATCGTGGAAAAGCTGCGCGAAGGGCTGTCGCCCAAAGATGCCGGTATGGCGGCGCTGAACCGGATTGTGGACAACACTATTGATCCGCGCCTTCTCGGCGAGGACGGCAAGCCCAATTTCAATGTGAATTTCTATGTGCTGGACAAGTCCGGCGCGCATGCCGGGGTCGCGCTATATGGCGGACCGCGGCGAACCTATGCCGTTTGCACAGAAAATGGTGCCGAGTCGCTGCCGATTGAAGGCCTACTTGGCGACCGCAGTTAGGAGAAAACACCCATGACCTCTGTTTCTAGGCGCGCCGTCCTCAAGGCGGGCGCAGCAACCGCAGCGGCCTTTGCCGCTGCACCCGCCATCCACAGCCAGGGTGCGGCAAACGGGCCTGTGGGTTCGGTGGTGGACGAACAGCCCTTTGCCCGGCTTGAGGTGGTGGGCGACGGCCTGTGGGCGGTGGTCTCGACCCCGCTGAACGGCGACGGCCAGTTCGCCAACCCCCAAACCCTGTGCAATGGCGGCTTGATCCTGGGCGATAATGAGGTTGTGGCCATCGACGGATTTTTTCAGCCGGCCGGTGCGGCGTGGCTCGCCGAGCAGTCGGTCAAATTGACCGGCAAACGCCCAAGCAAGGTGATTGTCACCCACTTCCATTTGGATCATTCGGGGGGACTTGCAGGCTATCAAAGCGGTGCGATTGGCCCCGATATCATTATGACCGACACCACCCGCAAGCTGGTGTTTGAAAACTACACGGTCGGCCGTCCGGCCGAGGGGTCACCTTTCCTGCAGCCTGCAGGCCGTATGATGATGCCGACGCAGATTTTGCCCGATGACAGCGGCAAAACCCCGCTTGATATCGGCGGTCGGGTGCTGACGCTCGACCCGCTTCTGGGCCACACACCCAGCGATATTGCTGTGCATGTCGATAATGCCGATGTGCTCTATGCGGGTGACCTCATTTGGCAGGGGCTGTTCCCCAATTGCACGCACGCGGTCATGAGCGCACTGACCAAAAGCTGCCGCGCGCTGTTTGACGCGGGCGACAATCTGATCGTGACAGGGCACGGCGGGTTGGCGCGTACGGCCGAGCTGGACGGCGCGTTTATGGCGCTTTTGGCGGCGGTTGAGGCGACCGCGCGGGTCTCGCACCGCCAGGGGCTGAGCGCCGCCGATGCCGCGGCCAATTTCACCCTGCCCGAAGCGGTGTCGGATTGGGGCTTTTTCAATCCACGCTATCCCGAACTGGCGATGGCCGCCTGGTACCGTGAATTGTCCAACAGTTCCCGGTAGGCGCAGGCGCGGCGGGTCATCTCCATGGGCATGATGCAGCACATTGCTGACTTCTTTTCCTCAAACACACCAAGCCCGGGGATCATGGAGCTGCGCCGCCAGCAGCAAATTCAGCTGATCGCCAAGGCGCGGCTGTTTGGCAGCGTCAACAGCATCAATGCGCTGATCATCGCGGCTTTGTTCTGGCAGATGACGGACCCTTGGCGGGTATTGTTGTGGGCTGTGCCGGTCTTTGCCAGCGGTTTGGTGTTTGTCCATAGCTGGTGGATTTTCCGCAACCGCCCCACGCCCCCCACGGTGTCGGGGCGTACGGTGGCGCGTGCCAGCTATTGGGGGGTGTTTGTCGGCTTTTGGTGGGGCTTGAATGTTGTTCTTCTGGGGGCCGGACAGGACGTTGTAACCCAATTGTTTCTGGTTTTGTGCAATGCCGGAATGATGGCCGGCATTACCGCAACCCTCAGCCCCATCCCGCGAGTGACCATTTCCTTTTGTGTGCCGTGCCTGCTGCCGACGATTTATATCTTTTTGTCGATCGGATCGTGGCTCTATATCTCGGCGGCGATCCTGTACATCATCTTCACGGCGGCGATGATCTTTATTGCGCGCGCAGGCTTTGACCAGTTCAAAGCGCTGTTATACGCCCAGGCAGAAGCCGAGCAGGCCAACCGCAGCAAGTCGGAATTTCTGGCCACGATGAGCCACGAAATCCGCACGCCGCTGAGCGCCATTATTGGCATGACCGACCTGTTGTCGCGCACCACGCTCGACGGCGAGCAAAAGGGTCTTTTGGGCACCATTCAAAGCTCGTCGCATTCTCTGCTGTCGATTTTGAATGATGTGCTCGATTTCTCGCGGCTGGAAGCCCACAAGCTGCGTCTTGATCCGCGCCCCTTCAATGTCCGCGATACGGTGTATCAGGTGGCCGCCTTGATGCGACCCCGTGCCGAGGAACGCGGCCTGGCGCTGAAGGTGACCATATCCAAGGACCTGCCCAATTGGGCCATTGGTGACGATGGGCGCATCCGCCAGGTGCTGCTGAATCTGTTGAGCAATGCCTGCAAATTTACCGATCACGGGGAAATCGAATTGTCGGTTGATGTCCGCCCGCACGGCGACGGAACAACATGTCTGGATTTTGCAGTGCGCGATACGGGTATTGGTATCCCCGAGGATTATCAAAAAGAACTGTTTGAACGGTTCAGCCAGGTGCACCGGGGCTTGACGCGGCAATATCAGGGCTCGGGCCTTGGGCTGGCGATTTGCGACCAGCTTGTGCGGCTGATGGATGGAACGATCCGTGTTGACAGCACCGTTGGTGCCGGCAGCACATTTTATTTTTCGGTACGCGTGGAAAATTGCGAGGAACCGGTGGAGCATCCCGAGGGAGGTGCTGCGGTGATAACCGGTATACGCCCCGATTTGCGCCTGCTGGTGGCCGAAGACAATGCGGTGAATCAGGTGCTGGTGTGCAAATTGTTGGAGCCAACCGGCTGGACCATCGACGTGGTTGAAAACGGCGTTGAGGCGCTCAAAGCGTTGCGCAACAAAAGCTATGACCTGGTGTTAAGCGATATTCAGATGCCGGTTATGGACGGTGAATCGCTGCTGAAGACCATCCGCGCCTCAGGCGGGGCGTTTGCCAACATCCCTGTGATTGCCCTGACGGCCAACACGTTGCCGGTTCAGGTTGAACATTATCAACAATTGGGGTTTAGCGACTATGTGGCCAAGCCGATCGATTCGGAGGATTTGATCCGCAAGATCGCCGCCTGCACAGACCGGCGGACACGGCCGTCGGGCGTACGCCCCGGCGGGGCAGAGGACCGGCGCGGTCAGGCCGCAGGTTCGCCCAGTGCCCCCAGTGCCGTGGTTGCGCCTGCGCCCATCCATGTCGCGCCCGGCCCGGACGAACAGGACGCCAAAAAATCGCAGGCTTTAGACGACCTGCTGGACGATATTTAGGGGGATTTATGCGACGGTTCATCATTACGGTGCTCTTGAGCTTATGCTTTGCTGGTGCGGCAAGCGGCGACAGTTTGAAAATCATCGCCGAGCGGATGTTCGACGGCGAGGCCATGCTGACCGACGGGCCCTATGCCGTGTTGATCACGGACGGCATCATTACCGATATCGGCACGCCTTCAACCGTCGCGGATGCAGACCGGACGGTCACCACATCAACCCTGATGCCGGGCATGATCGATGCGCATACGCATGTCCTGTTGCATCCCTATGACGAAACACCGTGGACCGAACAGGTGTTGAACGAAAGTTGGGCCGAACGCACCCTGCGCGCCCGCAACCATATGGCGGCGACGCTCAGGGCCGGCTTTACCACCATCCGCGATCTGGGCTCGGAAGGCGCCGGCTATCAGGATGTGGGCATTCGTGACGCGCTGGCAAAGGGCGTTTTGATCGGGCCGCGTATGCAGGTGGCGGGCCGTGCGCTGGTGGCCACCGGCAGTTACGCCCCGCGCGGCTATATCGAGCAGGCTGACATCCCCCTTGGCGCCGAGCCCGCCGACGGCGATGACCTGATCCGCATCACCCGCGACCAGATCGGGCATGGCATCGACTTTGTCAAAGTTTACGCCGATTACCGCTGGGGCCCGGGCGGGGTGGCGCGGCCGACATTTTTACAAGCTGAGTTGGAGACCATCGTCGCCGTTGCGCGCTCGTCAGGCCGGGTCACGGTTGCCCATGCGGCCACCGACGAAGGCATGCGCCGGGCGACAATGGCGGGTGTGGTGTCGATCGAACACGGCGACGGCGGCAGCCTGGAGACGTTTCAGCTGATGCGCGACAAAGGCGTGCTGTGGTGCCCGACGCTGATGGCAGGCGAGGCGATTGCCCGCTATCAGGGCTGGACTGGCGACTATAACCAAGCCCCAGCGCGTGTGCGCGCCCAACAGGCGGCGTTCACTCGGGCGCTTGAGGCCGGGGTCGGGTTTTGCATGGGGTCCGATGCCGGTGTGTTCGACCACGGCGATAACGCCGAGGAAATGATCCTCATGGTGCGTTACGGCCTGAGCCCGCTGGAGACCCTCAGGGCGGCCACATCGGTCAATGCGCGCCTGATGGGGCTGGCCTCCGAGGTTGGCCGTATTGCGGTTGGCCTGGTGGGCGACCTTGTGTTGCTGACGGGCGACCCGACCTCGGACATCACCCTATTGCGGGCGCCCGAGGCCGTGGTGCAGGCGGGCATGCTGGTTGATGACCGCGCGCCCTGAAGAACTTCGCCTCAGGGTCTGCCCGAGACCTTAGGCTGAGGGTTCAAAATACACCATGCACTGGCGGCTATAGGCGATCAGCTGGCCGGTTTCGTCAAAAATCCGGCCCGACTGTTGGCTATAGCCGTCTGCCGCGCTTTCCAGCCGGTAATCGAGGAAAAACCAGTCGCTTTTGACATCCTGCGGCGGCACAAAAAACTCCAGCGACCAGCTGAGCGAGCTGGCGCGCACCGGCTTTTCATAGTGCAGCATCATCACCGGCGGCGGCATGTCGGCCACGGCAATCAGCCAGGCATTGGGATAGGCCTTGATGCCATCATCGCGCAACCGCACCCACATGGCGGCGCGGTCGCTGGCGCTTTGAATACCGACCGGCGTTGTGACCCAGCGCACCTGAAAATGTTGCAGGAAGCCCGGCATCAGCCCCTCGGCAAAGGGCATATCGTTGAGGCTGTCAACCGGCGGGGCATCGTCCATAGGGCCAGCGGCATAATCGCGCGAGACCGGGCGGCCTGCACCAAAAGCGGCTTGTACGGCGGTCAGCACCTGGCCGTCCTGCACCAGCTTGCCTTCCACCTGGCTGACCGCGCGGCCCGCACGCAACAGCGACGCGGTGACCGACAGCGGCCCGTCGCCCAGCGGCGCGACAAAGGATGTCATCACCGAGCGCAGCGGCACATCGCCCGCCAGTTCGCGTGCGGCGGCTTCCAGCGTGATGGCGGTGGCAAGGCCGCCAAACACTGCACGGCCCTGCCGCCAGCTGTCGTCGATCTCGATCTCGCCGCCCGCGCGGGCACGGTCAATCATCTCGGAAAAGGTGGCCATGGTCAGAACCTATCCGCCAAGCGCATAGTCGCCGCCAACCTCGATGGCGCGTTTGTAGGCTGTGCGGTCTTGCATCCGCGCCAGATAGGTTTCCAGATTGGGAAAATTGGCGAGTGCGCCCGAGACAGCCGCCGCCTCCAACACGAAGACAAGCTGAATGTCAGCACCGGTCAGGCTGTCACCAACAAAATAGGCGTTTTCGCCAAGCGCTCCCGCCATATAGGACAGATGGTTGCCGATCTCGCTTTGGATGCGCGGCCACAGCGGCGCACCCGCATCGCCGAGGCGGCGCACATACATCGCCAATAACAGCGGCAGCATCGCCGAGCCCTCGCCGAAGTGTAGCCACTCCAGATAGGCCTCGTGCGCGTCGGTACCCGCTTTGGGCATCAGTTTGCCGCCCCCATAGGTGCGGATCAGATAATCGATAATCGCCCCGGATTCGGCGATCACCTTGCCGCCGTCTTCGATCACTGGCGACTTGCCCAGCGGATGCACCGCTTTCAGCGCGTCAGGCGCCAGCCGCGTTTCGGCGTCGCGGGTGTAGTGTTTCACCTCATAGTCAGCGCCAAGCTCTTCCAATAGCCAGAGAATGCGCTGCGAACGGGAATTGTTGAGGTGATGAAGAATGATCACGAGGCGAGGTCCTTTATGTTACAAGCTATAATGTTCAGCTGACAGTGGATGTAGCGCGAAATCCCGCCCTAATCCAGCGGGCGAGTTGCTGTCCAGCCCTGACGGCATATCAAAGCCACTAGGGACAGCGACCTTAGAGCGCGCCTTCCAGACGGTCTTAAGGCATTTTGGTGACATTGCCGTGATGGCCCTTGTAAGCTGGGTGCACGCACCTCATCTTGCGCAGTGCAGAGACGAGAAGGAGACCCCGCCATGACCACAACCGCGACCGCAATTTTCGCCGGGGGATGTTTTTGGGGCATGGAAGATTTGATCCGCAAGCTTCCGGGCGTTCAGGACACCGAGGTCGGCTATACCGGCGGCGCGATGGAAAACCCGACCTATAATGACGTGAAAACCGGTGCGACGGGCCACGCGGAATCGCTCCTGATCCGCTATGACCCGGCGGTCATTTCCTACGAACAGCTGCTGCGGGTGTTTTTCCAGATCCATGACCCAAGCACGGTTAACCGGCAAGGCAATGACCGCGGTTCGCAGTACCGGTCAGCGATTTTTTATGCGTCAGAAGAAGAGCGTGACTTGGCCCACAGTGTCATTGAGCGCGTCAATGCCTCGGGCAAATGGCCGGGTCCGGTGGTGACCGAGGTGGTGCCTCAGGGCAAGTTTTACGTCGCCGAAGATTTCCATCAGGACTATCTGGAGCGCATCCCCCACGGCTATACCTGCCATTATGTGCGCCCTGAATGGGTGCTGGAGGAACTGGCGGCGGAGTGACAAGGGTTACAAGCAAGCTTGAAACACAGTTTTGCGTGTTTACTCGGTGCGGCGGGTGGGCTGAGCAGTTTTCGTGTGGATGTGCCCTCTAATCTGATCCAGCACGTTGCGGGTCAAACTGGCGGGCAGAAAGCCATAGGCAAATCGTTGACCCGCTTTCCCACTTTTGGGAATGGGGCGGATGTCTGGCCCCGGCCAGGTGAAGACGTTTAAGTCGTCGGTCATGATCCAAGACCGCTTTTCATCAAGGCCGAGGCGTTCTTTTACGGGTGCCGGAATTTCAACGCAGGATCGGCCGATCTCAGGCTTGGTATGCGTGATGGGTGCGACAATCGTCTCGGTGCCTTTCGACGTTTCATGGGCCAGAACAACGGCACAAGGACGATCTTTGGAAGCTTCGTCGTCACCGCGCATCGCTTCACGCCGCCATAAATAAGCATAACGAATCACCAGGCCAATTTGCGGTTTTGGCAGGCTCACTCGGTCAGTTCTGAATTATACTGTTCGGACTCGCGTGCGGGCTCTGCGGCCATCAGGGCGTCTGCCAACTGGTCCGGAAGCTCGGCAGGATGATAGGCGCGGCGTGTATCAAGCGCTTGCAGCCGCGCATATTCCTGTGCCGACATCAGCACCAGGCTGTCGCGGCCATGCGAGGTGATGGTTATCGGGTTACGCTGGGCTGCTTCCTTGAAAAGACCAAACCGTTTTTGAAACTCTGCTGATTTTACGCGCTGGATGGTTTCAGCCATTCAACTTCACTCTGCTTATTTGAGAAATATTCGATTCGCGATTCCGATAATATCCGAAAAGTCCGGATTTTACAAAATTTCCGGACTTTTACGCCATCGCGGCCATTGTTCTGTATGCAGATAAGCGTAGCTAGCTACTCGTCCAGCAGCACGCTGAAGCCGCCGAAAATCATGCGCTTGCCGTCAAACGGCATGACCATGGTGTCGTCGGCAAAAAACGGGTCGGCGCGAAAGCCCGCAACCCCCTTGTCGCGGGTGGCTTTGTCGGGCCATTCAAACCAGGAAAAGACAATGCTTTCATCGGGTTTGGCGGCCACCGCCATCGCGAAGGATGTCAGCTTGCCGTCCGGCACGTCGTCGCCCCAGCATTCCACCATTCGGGTAACGCCGTATTTCTTAAAAACCGGCACGCACGCCTTGGCGTGTTCGATATAGGCCTCTTTCTGGGCGTTGGGCACGGCCAGCACAAATCCATCAACATAGGTCATGGGGTTCCCCCTTTTCGCTGATTACGGGTTGTCCTCCGAACTGAGCGGATACCCAAGCGGTGTTCCCGATTTGCGCGGCTCTTCCAGAAGCCAATATAAAAGATTGTCGATAAACACCTTCGACTGGGTCAGCCCGATGTGATTATAGGGCAAAATCACCACCCCGTCATAATCAATTGGCGAGCGCAGGCGCGGCGTCCAGATTGCGTCATTGCCGTCGGCACGTTCATCCAGCAGCGCCGAATAGCGCGCCACCGTGCCGTCGCCGGGAACACGCATGGTGGCCTTCAGGCGGTTGTTTTCGGGGTTAAACTCAAAGGTACGGATGGTCTCATCAGCATCGCCAAACACAAGATTGAAAATAATGCGCTCGGGCGGGGCGGCGGGGATGTCGATGGCGGCGTTAAACCGGCGCGCTTCCTCAAGGTGCACACCCAGCGTGTGCAGCGCCACTGCGCGGCGCTCCGCCTGGCTTTCAATTTCGGGGAACAGGCGCTTCAGGTCGCGGTCGATATCGCCCGCGAGCCCCCAACCATATTTCTTCCACACCTCGATGTCGTAAATCGATGCGCCCGGGTCTCCCACCACGCGAACAGCGTGGTGCCGGTCGCGCGGCAGAAGCTGATACAGTGACGCGAACGAGCCCAGCACAGCCGGGCTGTAATAGGGGAGGATCGGCAGGCCGTAATTTTTGCCCTGCAACAGCTCGCGAAAGGCATAGGCCGAACCCGCATTGGGCGTGCCCACCAGGATCACCCGCTCAACCCCCAGCGTGCCCGACCAGTCCAAAACCGGGTCTGTGCCGTCGTCGGGCATGCCCTGGTCGCCGTAGCGCAGCATATAGCGGGTCAAGAGCCCGCCCATCGAGTGCGCAACAATGTCGACCTTGATGTCGGCGTCCTTGATGCCAAATTTCTGGGCATATTCCTTGGCGACGCGGGCGCGGACATCCTGCACAAAGTCAAACAGCCGCGCCGCATTGTCGGCGTTGGACATGCGCCAGTCATAGTCAAATTGATAAGCGGTGTAGTGCGTGTCGTTATAAAACAGCTCGTTATTTTCGCCGAGCTGTTCCTCGCGGAAGCCGCCCGCGTTCAACGCGCTGACAATGTCGGCATAGGCCTTGACCGACAGCGGAATGCCCAAAAGGCTAAGCCGCACCTGTTCCAGCGCGCCGTCGGGCACCACATGGCTCCAATTGGTCAGGCTGCCATCGGGATAGACATAAGGCGCGGTGATCAGTTTCAGCCCCTGGTCAGACTGCGGGTCGGCCGCACCCGACACAAAGGCCCCCCACACCGGCTGGTCGGTACGGATATCCTTCAGCTTCGAGCCCAAAATACCAGGGATCACAATCACCGGGTTACGGTAAGGGCTTTCGGCCGCTGCGATGCGGTTATAGGTCAGCGCAATGTCGGGCTCGTTCGGGCCAGACGAACAGGCGGCAACAAGAGCGGGCAAAAGCAGCAAGGCAAGGCGGTGTAAGGGCATGGGCATATGTCCTTAAAGTGTTGGCATAACGTGACTATAGCTTTGCCAAACTGCGCTGACCAGTAAGTGCGGCTTGATTGCGGGCGACTGCGCCCCTAAAGCAACAGATATGTCTATGATCTCTGACCTTCCCCCGCGCCCGCAGCCGGTGTTTGTTCTGTCCACCGGGCGGGCGGGGTCGACCTTGGTGTCGAACATCCTCAACAGCCACGCAGACATCCTGTCGATCAGCGAGCTGTGGATGTCGCTGGCGAACCGCGGCTTTGTGCACCGGCGCATGAACGGCGAGGGGTTTTGGCGGCTGCTGACCAAACCCGCCCACGCACAGCGCCACGTGTTTCGCCCCTGCGGGATGGACGAATATATTTACGACCACGACCGGCCAGAGGCTTTGCCTGTGGGGGCGGTGCCGCCGATCATGACGATCGTGCTGCCGCATTTGACACGCGACCCCGAGATGGTCCTTGCCAAACTCGAAGCACCGGTCCGCGCGCATCCCGACGCGCCGATCGAAGATCATTATCATCATCTCTTTCAGCTCTTGATGGCTGAGTTTGGCAAAACCCGCTGGATTGAGCGCTCGGGCGCGTCGGTCATCTTTGCCCCCGCTATCCTGCGGCTGTTTCCGGATGCCAAGATCATCCATCTCACCCGCGACGGGCGCGAAACCGCGCTGTCGATGGCGCGACACGGGGCGATTCGGATGTTCATGCGCAGCTGGGTACAGTTTCGCCGCGTCGGCATCGACATGATGCGCCCGCCCACGCTGATGGGGGAAAGCCGGATGCTCTACTGGCTTGAAAAGCTGGGCATGTGGTTCATCAACCAGGAAGCCGCCATGGCGCAGCCGGTGTCGCTGACGCTGGCGGGGCGGTTCTGGTCCGAAATGGTGGCGGCAGGGCTTGAGGGCCTCGCGGGCCTAGCCGATGACCGGCTCCTGACCTTGCGCTATGAAGACCTGATCGCCAACCCGCGCACCACCATCAAGACACTGACCGATTTTGTCGACCCGGCGCTCAACGATGCTGACTGGTTGGCGGAGGCCGCGCGGATGCCGCGCGCCATGCCGCCCAAATGGCGGGCGCTGCCCGAGGCCGAGCAGGCCGAACTGACCGCCGCCTGCACACCGGGCATGCAGGCGCTGGGATATGCAACAGTAGGAGACGGGTAGCTCCTCCGGTCATCTTGCGTGCTTGACCGCCGGTGCGCTCTCGGCTTTGCTGTTGGGCAAGGTTGGGATGAGGGGATATCTGATGGTCATCGGTCGTGCGTTTCTTTTTGCGGTTCTGGTGTTCGCGGTGCCCATACGGGTGTTGGGTGAGGGCGCTGAGCCTGAAGGCCCGGTGCCGTTCAACATCGATCATCTTCTTACCCTCAAGCGTATCAGCGACGTGCAGCTTGACCCTGCGGGCCAGTGGGTGGCCTATGTGGTGCGCCGGGTGGACGAGGACGACGACAAAAGCTATTCGCAAATCTGGATGGCCCCCACGGACGGCAGCGGGCCCACCCCCATGACCGCGGGCTATGCCAATGCCACGCACCCGCGCTGGAGCCCGGACGGAAACTATCTTGCCTTTCTCGGCACGCGCGGTGAGGGCGAGGATCTGAAAACCCAGGTGTGGACGCTCGACCGGCGCGGCGGCGAAGCCCAGCCCTACACCGACGTGAAAGACGGCGTTGACGCCTTTGAATGGGCCCCGGACGGGACGCGTATGGCGCTGCTGATCACCGACCCCGAGCCGGGCTCCGACGCCGAGGATTACGACCCCGACGCACCCAAGCCGCATGTGATCGACCGCCTGCAGTTCAAGCGCGACTATGCGGGTTATCTCGACCGCAGGCGGGCGCATATCTATGTGGCGGGCCGCATGGAGACACCGGTTCAATTGAC
The DNA here is from genome assembly GCA_030148905.1 of Kordiimonadaceae bacterium. GTDB lineage: Bacteria > Pseudomonadota > Alphaproteobacteria > Sphingomonadales > Kordiimonadaceae > JASBSO01. The sequence continues at coordinate 523 of JASBSO010000032.1, read as the reverse complement.
CTCGGGGGATTATGACGACGATGGCTTCGCCTGGTCGCCCGACGGCAGCAAAATCGCCTTTTCCTCCAAACGCGACGGCGACCCCGACGCCAATGACAACCACGATATTTTTGTTGTCAGCGCCGATCAGAACGCGGTGGATCGCCCGCTGACGCAAGTGACCAGCAACCCCGGGCCCGACAGCCAGCCCGTCTGGTCGCCGGATGGCCGGTTTATTGCGCATATTTCGTCCTATGAGCCGGAAAAACTCTGGTACGCCACCCAGCGTCTTGCCTTGAGCCCAGCAGCGGGCGGCGCGCCGACCGTGCTGACCGGTGATTTTGATTATATGGTGCGCTCCCCCGACTATGCGCCGGACGGCGCGGCGATATATTTCCTGGCCGACCTGCGCGGCGACAATGCGTTGATGCGGGTCGCGTCAACCGGGGGTGCGCCAGAGCGTGTGAGCGCGCGCGACATCTCGGTCTATGACATTGCGCTAGGGGCAGGTGGTCTGTTGGTTTCGCTTGAGACGTCGCACCAC
>JASBSO010000021.1 GCA_030148905.1 Kordiimonadaceae bacterium | reverse complement strand
ACCGAGGCCGAAGAATCCGAGCGCCGCCAGGAAGAGTTTATGGCGATGTCCAAGCGCTTTATGGAAGCGCTCGATGTGGACGACACGCTGTCGCACCTGCTGGTGGCCGAAGGCTTTACCGAGGTGGAAGAGGTCGCCTATGTCGAGCCAGAGGAACTGATGGCGCTTGAGGGGCTTGAGGAAGACCTCGTCGCCGAACTGCAGCGCCGCGCGCAGGATTTTCTGGCTGCCGAAGCGCAAGCCGCCGATGAAAAGCGGATCGAGCTGGGCGTGACCGACGACCTGGCCGGTGTTGAGGGACTGACCCCGCAAATGCTGGTCACCCTCGGTGAGGCGCAGATCAAAACGCTGGAAGATTTCGCCTATTGCGCTGCCGACGAGCTGACCTCGCCCAAGGATGGGATCCTGAAAGACACCTATCTGGACGAGGCAATGGCCAGCGACATGATCATGGGGGCCCGTCTGGCGCTTGGCTGGATCACGCCGGAAGACCTCTATGTGAACGCGTCCACAGAAGCGGGCGATGCTGATGAGGCCGGTGGCGACGAGACGGCCAGCGACGGTGCAGACGTCACCGACGCGGATACCGATGCGGGCGAGGCGGCGGAAACGCCGGCTGAAGCCTGATGTCGGTGTGTCGGAGCGCGCGCCCATGGCAGCGGACACCGAGTCCCATCGACGCTGCGTTCTGACACGCACGGCCGCACCGCGTGCGGATTTGCTGCGCCTGGTGATCGGCCCTGACGGGCAGGTGGTTGCCGATGTGGCCGAAAAACTGCCCGGGCGCGGTGCCTGGGTCAGCCTGTCGCATAGCATGCTTGTGGGCGCTGTGCGCGACGGACGCCTTGCCAAGGGTCTGTCCCGGGCCTTCAAAACGCAGGTCAGGGGCGATCAGATCGCACCGGATTTTGTAGGCGACGTCACACGACTGCTGGAGCGCCGGGTTTTGGACCGGCTGGGGCAGTTGAAGCGGTCGGGCGAACTGACCGTTGGGCTCGACAAGATCCGCACCGTTTTGTCGGGCCGACCGGCGCGACCGGGCGATGTGATCCTGTCAGCGGCCGATGTCGGACAGGACGGTGCCAAAAAAATCCATCACCTGGCAGCAGGTCAAGCCGCAGTCAGCCAGGTGTTGACCCGAGACCAACTGTCACAGGCGGTTGGCGGCGGCAATGTAGTTCATGTGCTTGCGCGCGCATCAAATGGCAGCCATTTGCTGCAAGAAGCGCTTGCACGATATAAGCGAATGGTCCATGAGGCTTTGCCTGATGGCGCGGAAACGGATAAGTAGGACGTATGAGCGACGACAAGAAATTAACTCTCGGCACGCGCGGTAAGCTTGGTGTTGGAAAATCGGTGGAAACCGGTCAGGTCATGCAAAGTCGAACGCATGGTCGCAGCAAGCCCGTGGTTGTTGAGCGGCGCAAAAAACGTGTCATTACGCCGGGGGCCGCCCCCAAGGGCGGCACCGCCGATGCGCCCAAGCCATCCGCGCCCAAGGTCTACCGCCCCAAGCGCCCAACCGACGACGACTCGACCGCGGTCACCGCCGAGCAGGAACACCGGATGAAGGTGCTCGAAGAGGCGCGCCGTCAGAAGGAAGAAGAGGCCCGGATCGAGGCCGCCCAGCGCGCCAAGCGCGAGGAAGAAGAAGCCAAGCGCCGCGCCGAGGAAGAAGCCGCCGCGCAAAAGGCTGTGGACGCCGCCGCTGAAGAAGAGGCGCGTCAAAAGGCCGACGATGATGCTCGCCGCCGCATGGAAGAAGAAACCAAGCGCAAGGCCGAGGCACAGGAAAGCAAGCAGGCCCGCGAGGACGAAAAGCGCCAGGAGCAAGAGGCCGAAGCCGCGCGCCTGAAAGCCGAAGACGAAGCTAAGCGCCGTGCCGACGCCGAGGCCCGCGCAGTGAAATTGCGCGAACAAAGTACCGCCCCGCGCCCGGCCGCACCGCAGGTGTCGGACGAGGACCGCGCCAAGGCCAAAAAAGCCCGTGAAAAGCGCGCCGCACAGAAAACCGCGCGCCCGCGCGGCGGCGAGCGCAAGGATCGCGGCCGTTTGACCATCTCACGGGCCCTGTCGGGTGATGATGACCGTCAACGTTCAGTGGCGTCTTACCGCCGCATGCAGGCGAAAAAGCGCGGTGTTTCGGCGCAGCCAGACCCATCGCAGCGTCAGTCGCGCGAGGTGACGATCCCCGAGGCCATCACGGTGCAGGAACTTGCCAACCGGATGGCGGAGCGCTCGACCGAGGTGATCAAGACCCTGATGAAACTTGGCGTCATGGCCACGATCAACGAAACGCTTGATCAGGACACCGCCGAACTGGTGGTGACCGAATTTGGGCATACCTTCAAACGCGTGTCCGAAGCCGATGTGGAAATTGGCCTGGTCGGCGAGGACGACACCGAAGCGGATCTGAAGCCCCGCGCACCGGTGGTGACGGTGATGGGTCATGTGGACCACGGCAAAACCTCGCTGTTGGATGCGCTGCGCTCGGCCAATGTGGTGTCGGGTGAAGCGGGCGGCATTACCCAGCATATCGGTGCCTATCAGGTGGCGCTGGAAAAAGGCGGCGAGAAGATCACCTTCCTCGATACGCCGGGCCACGCGGCCTTTACCGACATGCGCGCGCGCGGCGCCCGGGTGACCGATATTGTGGTGCTGGTGGTGGCCGCCGACGACGGCGTGATGCCGCAAACCATCGAGGCGATCAACCACGCCAAGGCCGCCGAAGTGCCGCTGATTGTCGCGATCAACAAGATCGACCGCGAGGGGGCAAACCCCGACCGCGTGCGCCAGGAACTGTTGCAGCACGAAGTGATTGTCGAGGCGATGTCGGGCGATGTGCAGGATGTGGAAGTCTCGGCCTTGAAGGGCACCGGCCTTGAGGCCCTGAAGGAAGCGATCAATCTGCAGGCCGAACTGCTGGAGTTGAAGGCCAACCCCGACCGCGCCGCCGAAGGCGTGGTGGTGGAAGCCAAGCTTGACAAGGGCCGCGGCTCGGTTGCGACCGTGCTTATTCAGCGCGGCACGCTTCGGGTCGGCGATACCTTTGTCGCCGGGGCCGAATGGGGCCGCGTGCGGGCGCTGATTAACGACCGCGGCAACCAGATTAAGGAAGCGGGCCCGTCGGAGCCGGTGGAAATTCTGGGCCTGCAGGGCACGCCCGGCGCAGGCGACGACTTTGCCGTTGTCGAAAACGAGGCGCGGGCACGCGAAGTGACCGAATATCGCCAGGCGCAACAGCGCAAAAAACGCCAGGCGGCGGCCGCTGCCCCCAAAACGCTTGAGGGCATGTTCACCAAGCTGAAGGAAACGAACGAACAGATGACCTTCTCGGTCGTCCTGAAGGCCGATGTGCACGGCTCGGTTGAGGCGATCACCACCGCGCTTGAAAAAGCCGGCAATGACGACATTGCCTGCCGGGTGATCCACGGTGCCGTGGGCGGCATTACCGAGGCCGACATCACGCTGGCCAATGCGTCGGGTGCGCTGGTGATCGGCTTTAACGTGCGGCCCAACAAGCAGGCGCGCGAAGCCGCCGAGGCCGAAGGCGTGGCGATCAAATATTACTCGATCATTTACGAGGTGATCGACGATGTGAAGGCCGCCATGGCGGGCGAACTGGGCCCTGAATATGACGAACAGGTTGTCGGCAACGCCGAAATTCTGGATGTCTTCTCGGCGGGCAAGGCGGGCATGGCTGCGGGCTGCCGTGTGGTCGAGGGCGAAATTCGCAACGACTGCAAGGCGCGGATCTTGCGCGACGATGTCATTGTCTATGAAGGCCAGATCGACAATCTGCGCCGCTTTAAGGACGATGTGAAATCGGTGCAGTCGGGCCAGGAATGCGGGCTGACGTTCGAGAATTACAACGACTTCAAGGCGGGCGATACCGTGCAGGTCTATAATGTTGTCGAGATCGAACGCACGCTCTAAGCGGCCGTTAGGCCAAGCGTGATGGACAGACGTGATGGGTAAGGCTGATCACAGCAAGTCGGGCGAACCGAGCATCCGGCTCTTGCGCGTGGGCGAAACTGTGCGCCACGCCATTGCCGATGTGCTGGCGCGCGGCGATGTGCGTGATGCGGCGATCGAACGCGCCCCCATTTCGGTGACCGAGGTGCGCCTGTCGCCCGACCTGCGCCACGCCAAGGTGTATGTGATGCCGCTGGGCGGCGATGTGGGCGGCGCGGCGGTCAAGGCGCTCAATGACCACGCGGGCTTTATCCGGGGCGAGATTTCGCCGCGCCTGCGCATGAAATATATGCCCAAGCTCAAATTCATCGCCGACGACAGCTTTGACGAAGGCACCAAGATGGACAAACTGCTCGCCAACCCCAAGGTCAGGCGGGATGTCGAGGGCGGCAGCTCAGCCGAATAGGCGTTGAACCAGAGATTTCTTTTTCTTTTTGCGTGACTGTCTCACGGGTCGAATTTGGTCTTGGATCGAGGGTCGCTCTCCGCCATCTCGAAGGGCAATATCACTAACCTCAGTTCGGCGCTGGTTGAATCCTTGGGTCCACCAGTGGTCTCCGTGCGGCGGAGTAGCTGTATTAGAAGTCCGTTTTAAGAATGCCGTCTTCCCGCATTCGATTGTCTCCAGAACCCACATTTGATCTTCCTGCAGAATATCAACCATGCGCCCGATGGTGGGAATTTGGAGATCGTCAATAATGAGCCAGCCCCTGT
>JASBSO010000018.1 GCA_030148905.1 Kordiimonadaceae bacterium | reverse complement strand
TCGAAGCCCGCCTCCTCGGCAATCGCCTTGAAATAGCTTTCCTGCACATAGCCATTTTCGCTCACGGGGTCCTGTTCAATACCCTCGCGCTCGGCATGGTCAACAATGGTCATCACACCGCCGGGTTTCAGCATGTCGAAAATGTCCTGCACATAATCGATGGCTTCATATTCATAAATCAGAAAGCCGTGCGCGCGGAAGACAAACACATGATCAATCTCGCCGTAAGGTACAGGCTCGTGGCGTTCACCAGGCCATTCATCGCGTTCGTGAATGTCAAAATACTGACCACCAGTTTCCTCGATAAAGGGCTGGAGAATCCGGCGATAATAGCCGCCCTGCCCGCCGGGGAAAATTTCCACAACCTTGGTGCCGGGCTTCAAGCCCAAAAAGGTGAGCGTTTCAAAAGGGTGGCGATATTTGTCGCGGCTGGTCTGACGCTCGGGCCGGTCGGGGTTGGCCAAAAGTGCCTTGACCCGAGCCTGGGTGGCCTCGCTCGCCGGGGGATAGCCCTGTCCAAGGCTGGGAAGGCTCACCGCAAGAGCCATCAATACTGCAGCAAGTGCACGCATCAGTCCGTCTCCATCATTATGGCATAAAAAAAGCCCGCCCAGACATACGCCTGGACGGGCCGGTTATAAGCCGATGCGGCTTAGTCTTTCAAATAGTCTAGCATGGTGTCGACGTCCGAGACCTCAAACGGGTCGGTCGGGCAGTCGTCGCTATAGCCAGGCTCGGAGAAAAGCTTGGTCACTTCGCCGTTTTCAATCACAGCTGAAAACCGCCAGCTGCGCTCGCCAAAGCCAAGGTTATCCTTGTTCACGAGCATCCCCATGGCGCGGGTCAGCTTGCCCGAACCGTCGGGCAACAGCTTCACCTTTTCGACGCCCATATGCTGGCCCCACTGGTACATAACAAATGCGTCATTGACGCTGAGGCAGTACACTTCATCAACGCCCTGCGCCTTGAGTTCGTCGTATTTGCTCTCATATCCGGGCAGATGAGTCGACGAGCAGGTGGGCGTAAACGCGCCCGGCAGGCCAAACAGAACAACTTTTTTGCCTTTGAACAGCTCGTCCGTATCGACGTCCTGCCAGCGGAAAGGATTGGGGCCGTCTACACTGTCATCACGAACACGGGTGTGCAGCGTAATATTTGGGATCTGCATGTTCAGGTCTCCTTATTGAAGATAAATAGATGATCAAGGCACCAACCGCGCCCTGACATGGGTGTCTTGTCGCGCATCTTTGGACGCCGCGCCAATAAACAATGCCAATCTGTCTGATCGGCTACGCCGATCACATTGGCTATGCTGTCTTACGGGGTCTCCCCGATGACGGCAACCACCTTTACTTCGGTAATCAACCCCTCAAGTGCAAGGGCATTGACGCCAACCGCTGTCCATGCGGGATATGGCTCTTTGATATACTCATCCTTGACCGCAGAAAAATCAGCAATCTGGTCATGAATGCCGACGTGATAGCTGGTAAATTCCACCACATCATCAAGGCTGGCACCGGCCTCGTTCAGCACGCGGTTGATACCCTGCCAGATATTGTGAAAAGCGGCAGACTGGTCACCGTCAACCGGGGCGCCCGCAACGCCAGACGCATAAATCACATTGCCAACCTTTACCGCCGGGGCGAAATGCCAATCGCGGTAAGCAATGCTGTTGTCTTTGCCGCCTGGCACGATAATTTCAGCCGTGCCGTTGGTACGCGTGCCGTCAGCATGCGCAATGCTGGTCGCGGCCATCAGCGCCGCTGCAAGAAAAAATGGTTTCATCGGGGTCGTCCCTTGTTTCACATGAAGGTGTGCACTATGCCTCAAAGCCATGCGCTTTGACTATGACACAATCATCATCGGCGGTGGACATAACGGCCTTGTGTGCGCGGCCTATCTGGCACGTGCCGGACAGCGTGTGCTGGTGGTGGAAAAGCGCCCCATTCTGGGCGGGGCAGCGGTGACCGAAGAGTTTCACCCCGGCTTCCGAAATTCAAGTTGTAGCTATACCGTTTCGCTACTGAACCCTACGGTTATGGCCGAGCTGAACCTCGCAGACCACGGCCTGACCATCATTAAGCGTCAGGTCAACAATATCTTCCCCGACGGCGGTGGTGGCGGTCTGGTGTTTTCGACCAAAACAGAAGAGAAGACGCAGCATTTTGCCAGCATTGATACTGGCGACGCGGAGGCCCTCGCGCGGTTTGACGCGGACATTGACCGCGCAGCCGACAGTTTGAAACGCCTTTTGCTGACCGTTCCGCCCTCGCCCAAGGGCGGGCTGAAAGACCTGTTTCGCGCGATCCGGCTAGGCCTTGATCTGCACGGCCAGACGATTAAGGATCAGCGCCTGCTGATGGCCTTGGCGACCGAGTCGGTTGCCGATTTTCTCGGGCGGTATTTCACCTCTGACGCGATCAAGGCGGGCTATGCCTTTGACGGTGTGGTTGGTACCTTTGCCTCGCCCTATCAGCCCGGCACGGCTTATATATTGCTGCACCATGCCTTTGGCGAAGCAACAGGCGAACCCGGTGTGTGGGGCCATGCCGTGGGCGGCATGGGGGCCATTTCAGATGCCATCTGGTCGGCCGCAGAAGCCGCGGGTGCCACTGCCATCACTGGCTGCGGGGCGCAGTCTATCGCCCTGAAAAACGGTCGCGCCGCCGGTGTGGTGCTCGACGATGGGCGCACACTGACCAGTCGCCGTGTTGTGTGCGGAACCACGCCCCATGTATTGTTTGACCGCCTCCTGCCCAAGGGTGCGGTGGATACCGGCACACATGCCGCCTTTACCCAGGCGCACTATGGCAGCGGGACACTGCGCATCAATGTGGCGCTAAACGCCCTGCCCCAGGTCCGCGGTTTTGAAAGCGATGTCGCAGCCCTCACCTCGGGCATCGTGTTGGCCCCCACCATGCGCTATCTGGAAGCGGCCTATCTGACCGCCCGCCAGCAGGGGTATTCGGCCCGGCCGATTGTGGAAATGCTGATCCCGTCCACACTCGATGCCAGCCTTGCCCCGCGCGGCAAGCATGTGGCCAGCCTGTTCTGCCAGCATGTGGACTATGACGCGCTGAAGGCCGACCCCGGCCTCAAGGACAAGGCGGTGGAGGCCGTGGTGGAGACAGTCGAGCATTTTGCACCAGGCTTTCGCGACCTGATATTGGGGATGCGTGTGCTCAGCCCCTTGGACCTAGAGGCCGAATACGGCCTGACGCGCGGTGATATTTTTCACGGACAACTCAGCTTAGGGCAGTTGTTTTCCGCAAGGCCCGTCCTGGGCCATAGCGGCTATAAAATGCCGGTTGCAGGGCTGTATCTGTGTGGCTCTGGCGCGCATCCGGGCGGCGGGGTGAGCGGCGTGCCCGGACACAACTGCGCCAAGGTCATTTTGGGCCGCCTATAGCGCAGCGGCCACAAAGGCCGCCGCACGTCTTTTTTTAAGAGCTCAGTGATACTGGTGCCGTCTCCGCTGGCCCCGGCACAGCGCCGCCGGCCACCTCGCCGCGTTTGCGCGAGGCAACCGCTTCGAACCGGGCGGCATAATGCTTGTGCTCGGTGCCCATCCAGCGGTCCCACCAGGTAAAATGCAGGCCGTAATTTCCGCCGCCGTTCGAGTGATGCATGTCGTGATGCGTCACGGTGGTGAAATGCCGCAAGATGGGATGGCTGTAACTGCCTTTGGGAAACAGCTCAAACCCGCCGTGCCCGGTGACGTTTTTGACGAACATGATCATGATCACCCAGAACACCGCGCCCGGCGCCATCGGCAACAGCAGCACCAATGGCGGAATAAACAGATATTCCAGCGCCGCTTCGCCCACGGCAAAGCTATAGGCGGTAAACGGCGTTGGGTTGACCGATTTGTGGTGGGTAAAATGTAGCGCCTTGTAGAGCCGCGGCGTGTGCATCAACCGGTGCATCCAGTAAAACCAGGTGTCGTGCCACACCACACCGACAATGACCGACCCGATCAACCACGGCCAATAGGGCCAGCCGAGATCGGCGTCCCACCAAATGCCGCGCAGGCCCAGCGCGCGAAAGATCAGCATGTCCATCGCCACAAACACCACCATGGTGCGCAGACTGCGCAAAAACTCTGCGCCCATCTGGCTGTAGCCGGGAGTGGAGCGGCGAATTTTCCGCTGGCGAAACAGCGGCGTGAGGATCAACACAATGATCACATACATTGAGACCGCAAAAACAGTGTAACGCGTCAGCTCGCGCTCCATCCCGTGCAGCACAAAGGCCACATTCGAGGCCCCAAATATTTCCGTTATAAGTTCCATATGTCTTCTCGCTTTGTCATGGCTCGGACCATGGCCCTGTTATGACACTGCGGCCTAAGACACGCTGCGCAATGTTGAAATCATGCAGGATTTTTTAAAACTGACCAGCATTTTTCAAATCTGATCAGTGATCTTTCAAAGCCCGGTCACGAAATTCACTGGGCGGACACGCCTCAGCCGCCTTGAACGCACGGTTGAACGGGGCCAGCGAGTTGAACCCCACATCCATGGCGATGGTCAGAATTTGCGTACGCGCCTCGGCCGGGTCCGCCAGGCGGCGTTTTGCCTCGGCCAGTCGGTAGCCGTTCAGATAGGCGGTGAAATTCCTGTATCCCAGTCCCTGATTGATCAGCTGACGCAGCCGGTGTTCGGGCACGGCTAACGCCTCGGCCAACGCCCCGATGGTCAGGCCCTGTTCACGGTAGAGCCTGCCTTCTTGCATCAGGGTGGCAAGGCGCGTCTCAAGATCGCGGTCGCGCGGATCAATGGCGGCTTTGACAGGCAGTGCAGCTTGCGTCGGGCGAAACCGCAATTTGCCCGGCTCAAACCGCAAGAGCCACACATGCCCCCACACAATGAAGGGAAAAATCAAAAACGCGCTGATCATCGCGTTCAACCGGTTGCGGTCGGGGCCGAGGATATCTTCAACAATTACGGTGCTGCAGGCCATCACCGCCAAGCCAAGCGCAAAGGGAATGCGCACGCTGCGGCGGCTTTCCACAAGGTCTTCCTGACGGCCTTTCAGCGTGACGTAAATCAAATGCCCCATCATGATAAAGGTTGCGATGTGCATCATCGGCTCCAGCCATGCAGGCGCCGCATCAGCAGATCCGAAAATCGACAAGGCCCGGTAGGTCAGGCTGGGCACGACATAGAGCGCCGCCACCGCCCAATCCAGCGCGCGCAGGCGAAAGCCGTCGTCAAATAGCGCGCGACCAAACCACCATACCAGCACCATCACCCAGCCGTCCGCCAATCGCAGCACGGCGAAAATCGCAGCAGGCGGCCGCAGGTCTGGCGGCGCGGTCGACAGCATCAAACACCCCGTGGCAAAGGACAGCCACATCCCATAGCGCGCCGGGGTTGACCGCCAGCCCGACCGCAAAAGCTGAAACGCCATCATGAACGCCAGCCCCGCCCCCATATAGCGGATGATGATATCCAGTGTTGCCATGGCCTATGATGGGCGGCGTTGGTGCGACAATGTCAAGCTTTACAAGCCCGGTGGCTAGGAGGAAGCTGTCACCCAGGAAATGGGAAACGGCGATGACGCACACAGACGCACACGCACCAACCGGCAGCACATCCGAGGGTAAACCGGCCAACCCCTATCTGGTCGGGCCGGTGCCCAGGCTGTTTTTCAAAACCGCGCTGCCGATTATCATGGTGATGATCTTTCAGGGGCTGTTTACCGTTATCGATGCAATTTTCGTCGGTGTGTATGTGGGGGCCGATGCGCTGACGGCGGTGACGCTGATGTTCCCCCTGTTTATGGCGGTGGTGGCGATGTGCAACCTGGTCGGTACCGGCATGGCCAGCGTGCTGGCGCGCCAGCTGGGCGCGGGGGACATGGCCGAGGCGGCGGCAACCTTCTGGTCGGCGCATGGTTTGGCGCTGGTAACCGGACTGGTCGCTACCGGTCTGTTTGTGCTGTGGGGACGCGACGCGGTGGCGCTGGCCGCCGACGGCAATGCCGCCATCGCCCAAGACAGCTACCGATATATTGCACCGCAGATGCTTTTGATCGTCTTCAGTATTTGGACCACCATCAATATGGATGCGCTGCGGTCCGAGGGGCATATTCAGGCGCTGGCGGTGATTTCGGTCGGCTCGGCGATCCTGAATATTGCGTTCAATTACATTCTCATCGCGCTTGTGGGGCTGGGGGTGCTGGGCTCGGCGCTGGGAACGGTGGCATCCGGCTTTGTCATGATCGCCGTCATGCTGTGGCTGCGGCTGTCGGGGCGCACGCGGCTTGGCTTTAAGCGCGAACACCTGCCAAAATTTGGATATAAATGGGGCCGCATGCTGCTTTTGGGCCTGCCGGGCAGTGTCAATTTTCTGGGGGTCAGCATCACCGCATCAATCACGCTTTTGACCCTGCAAGTGGTCAAACCCGACAGTTATGTCGACACCGCGGCGGCCTACGGCATCATTACGCGCATTTCGGCGCTCACTTTCCTGCCGCTCTTGGGCTTTAACCTCGCGGCGCAGTCGATCACCGGCAACAATATCGGTGCGCGGCTTTTTGCGCGCTCCAATGCCGGGCTGGCGCTGGCGCTAAAGGTGGCGCTGATCTATGCCAGCGTCGTGCTGGTGGCCATCATTGCGGCCGCACCGCTGACCGGGCGGTTGTTCGTCGATGACGCCGGGGTCATTGCCGAGGTGGCCCGCATTCAGCCGGTGGTGTTTGCCGCCTTTCCGGTGTTTGCCGTGGTGCTGATCATTTCCGGCTATTTTCAGGCCGTGGGGGACGCGGCGCGCGCCGGGCTGTTGACCCTGGGTAAGATTTATCTGTTCACCATCCCCATTTGCCTGACCCTGCCGCACGTGATCGGCGATTGGGGCCTGTGGCTCTCTGGCGTGATCGGCGATGTGGCGATGCTGGCTGTGGCGGTAGTTCTCCTGACGATGACGGCGCGCAAAACCGGCCATCGCTGGGGCCTGTTTCACCCCGAGGAGGCCACATGACCGCCCCGCCCGCAAGCCCGCAAACAGAAGGCACCTGCCCGTGCGGGGCCGTGCGCATCGCGCTCGCCGCAGAGCCACTGGCACAGGTTTATTGCCACTGCAAGGGCTGTCAGCGCGCCCACAGCGCCGCCTATGTGCCGCGGGCAATCTACCCGGCGGGTGCGGTGGCTGTGGCTGCCGGCACAGTCACACGTTGGGTCAACGTCACCCGCACCATGGTGATTTGCGCCAAATGCGGGTCGCACCTGTGGGGTGAGGCCGAGGGTGTCCCGTTCAAGGGCGTCAATGCCGCGCTCTTGCCCGCAGGCGCGTTTCAGCCCGACATGCACATCTGGTGCAAAGACGCAGTGATGCCGGTGGTGGACGGCCTGCCGCATTATGCCGATGTGCCCGCCGAATGGGACGGCAGCGGCGAACGCATGCACTGGCCGACTTAAGCCGGCGCAAGCCAGCTTGTGCGGGGTTATAGTTTTGGCTTTGGCGGGGCCTTGCGTTTGCGGGGCTTGGGTTTTTTGGGCGGTTCGGTATCGATGAAGTCCAGCGCCAGCGCCAACCAGTCGGCAAGCGCCGCGTCGTCCGCATAACCCGCAGGCGCAACCTCGATAATCGAGGTCATCGGCCGCCCCGTCATATCAAAGAGCTTGGTGTGCGGGCGCTCCAAGGCTGCCGCCGCCCGCGCAGGCCCGCAGCGGATCATCAACCCGCCGTCTTTGCCGCCGACGCCGGCGACCATATGCCCCTTCACCATCCAGGCGATGCCGCCGAACATTTTGCGCTCTTCGGTGTCGCGGTTCAGCGCCACAAAGGCCATGCGCACCCGCGCGGCCACGTCCTCGTCATACGCCACAGGCCGCCCCCTAGCGCGCCATAATCTCGTCAAAGGTCAGCCCGTCCAGCTGGCTGCCGATCACGGCATACATGCTGGTGCGGCCCGAGGCGAGGTCGGCGGCGCGCTTCAATGCACTGTCGCCCGACGCGCCCGGTGCCTCGGCCATCAGTTCAGCAAGTTTTTGGGTCAGCGCCTGCGTCTGATCCGGCGGCAGGCCGTCTTTCATCGCGGCGAGCGAGGCCTTGAAAGCCTCTGCCGAGGACGCATCGATTTTCAAGGCCTCGGCCGCCGCCCGCGCCGCTTCGGCGACGGTGTCGATGTCGACAGACGAGCCAGCACGCTGCGTTTCAGCGGTGTTATTTGCGGCGGTATTTGCAGTGCTGCCGCCAGTATTGTTGCTCGCGCTATCATCACCGCCGCCGCACGCCGCAAGGCCGATGAGCGCCGCGCCCAGCGCACCCGTACGCAAAATTATCCTAAACTCTCTCATGATCGCTCTCCCACGCCCTGCCCCCGTCAGAGTGCAGCCAGTGTGCCTGAGTCGCGGCGCGGGGGGAAGAGGCCACACGCCCAAGGCTTTATCCTTTGCTATGCGCGCGGATGAAGGCGGCCAGATCATCCACCTCGACCCGGTGGGTGATCACCGCCATAGGCCATACCCGTCGCGTATACGCCATCATGCCGTCATGCCTGATGTGATCCGGCATCCAGCGGACGACTGTGCCGATCAACGCGAATACCGTCATGCCAAACTTGATTTGGCATCCATTGGATGGGTCTGCTGGGGCACAAACGGCGCGCCTTTGTGATCATCCTTCGGAGCGACGGTGACGCCCTATGGACCCCGGATCACGTCCGGGGTGACGGCGATGGATGAAGGATTTGGGAGCTATTTCAACCCTCATGCTGAGCCCGTCGAAGCATGAAGGGGTGCGGGAGATACTTTAATCCTCATGCTGAGCCCGTCGAAGCATGACGGATCAATAGACATCCGCCGACAGCCCCACCCTTCGACACGCTCAGGGTGAGGCGTTCACGTGCACAGGAAAAGCTCGGGATGGACTAGGCGCAGAACCGCACACCTTTCGGCTTGCCAGGCAACGGCGATTTCAGACGCTCACAAAACGGGCGGGGATCGTACATTTAATAAATATAACCTTAACTTACATAACTTAGATTCTAATTGCTAAGCGAGGCGAATTATGCAATAAAAAAGTATTATTTGGGGGTTTCTACTATGAAAAATAAATCGTCCACAAAGAAAACTGAGAATAAAACCGCGCCGAAGAGACGACGAACCACTAAACCGTTCCCTAATTTGGATATAAAAGAGCCTTTGGAATTCACTAGAAAGATTTTTGAATTTGGGTCGGGACAACCTGTTCAACGTTTAACGTTCTTTGACAGTATCGGAAGGTCGCCAGACAGTGGACCTTCTCGATCTCTGATAACTAGCGCCAACAAATATGGCTTAATAAAAGGGAGCTATAAGGCCGACAATTTCGAAATTACATCAACAGGTATAGATTGCGTAGACGATACTAAGACTGAAAGAGCCAGAACAAGAGCTCTGGTAAAATGTGCAATAGAAGACATCGAAATTTTTAACCATTTATATTATAAGTTTTTGGGCAATAAGTTGCCGGCGAAAGCTGCACTTGTTGATGCTGCAAGCGAATATCTTAACGACGAAAAGAAAGAATTGAGCCAAGAGGCCGTAGACACTTTTGTCGTCAACCTTGA
>JASBSO010000016.1 GCA_030148905.1 Kordiimonadaceae bacterium | reverse complement strand
GGAGGCGGCGGAATGAGCCTCGCATTATTTCGTCAAGAAGCCCTTGACCACCAGCGTCAGCGTCTGTGGGGTGAGGTGATCATCGCGCAGCCAATCCATTATCCGATGATTATTGTGGTGATCGTGGCGGTGATCGTGGCGGCGATCCTGTTTCTTTCCTCACAGACCTATGCCCGCAAAGAGAGCGTAACGGGCTATCTGACACCAACAGAGGGGTTGAGCCAGGTCTATGCCCGCGAAGGGGGCACGGTCATTGATGTGTTTGTTGAAGCGGGCCAACATGTCAAAAAAGGGGACCCGTTGGCGATTGTTCAACTGGAGCGCCACCTACTATCTGGGAAAGGCGCACAAGAAGAACTGCGCCAGTCGGTCTTGCGTGAGTTAGCGGATGTGGAGCGGCGCTTGCGTCTACTCCCCCTAAAAAGAGCAGAGGAAGAAACTTTACTGAAGCGCCGCATTTCTGGGGTTGAGCAAGAGATCGCCTCTCTTGAGGGGCAACGTCCTATCATCAACGAGCAGCTGTCGGTCGCGCACGAGCAGCTTGCTGCAATCGAAGCTCTTGCTGAGCGTGGCTATGCCCCGCGCCGGGTTGTCGGCGAACGTCGAACCAATGTACTCCGTATCGAACAGTCTGCTGGTTCGCTCGACCAACAGCTGATTGGCGCCAAAAACAACCTTGAAGATGCCAAAGCTGACCTTGTTCGCCTCGTTTATAGGATGGACGATGAGGAAGTTGGTTTAAAATCCCGGCTGGAGGGGTTGAAACAACAATGGGCGCAGCTTGACGGGCAGCAAGGTTATCAAATTTCTGCACCGATGGACGGCGTGGTGAGCGGCTTGTTGATAACACGGGGTGCAGCGCTCAACCCTCAAAAGCCGGTCGCCGCGATCAGTCCCGTCGCATCAGAGCTTAAAGCACGCCTTTTGGTGCCCAGCCGTGCCGCAGGCCTCATTGATGTGGGCATGGATGTGCGCTTGCAATATGATGCCTTTCCCTATCAGCGCTTTGGTATCTACCAAGGCCGGGTCGAAAAAGTCTCGGGCAGCATCGTGACGCCGCTTGAAGTCGCTGCTCCGGTCGCGGTTGAGGAGGCGGTTTACATTGTCGATGTTGCGCTCGATAGCCAAACGGTGTTGGCCTCAGGGCGCGATATCGGCCTGAAACCCGGTATGTCGCTCACCGCCGACGTCACGCTGGAACATCGATCACTCATCGAATGGATATTGGACCCCGTTCTCAGTTTAAAAGGCAAGCTATGATTCTGTATCGTGAGGCAGTTCGGGGTTTTGACGACCAATCGCCAGGAAAGCGAAAAGTGTTACATGGCAGGACACCCATTCATCTGCTGAGCTTTGAAGTTTTGA
Source organism: Kordiimonadaceae bacterium (assembly GCA_030148905.1). Classification (GTDB taxonomy): domain Bacteria; phylum Pseudomonadota; class Alphaproteobacteria; order Sphingomonadales; family Kordiimonadaceae; genus JASBSO01. Next base: position 7,046 of record JASBSO010000016.1, on the reverse strand, counting down.
GCGCTAGCGGGTACTTGAGTGCAGCATCCGACCTGTACAGAAATCTAATTTTTATCCCACTATATCCCGGATAGTCCTGGTATATCCCGCTTCCCGTTCTGCTCATAATATAAGGCGAGATGCCCTCCGAAGGCAGAGGCCAGAGGTTCGAATCCTCTCGGGTGCGCCACAGACAAGCCCCCGCTTATTCAGCGGGGGTTTTTCTGTTGTGGGACCGAGGGTGTGGACGAAGCTTTTGTTCGGGACCGAGGCGCAGAAGCGCCGAGCGTCAACGGATGAGCGCCTATGCGCGATATCCGGTCATCCTCTCGGGTGCACCACACACAACCGCCGCCTATCGTCGTCTCGGTTTTTGCAGACCTTGACGCCCGCCCCGCCCCTTTGTTCAATGGTCGGGTGAAGAGGGGGTGACGATGCAAGCAGTCAAAGGCATATGGGCGTTTCTGAGCGTGTTTTTTCTGGTGGCGCAGGCCTGGGGCGAGGCGGCCAAGCTTACCGACCCCAAAACCGGCAAAAAGTCCGTCTTCACCGTCGGCGGGGAGGGGTAGATGCGATATTTCGGATATGTAGCAACGTTTCTTTTGGGCGTTCTGCTTGCTTATGGGGTGTGGGGCGCGTCAAACGGAAGGCCCGTTTCGGGTATTGAAGTTCCAGAAAATCTTAAAGGAGACCCAAGCAAGCATTGGGATCGGAGAGGTGACCCACTGGCCTTTAATTATCAGCCTGGTCGCTTCTATTATGTCGATGAAGACGGTCTTTATGATTTTGACGCGCTTTCAAATGTCACTTTCTCCAGTCCGGTTTTTATCACCAACTCGGGATCGACGAGAATTCTGGAGGCTGGCTTAGTAAGTCAGCAGTCTTTGCCGCACATCAATCTGAACTACGCGATATACAGCCAAGAGTTTGCCGAAAACTATAATTACCCGGCAGACAATATTCGCGACATGGACGCCGGTGTACATGCTCAATTTGTCTCAATAGAAACAGTCCGCGGTGGCGTAACCTGCCGTGTAGGGGTTCTTCTTGACAAGGGACTAGATGTTCGTGTGCCACCTTGGGATTATAACCACCATATTGCTTGGGCCGATGGCACCCTGATTGGCTTTCCGCAGCCGATTTACACCCCGCTAAACAGAAATATAAATATCTTGCCAAGGGAGCGTTTTGGTTTTCCTCAGACTGACGAAGCCGAGGCGTTTGTTAGATCTGCTGAAACAGGAGCCAAGGCAAGATATGCGCCGTATATTTTGCAAAATCATTTTTACTCAACCACCGATGGCGAGGGTCGGGGAAGCGTAACAAGTGCAGTAATTACCAATTTCTCTTCGAGGTATTTTCTAGAATATAACTATCTCCGTTTTGCAATAGGTTGCAAAGACTTAGCTTATGCCGCGCAACATAAACAATATTTTCGAATTTGGTTGTTGCAGGCTGGTTTTGACGGTCCATTCAAATATATCAAGCCGACATCCAGCTCTCATCTGACGAGAGACCTCTCGCCTGAATTGTTGCAGAGATTGGATCCACGAGTAGCCCGGCTGATCCTTAGCGAGAGGTATATCTCACATTTTCGGGCGCACCTCTCGACGCTTATCGACTCAACTAAACTACGCACCGAAGGACGGAGGTAAGTCTAGGGTCTGTACTCAAAGATTGAATTGTGATTCAAAGGTTTGATGTTTTGTATGGAGCAAGCCTTGACGCATTTTTATCTGTCTGCCCATCAGTGGGCTGCCATTCAACCGCACCTGCCTTCCAACAGAGGACACCGGCCCCGCGTTGACGATCGTCGTGTCATCAGTGGGATTATCCATGTTTTGCAGTCGGGCTGCCGCTGGCGGGATGCGCCCGCAGAATACGGCCCCTACACGACGCTCTACAACCGCTATAATCGCTGGTTCAAGCGCGGTATCTGGCAATATCTGTTCCGCGAGATCGCCGGCAGCCTTGCCGATGAGACAGATATGGCGGCGATCGATAGCACTCATATCAAGGCTCACCGCTGTGCCGGTGGCGGTAAAAGGGGGCTGATCTTGAAGCCATCGGCATAAGCCGGGGTGGACGTAACACCAAACTCCATGCCGTCAGCGACATGCAGTGCAGGCCATTGGCGCTTTATATCACCCCTGGCCATCGCGCCGACATCAAGGGGGCGGTGGCGCTGACAGCCGCCTTGCCGCCGGTCAAGTATCTGCTGGCCGACAAGGCCTATGATGCAAACCATTTTCGCGGCACACTGATGAACAGGAAGATCGAGCCGGTCATCCCCTCAACCGCAAGCCGTAAAACCAGTATCCCTTATGACCGAATACGATACACACACCGCAACGTCGTGGAACGGATGTTCGGCCGCATCAAAGACTGGCGGCGCATCGCAACACGCTATGACAAACTCGCCAGAAACTTCTTCTCAGCTACATGTCTCGCCGCAATCATATGCTTCTGGATTAAGCAATGAGTCTGGAGCCTAAGCTTGGGGCTAACGCTTAGGTGCGCCACCGACAAGCCCTCGCATGTGATACGGGCATGAAAGGCGGCGTTCATTATGCCGCTGTGTCCCTGCGGTGTCCGACAGCCTTAGCTTAAGGCCACGCCGCAGCTCTCGCGGACCATAAGCCGGGTGTCCAACTCGACCGAGCTTGGCTGTTTGCCGTCGATCAGCGCCAGCAGGGTTTGCACAAGGGCATGCCCGCCTTCGAGGATATTTTGCGACACGGTGGTCAGCGCTGGCGAATAGTCCGCCGCGAGGCTGACATCGTCATATCCGACAACCGCGACATCGCGCGGAACGCTAATGGATTTGCGGTGCAGCGCCTTGATCGCCCCCATTGCCAGCGTATCACTGGACGCCACAACGCCGTCGAAACGCGTGCCGTTTTCGATCAGGTCTTTGATCGCATTTTCCCCCGACAGGGTTTGAAAGTCCGGCGTGCTGACCGCCAGATGGTTCAGCGCCACCCCGGCCTCGACATGGGCTTTGAGAAAGCCCTGAAAGCGTTGTGAAATTTCGGGCAGGTCGGCATTGCCGAGAAACAACAGATTGCGCCGCCCGAGGCGCAGCAAATGTTCGGCGGCGAGAAACCCGCCTTCGAAGTTGTTGGACCCCACCGTAACATAGCTGTTGTGCGGGCGGATCGCCCCCCACACGACGATATTGGCACCCTCGCTCGCCAACCGGTTCAGCTGGTTGTCGTCATTGCCCTGACCGATGAGGATCAAGCCCTCGCAGCGGTTTGAGTGCAGGTAAAAGTCTTCCCAGCGGTGGTCTCCGCCCGGGAAATGCGACAATAGCAGGTCATAATCGGTTTCACCGGCGGCATCGGCAATGGCCCCCAGCATGTTTTGGAAAAACGGGTCATAGGCGTGCGGCCGGTGCAACGGGTCAAAACGGCTGACGATGGCAATCACATGGCTTGATTGGCTGCGAAACCGGCGGGCCCCCTCATTGACGGTATAATTGTAGGCGGTAGCGATTTCGGCAATGCGTTCGCGGGTTTCTGCCTTGATCCGCGGGTCGCCCTTGAGCGCGCGCGACACAGTGGATTTCGACACGCCGGCAATTTCGGCAATGTCTTTCATCAACAATTGGCGTTTTTTCCCCGGTACTGGTTTTGTCTCCTGTGACATGCGCGGTTATTCCCCAACTGCGGCCTGGATAGGATCCATGGTTGCACCATGCCCTGCGGCCTGCATGGCGAGGGCAATTGCCCCCATCGGGCCTGCCCGGTCACCAAGCCCGGGGGCCGCAATGATGTCCGCACCCTTCAGCTTGGCCAAAGGACCGTAGCGATAGTCACCGAGCAGTGCATCAAAATCTGATTGAATATGCGCAAGAAGCGGTTTGGCCTTGGTGACGCCGCCGCCAATGACAATACGTTCGGGGCAAAGGCTGAGGGCAATGGCGAGGCACAGCTGCGCCACATAATAGCTCACAACCGATATCGCCACATGATCGGGTGCCAGGGTGCTGAGCGAGCTGCCATATCGCTCGATAATCGCAGGCCCGCACGCCAGGCCCTCAAGGCAGTCACCGTGATAGGGGCAGTGGCCAGCATAGTCGCGGTCCTCGGGATGCCGGGGCACGCGGATATGGCCCAATTCCGGGTGCCAGCCACCGCGCAGCGCCGTACCGTTTTTGACAAAGCCAACACCGATGCCGGTCCCAACCGTGATATAGGCGACGGTGCCTGCGCCCTGAGCCGCGCCCCAACTGGCCTCGGCCAGGGCGGCGGCGCTCACGTCGGTGTCCAGCACGGCGGCGCATCCAGCCGGTGTCAGACCGCCAACGATATCCACGCCCGACCAGCCCGGTTTGGGGGTCGACACAATGCGGCCATAGGTTTTGGAGCTGGTGTTCAGGTCAACCGGGCCAAAGGTGGCCACGCCAAAGCCGTCGGGCTTGCCGTATTGGATTTCAAAATCCGCCAGAATCGCGCGCACGCTGGCGAGACAGGTTTTGGGGTCGGTCGTGGCGACGCGCTGTTCGGCGAGGATTGCACCCGGCCCGGTGGCGGCGATCGCGTTGAATTTGGTCCCCCCGGCCTCGACGCCGAAATACAGGGGCTGGTGGTGCGCTTTGACCATGGTTGTCTTATCCCTGGGTTTCGGGAAGGGCGATGGTCTCTCCCTCGGCGTCAAACAAGTGGCAGCGCGCGGCATCGGCGCTGATCCAGACCGGGTCGCCGACATCAACGCTGCTCAGATCGGCGCAGCGGACCGTCAGCAAATCATCGCTACCGGCGATGTCGACATAGGCGTAATTGTCATTGCCCAGCCGTTCAATCGCCGACACGGTGGCGGCAAAGGCGGTGCCCGCTTCGGTTTTGGACAGGGTCAAATGTTCGGGCCGAACGCCAAGGATCAGCGCATCCCCGTCGGTTTGCGGGGCAAAGCTACCCGCGGCCGTCAACGACCAATTGTTCAGCGCGGGGCTGGTCACCGCCTGACCCTGGTCCGACGTACCGGAGGCTTTGACCGACAGGAAATTCATTTTGGGCGAGCCGATAAACCCAGCCACAAAGGTATTGGCCGGCTTGTCATAGAGATCCATCGGCTTACCAATTTGACGCACCTTGCCTGCCTCCAAAACGACGATTCGGTCAGCCAGCGTCATCGCTTCCACCTGATCATGGGTCACATAGATCATCGTGGCCCCCAGTTCGCGGTGTAGCTTGGCGATTTGCAGGCGCATGTCGACCCGAAGTGCGGCGTCGAGGTTCGACAGCGGCTCGTCGAACAAAAACACCCGCGGATTGCGCACAATCGCCCGGCCAATGGCAACGCGCTGACGCTGCCCGCCCGACATCGCCTTGGGTTTGGTATCCAGCAGGCTTTCAAGCTGCAAGATTTTGGCGGCCTTTTGCACGCGCTCGGCGCGCTCTGCCGCAGGGACCTTGGCGAGTTTGAGACCAAAGCCGATATTTTCGGCCACCGTCATATGCGGATAGAGCGCATAGGACTGAAAGACCATACCCACGCGGCGCTGGGCCGGCGCCAGGTCGTTTACGCGCTCGTCGTCAAAATACAGGTCGCCGCTGGTGATGTCCTCCAGCCCGGCAATCAGACGCAGCAAGGTTGACTTGCCGCATCCTGACGGGCCGACAAAGACAATGAATTCGCCGTCGTCGATCTCGAAGTCCACACCGCGTGTGGCCTGATAGCCATTGTCATAGGTTTTGGTAAGCGCCTTGAGCGATATGCGTGACATCTGTCGTCCTTATCCTTTGACCCCGCTGCCAGCGGCGCTGCGCACAAAGTGGCGCTGGAATGCAATGAAAATCGCCAAAATCGGCAGGGTCACCAGCGTGGCATAGGCCATGATCTGCCCCCATTCGACATTGCGCCCGAAAAACTGCTGGATGCCGGGCATGACGGGCCGCGCGGCTTCGCCCTGAACGGCGATGATCGGCCACAGATATTGGTTCCACATTGCCAAAAATTGCAGGATCGCCACCGTGGCGATGACCGGCCCCGACATCGGCATGATGATATGGCGGTAGACCTGAAACGGGGTGGCCCCGTCCACATAGGCGGCTTCGTCGAAGTCTTTCGGAATGTCGATAAAAAACTGATAAAACAGGTAAATCGAAAAGGCATGCGCCACAAAGGGGATGATCTGGACGTGCTGGCTATCGAGCCACGAGGTTTCGATGACAATCTGCCCGGCGTCGAGCCCCAGCCACGGCAGGCGCGATACCAGCATCAACAGCGGCACAACAATGGCTTCCACCGGCACGCTGATCAGCACAATCACCGAGGTCAGCACCAGGTCCTTGCCCTTCCAGTCGAGGCGCGACAGCGCAAAGGCAGCCATCGAATTGACGATGATCCCAAGCGCCACGGTGACAACGGTGATGATCACCGAATTGACAAAAAACTGTTCGATATTGGTGTTTTCAAAGACCGCGCGATAATTCTCAAACGAGATGTCGCCCACCGGCAAAAATGCCCGCAGCGACTGCAGGTCAGCAAAAATCGCGGTGTCAGATTTCAGCGACGACATCACCATGAACAACAGTGGCAGGGCAAAAATCGATGCCGTTGCCACCAGCACGGCATAGAGCCCAAAGGTTCTATAAGCGCGCTTGCGACTTTCTGACAGGCTTGCGCTGTGCGCCATCACGCGTCTCCCGAGGCAAAAAGGCGTTTCTGGGTGATGGCGATCACCGTGATCAGCGCGAAATAAATCACGCTGACGGTCGAGCCATAGGCGATGTCCTGCTCGCGTACGCCGGTGCGAATCGCGTGATACATCACCGTTGATGTGGAATCTCCCGGTCCGCCACTGGTCATCACGTCGACCTGGGTAAAGAGGCCAAAGGCGGCAATGCTGGTGCTGATCACCACAAAGATGATGGTGTTGCGCAGGCCCGGCAGGGTGACATGGCGGAACTTTTGCCAGCTATTGGCACCGTCGACGTCGGCGGCTTCATACAGCGTCGGCGAAATGCCCTGCAGGCCCGCCAAAAATACCACCATTTGAAAGCCCGCACCCTGCCACGCCGACATGATCGCAATGGCGGGCAGCGCGGTGACCGGGTTGC
>JASBSO010000242.1 GCA_030148905.1 Kordiimonadaceae bacterium | reverse complement strand
CAATGTGGCCATTGGCATGGCCGCCGATGCGATGCTGCATCTGGCAATCGCAGCGCGTCTGACCCGCAAAGGAGGCAAGCCGTCCGACTGGAGCAAGGCGCTTGCCGACCAGTCCGGTGCGATCATCGTCACCACGGGTGTCGTCGGTTTTGGTTTTATGATTTTCCTTCTGTCCGACTTTCCGCCAACGCAGCGCTTTGGCGCGCTTGTTGCCGCGGGGTGCGTGCTGGCGGCCAGCTTTGCCTTGATTGCGCTGCCGCAGCTGAGCCCGCAACTTGAGGGCAACCAAAAATAACTGGGAACCCTATCTCGTCAGCTGCGTTTTATAAGCAGACCACACAACAGGAGGTTTTATGTCAGAGGAAAAAGTCAAAGCCGTTTTAAAGGATATCGAAGGCAAGGCCCAGGAGGCCGCTGGCGAAGCGGCCGACGATACGTCGATGAAGGTTAAAGGCAAGCTGAAGCAGGGCGAAGCGGAGGTTCGCGACCGTATAGCCGAGTTGAAAGAAGACTAAGGCCAAGGGGGCATTTGTGCTCCCATTCCCCTATGCAAGCGCTTATCAACAGACTGCAATATTACGCCCAGCTGCGCACCGAAGAGACGACAAAGCTGAAATCGCTTGCGTCCAAGCTGGAGTTGTTCCGTAAGAACGAGACAATCGTCCGCAGTGGCGATCCTCTGAAAAACGCCTATATCATCGAGGATGGCTGGGCTATTCGGTATCACGACCTGCAAGACGGCGGGCGGCAAATTGTCAATTTTCTATTGCCGGGCGACATTTTTGACCTGCAGGTTTTTGTGTCCGAAACGGCCGACCATTCGGTGCAGGTGATCGCCGATGTGGCCGCGCATGAAATTTCGCCGCGCAGCCTCGCCAATTTGTTTGTGAACTCTTCCGCCCTGTCGCTGGCGATGTGGTGGTCGAGCGTGCAGGAAGAGGCGATTTTACGCGAACAAATTGTTCGCAATGGCAGGCGTTCAGCCAAACGGCGGATTATTCATTTGCTATTGGAGTTGCAGCGACGTCTGGAGATTGCCCAACCATCGCGCGGGATATCGGCGAACCGCCAGTTTCCCATCTCACAAACTGTGCTAGCCGATGCCTTGGGCCTGACATCGATTCATGTCAACAGGATATTGGGCGAGTTGAAGCGGCAGGATCTGATTTCTATTAAAAACCGGTTAATCGTGCTGCGCGATGTGCGCGCTCTGTCGGATATGATCGGATTTGACTGCGACTATCTTGACGTAAATCAGCAAAAACGCCCCAAAGTTTTGGCGGGCGAACTGTGGTCCGGATAAAATCATTTTTTACTGATCAAGGTTAATGCGCAAAATCGGGACTGCGTCTACGTAACGCAGACCGATCATGAACTGGCTCTACAGCCCCCCATAAAGTTGTTGATCGGCCTCCAATGCCCGGTGCTCTGGGCGTTGGAGGTTTGTTATGTTTGGTGTGACTGGAGTGTAGCCGCATGGTCAGGCTCGAAAATGCGTCCTCGGGGTCAGAGACGCCCCCAATCTCTACACAGCAGAAAGACGCGCCGCAGCAAAAGCAAATGCAGTGGCTGAAAGCAATGGCTCGGCACATTGTGTTTAGGCGTTTGAGCGGTCGCTCGTGCTGACGGTAATCGCTGACAAGCGCCCAAGGCGCGCATTTTGCTGGTGCCTGCTGACCGCATATTCGATCGCCGATGCCTGGCAGGGCAGAAGTCGAAGCGGTTGGTCGGCAACGACCTCCCATCCGTTCGAGCGTTTGAGAACCCGGATACATTCCATTTTCATCGCCAACCTCCCTTTCACATTGGTCATTAGATAACGCCCTAGTGCGCTTGCGGTTCGCAAAAGACAGACATATGCACAGATCGAAATTATCGCTTTGGGTCGGAATTTTGCTTTTGGTTTTGGCGGGCGGGTTATGGGTCACCCGGACGAAGAACCACGGCGAATATCTGCAAAGCCACTGTGTGATGGGCGAGGTTGGCCAAACCCTCGCCCCGCAGGCGTATGACAGCTACCGCGCATATGTCACCAGACGTGTATCGCTAGCAGGTGACATCACGCATCGGCGCAGTGTGATCCAAAACATGATCGCCGCCAGTCCGCGACACGATGCGATCGATCAGTGGCGTGCGACCTTGGATGTTGTGGACAGGCTCATCGCGGATGTCACGGCACAACCAGACCCAGACTTTAACAGCTGTATCGATTGGGTACGCGAATTGCGACTATTCTCGCGGCGCGCCGAAGGCGTATTGGAGGCTTTGGATGAAATTCAGGGGCGGTTGAGCGCGAAAATCAATCAGATACGGTCTCGGGCGGGCACAAAACCTGTAGCGCTCGGCTCTCCACCTTCACGGTAACGGGTACCGAAAAGCGTAGGTTCTCGCCGTCGATATTGGCTGTCATCTCAGAAGCCGCGCCACTGACCGTAATCGGACTGGACGTGACGTGGATTTTCTCTTTCAGCCGGTCGCTTTTGGTGAAAAAGCGCAGCAAAAACCACAGCCGCGACAGCGCATGCTGTGTTGGATGCGCCACGATGTGCAATTCCTGCTTTTGCCGCGACTTCCGGTCGTAAAGGCGGAAGCCTTTTCGCGAATATTCATTATTGGTGATGATCAGATTTTCCGACTGTATCTGGAGGCCGGATGCCCCGCTGGCGCTGCAGGTGAGAAGGCCTGTGTCGGTCTTTTCTGTGATGCTGTCAAAATTCAACACCGTATTGGCGGTCTCTGGCAGCGTGCCCTCGCGGATCGCCTCGCGCATATCCATAACGGTGGGCACCAGGCCAACCGCGAAGGCCAATAAAAAGAGTTGGTCATTGGCCCAGGCCACGTCGATGGCTTGGGCTTCGAAATCCGCGAGTTGCTCTACGGCCTTGCCGGCGTCCACCGGAATGTTCAGGTCGCGCGCGACCAAGTTCGCCGTTCCGTTCGGAATAATCGCCAATGTTGCCCGATTGCGCACGGCAAGACCCGCCGCCATGTTCACCGTGCCGTCGCCGCCAATCGCGACATACAGGTCAGCACGTGCGGGCGGGTCGACCTCTGAAGTGGCAAGGGCAGCGGCCGGGTAATTTTCACCCTGCACGCTGTAGCCTATCGCCTGCAGCTGCTGCACCACGTCACGGACAAGGGCGCGATCATCGTCGCTGCACGCATCGCTGGATATGCACGGACAGGACGTAATCAGTGTTGCGGTTTGTGCAGACATTGGCGTGGGCCCATTGAAAAAGGCGCTGGCGAAGTGACCAGCGCCTCAGGTCTCTTACAACCGTTCGCGGATTGTTTTAGCGATGTCAGCTGCGTCATACACAGCGGCGTCACTTGTGTCCCGTTGGTTGCTCATAGCGATTTCCAACAAGATTACTGACGATTCGACATCTGTGCGAATACCGCGTGCATAGGATGTTTGCACATAAGACGGCCGTGTCACCCGACGACAGGTTAAAATGCCGCATTCATGATAGGTTGTGCCGTAAGTCAGCAATTGCGGCTCGGTCGCGACCGTTCTGGTTTCTTTTTCAAGCTGCTGGTCGCGGTCAACGACGGTGAAATAGTCATATCCGTTTTGCAGGGTCAGCTCTGCCGCACGCAACAGCGCATAATCCTTGGCCAGTGCAACGTCACCGCCGTCGATCTTGTAAGCAATGCGGTAACGCCCGTCTTCAAGCTGGGCCGATGTGTAGCCGGGTGCCCCGCTGGTACTGGCCGCCTGATAGGTTGGCGTCGTTGCCGTGCAGGCCCCAAGCATAAGAAGCGACAAGACTGCTGTGATGGTTTTCATGACTGTCTCCCATAGTTCTGGGGAAGACCTTAAGTCGCAGCGCGTAAGATATCGGTGGGGATGGACCAAGACGGTTATAAAAATTCGGTAAAAACTGACCGTGTCTGGGGTTCTGATCCTAGGGCAGGTCCATTCGGTAGCCAACACCGGGCTCGGTGGTGATGCTGTCGGTGTCGGTCAGCAAGGTCTGCAGTTTGTCGCGAAGCTGGCGCACATACACGCGCAGATATTGCACATCGTCGGCATTGGCGGGGCCCCAGACCTCGCGCAAGATTTGCCTGTGGGTCAACATCTTGCCCTTGTTCGCCATGAGATATTTCAGAAGGTTGAACTCTTTTGGGGTCAATTTAAGCGGGGCCCCGTCGATGGTGACGGCGTGCTTTTCAAGGTCAAGCGCGATCGGCCCCGCGGTCAATACGGTATTGCCGTGGTCCTGGCGGATGGCCTGACTGATATTGGCACGAATCCGCGCCAGCAGAATTTCCGGGTTGAACGGTTTGGTGACATAATCATTCGCGCCGCAATCAAAGGCCGCGAGGATTTCGGTGTCGGCATCGCGCACCGAGCACACAATCACCGGACAGTCCGTGATCGCGCGCAGGGCCTCCAGCAGGTCTTTCCCGTCCGTATCCGGAAGCCCGAGGTCCAGCAGGATCAAGCTGGGCTTGACCGAATGCACCAGCCTGAGCGCTTGCCCGCCGTCCATGGCGTGCTCATAGGCATAGCCCTCGGCTTCGAGGGTGATTTTCAGCAGCTTCTGAATTTGGGGCTCGTCATCGACCACAAAAATGGTGTGCTTTTGTGTCACTCTGCCCCCCCGAAATTCAGTGTGCTAGGCGGCCGGTTTGCCGCGCTCGGTCACTTGGTCGGTGTCAGGATTACTGTATCCCTTGCAAGGAGGTACGTCCTCACTGCTTTGTTTCATACCCTCTAAAAAACTCAACGCCAAGTCTGCAGCGACATAAGCAGCCTGAAGCTTGATCTCGGCAAGCGGGTCTTTCGGCGCTACTTTGTCGTCCTTACACTCTTCCAGCGCGACGGAGGCCTTGCGACCGCGCAGGAAAATAACCAGCCCAGCGATCAGAAGAACAAGCCCCACCAGGCCTGCGCTTTGCGCCTCGGACCAGCCGATATCAGACAACGCGGAAAACGCCGCCCACGCCAAAAAGACAAGCGCAGCCCCGAAAACGATCGCCGTCAACAAAGCCGACAAAAGGTTGCCCTTGATGTCGCGCTGCAAATCACCGAGGGCAGATCCCGGTCCCGAGATCTGCCCTGCAAATGTGTTCAACAAGCTCATGGCTTAACCCTGTTAGCGGCGGGCAATCAGGCCGCTGATCACTGCACCGGCTGCAAAAGCCGCCGCCACCGACAACAGCGGACGCTGTTTGACCTGCTTGGTTGCCGCCACTTGTGCGTCGGCAGCGCGCTCACGGCCCGCTTTAAGATATTCACGGGTGGAGTTCCCCAATTCACGCAGACGTTCGCGCGCGGCCTGCATCGTGATCACCCGATCTTCAGAAGCATCTGCGACTTCACCGACCTGCTCGTTAAGAAGTTCCTTGATTTCGGCAACATTCGATTGAAGGTCTTCGATATGTTTCTTGGCAACAGCCATGACAATCTCCTTTCTTCTGATGACCAAAGAGTGCCGCCACTGAGTTAAGGGTTCTATGCGGAGAATACAGCAGGGCATAAAGACAGCATAAAAATCCGCCGACCTTAGTCCACAAGCTCCAAAAGCGTTTCCATGTCGAACGGCTTGGTCAGAAAGCTGTGCGCGCCAAGGCGCAGCGCGCTTTGCTTGGTGTCCGGGTCTTTGCGAACGGTCAAGACAATGACACGCGGAGATATGTGTGCAAATGCGTCCTGCTCTGCGAGGGCCTGCAAAATCTCCAGTCCGTCCCCGTCCGGCAGGCCAAGGTCCAAAATAATCAGATCAGGGGCATGCTCGGCAATTTGCTTGCGCCCACCCGCCACAGAGCCGGCTTCGTGGACGATCCAGCCCCCCGCATCCAGGGAAATTTTAATGAAGGTCCGGATAGAGGCCGCATCATCGATGATTAATGCTGTTTTCCGCGCTGACATAATCCTAACTGTCTTTGGATTGGTCGATCCCATTACGGTGAAAGATCAGGGTGAAAATTGCACCACCAGCGGGATGATTTGCCGCAGTGATGTCACCATTTTGGGCCTGCATCATCGCTTTGGCGATCGCCATCCCCAGCCCGGTGCCCGGCACTTGGCTATCGGTGTATTTGAGGCGTTCAAATTTATTGAACACGCTTTTTAGGCGGCTCTCAGGGATGCCCGGCCCGAAATCTCGGACACTGAGATGCAGCGCATGGGGCTCGTGTTCAGGCACAAAGGCCGCAAGTTCAGCCTTGCCACCATCCTGTGCATATTTATAGGCGTTTTCCAGAATATTTTGCAGGACCTGCTCGCTCAAAACCGGGTCCGCCATGGCATGGCTGCCGGGTTCGATCTGTATGTCGACGGCAAAATTATTGAATTTACGCGCCAGCCGGTCGCGAACATCGAGCGCCAGGCCGTACAGGTCAACCGCTTCCAGCTTGGCTTGCACCTGCCCGCTTTCCAGGCGCGTCATATCGAGAATATTGGTGATAAAGCTATCGAGCCGACGCGCTTCATCCAGCGCCGTTTGCAGCAGCGTCTCGTGATTTTCTTCTGAAAGACGGTGCTGCTGTTTGAGATTTTTAATCACCCCAAGGCTGCCGATAATGGAAGCAAGCGGCGTTTTCAGGTCGTGCGATACGCTGGACAAAAGCAGCGCGCGTATTTTTTCGCGTTCCTCGCGCAGGCGCCCATCCTCCAGATCCTCTGCCAATTGCCTGAGGCTGGCAAGCGAGCCGACCACCAGCGTCAACGCGGCCAGTGTCTGAAGGCTGTCCTGACGGCGCGAAAGCTGGTCATCCAGCTTCAAAGCGACAACGGCACGGGGTGTTTTGTTGACGAAGATCGGCTTCAACCGCCAGCTTTTACCGCTTTCGGTAACACTCTCTGCCTTCCCCTCTTGCAAGACCTCAAGGGCTGCCTGTTCGATCGCATCCGCAGTATCTTCGGTGCCGTTTCTCTCTACAGCATCAAGGTCCGTGCGCTTAAAAAATCGGGTTTCCCCCAGGTCAAAATCGTTCAATTCCTGCGAAAATGTGTCCAAAATCGCATCGGCGCTTTGCTGTTTGATCAAGCGCTGGTTGACACGGAACAGCAGCCGCGCTTGCCGCTCGGCCTGGGTGGACTGCACAAATTTGTTGCGCAGCCGACCCGCCGCCCCCGATACCAGAATCGAGATGGTAAAGAAGATGACGATACTGAATATGTCTACCGGTGTGGCAAAGGCCAAACTGTTGAGCGGAAAAACATAATAATAATTGAGAATGAGAATGTTCAGGAGCGACGACACCAGCCCGGCAATCACGCCCATGCGCAGCGAAATCAATATCGTCGGTGCCAGAAAAATCAGAAAAATATTGCCGCGGTGCAGGCTGTAAAAAATATTGGGGAGATAAGCGAGCGTCAGCTCTGAGATCAAAAATGCCAGCAAGGCCCCGATAACCGGCCATGTTATTTGTTCGTGCTGTAGGCGGAGGTCTGCCCGAGTCAGGCCAAAAAACCGCCCGTCTTTTTGGTCTTGGGATAAGGGGACATAAGTAATGGATGCCGTGCCTGCAAACCGGTCCTCGAGATAGGTATAGGCTGCATTGATCCAGTGCCTGCGACGGTTTCTGGCAGGCATCATGCCCAGCATCAGCGCGGAAATCGTCCCGCCAGCCGCCTCGATCCTGTCGAACACCGCCTTAAAGTCGGTTGGCCCCAGATAGTCATCAAGAATGAAAAGGGTGTCGTCCAGATGAAAGCCAAGGTCGGCATATCTCTTTTGCCAATTATTCCAGTCGGTCACACTGATCAGGTTATCCGCCAGCAAAATTAGGATCGGCCGCGCTGTCCCGCCTTGCGGCGCAGTAGCGGCGGCCTCAGCGATATCCCGACCCGGCTGCCCAAATGCGCCGACGCACAGCATTACATCATGGCCGGCTGGCGTGGGTTTCAGTTCACGATGGGGCCGGGTCACCCTAGCCCATCTTCCACTTGGTCGGTTGCACGATCAAAAACCTCGTCCATCGCGTCTGCCAATCGTTCATCGCGGTCAATGAGTACCCATAGAAGCGCCGCAGACAACAGGATGATTGTGGCAAGTTGTGCTTTCTTTGTCATGATCCTTTCCTGTTTACACAAAACGAAAAATGGTTCTCAACCTGCATGTCTGGGCAAGGGTGACAATCCCGATATAAAAATTCGATAAGAAATTATCCTATAGCTACCATTGCAACCACCGGCACGGCGAGTGCAACCGCATAGCCCGCCAGCAAGAAAAGCCCGTCCCGGAAGCACATGCCCAACGCGATCATCGCCGTGGCCGATGACGGCAAGGCCACACCAAACGGGACCAGTGCCAGCGGAAAATATGTCAGCGCCAGCACAATCAGGAGAACCGGCGGGATCAGTGACAACGGCATTTTGAACAACGCCTCCATTCGGCTGGTCACCAAATAATCGATATATTTGGCGGGAAGCTTGAACATGCCCGCGGTTTTTTCCACCTTGTCGCGGGGAATGCGCGCCTCTTCAATCCGCTTCGGGATCCAGGGCTTACCGCCGCCCACCAACAGATGCACCGAAAATACGATGATCAAAAACCCGGACACCACCGACGCACCCGGAATGGCCCCGGTTGGGCCCAGGGCGACAAGCGACAGCAACACAATCACCACCCCCGTGCCTTGCGAGCCGAACTGGTCAATCAGCTCGCCCACGGTGACCTTATGCTGATCACCTTCGCCTGCGTCTGACATCTGGTCCAAAAGGGCCGTCAGATTGTCTGATGATGTGGTCATTGCTCTATGTCCTTTTGCACAGAATGGCGGCGACAGGCTTTTGATATGGAACCCATTAGCAGTGCCCGCGTTACTGAGTGACAATCACAAAAGGAGTGACCGATGTTCAAACAATCTTTCACCGCTATGGCTGTCTCTATGGTCGCTTTACTGGCCTTGTCGGCGTGCAATACGACCGAGGGCATTGGCCGCGATCTGGAATCGGTCGGCAATGAGATCGCCGAAGAAGCCGAAGACAATTCATAAGGGTCTGGGGGGATTTTCCCCCACCGCCCACACGCCTTCATTATGCTGCAGCCCGTAATTTGGAGCGAATTCTGCTCATCCGGCTTTTCACCGTGCCAACCTTCATGCCATGGTCTTCAGCAACATCATGATAACTTTGGCCTTCAAAGCAGATGGACGTGACAAGCTTGCGTTCCTTCGAGCTGAGGTTTTTGATTGCCGCCATCACATCGGAAAGCATCACCGTGCTTTCCTGCGACGGTTTCAGGCTCATCTCGGCGCTGTGGTCGTCGATCTCGGTGTTGGTGCCACGGCGCTTGGCCTTGCGGTATTGATCAATGAACTGGTGACGAACAATCGTCAAAAGCCACAATTTCAGATCCGTGCCCTGCCGGTACTGGGCAAAGCGCGCCACCGCTTTTTCCAGGCTGTCTTGTACGATATCGTCCGCCGCGTCAGCCGAGCGGGTCAGCCCCAATGCAAAGCGGCGCATGTCGTTGATATATTGCGGGATGGACTCAGGTGTTTCCGTCATGTGTCGGCTCCTCATTGAAGTCAGAGGAACCTAATGCGCACCCGCTAAGGGCGAACTACGGGATGATGCGCCTTTGCATAAAAAGCGCATAAAAAATTATCGTCACAGATGCTGAAAACCGGGAACCAGATGCACAATCCCGCGTTTGTTGATGTATGTATAAGGCACATATATTCCAAACTTGGTCGGCAAATCCCTGGGACTATGTGGCAGGCACGCTAGACGCCGAAGACCGACGCAAAATCGAGGATGCTTTGGACCAGTCAGCCGCCATGCGGAAAGAGATGCGGCTTATCCGCGCCTATCACAGTGTCATAGAGCGCTATCCGCAAGAGCGCGCCGACCATATCCTGACCATCCGTCATTTCGACTTTGATACGGCCTATACGCAGGATGACGCGCCATAAAATTTGGGCTTTTCGCCCCCTATCTACGTAATATCCTTACTCTTCTCTTCTCGATCGCCTCATGGGGGGCGCAGGCAAAAGGCTCTTAAGACATGTCAGAACCAAAATTCTCACGATCAGAAGCCCGAAAAATTGAGGAACAACAGCGCCTTCGGTCCGACCAGATGTTCGAAGTGGTCCGGCGCCAGGGGCTGGAAGAACTCAACCGCCCGGCCACCTCGCTTGCCTGGTCCGGCCTTGCGGCTGGGCTTGCGATCGGGTTGTCGGTGGTGGCGCAGGCGGCCCTGGCGCATGGGCTCGGCGGCGGCGATGCGGTTTTTGGGATTGTCGCCAAAGCCGGATACACACTGGGCTTTATCATTGTGATTCTGGGCAATTTACAGCTGTTTACCGAAAACACGATCACCCCGGTGATGCCGATCTGCCATGACCCAAGTTTCAAAAACTTTGCAGCGCTGGCCCGCATCTGGACCATCGTGCTGATCGCCAACTTCATCGGGGCGGTGGCCTTTGCCGGGTTTGTCGCCGCCACACCCGTTGTCCCGCATGATATCTATGACCTGATGCTGATGATCAGCCACCATGCCTATGATGCCGGTTTTTCTGCCACGCTGTTTGGGGGCGTGGGGGCTGGATTTTTGATCGCCGCTTTGGTGTGGATTTTAACCGGCATCAACAATAGCGAGCTGATGGTTATTTTCCTGCTGACCTGGCTCATTGCGCTCGGCGAATTTGCCCATGTCATCGCCGGCACAGTGGAAATGGCATTGTTGGTCTTCGGCGGACACGCCAGCATCGGTGCCGTTTTGCAGAACTTCATGCTGCCCGCACTGATCGGGAACATTATCGGCGGCACGGCGTTGTTCACATTGATCACCTACGGGCAGATCAAAGATGAAATCAGTTAACCCCCCGCAGACCTAAGGAGCCGTATGTGCAGTCCCGCGACGATTTTTTAAACTGGGTCAAAGACCGCAACCCGCAAGAAACCGAATTTGTGCAAGCGGTTTCAGAGCTGAGCGCATCCATATGGCCGGTTTTGGAGGCGTCGCAGGATTTGCAGGACCAGCGCATCATCGAACGCCTGTCGGAGCCCGACCGCGCTGTGTCATTCCGCGTTGTCTGGACCCGCGATGATGGGGATGTGGAGATCAACCGCGGATACCGCGTGCAGTTTTGCAATGCGCTTGGGCCCTATAAGGGGGGCTTACGCTTTCACCCCAGCGTCAATCAATCGGTGCTGAAATTTTTGGGCTTTGAGCAGATTTTCAAAAACGCACTGACCGGCTTGCCGATGGGCGGCGGCAAGGGCGGCGCAGATTTTGACCCATCCGGTTGCAACGACGGCGAGATTATGCGCTTCTGCCATGCTTATATGCGCGAATTGCACCGCCATATCGGGCCGGATATCGACATTCCGGCAGGCGACATCGGCGTCGGTGCCCGCGAAATTGGCTATTTGTTTGGCGCCTATAAGGCCATGACCAATGAATTTGGCACGGTCCTGACCGGCAAGCAGCCGGTCTTCGGCGGCAGCGAAATGCGCACCGAGGCCACTGGGTATGGTCTTGTCTATTTTGTGTCGTGCATGCTCGGTGACGCCGATATGGATATCGACGGCATGCGGGTGTGCATCTCGGGCGCCGGCAATGTGGCCACCCATGCGGCGGAAAAAATGATCGACCACGGCGCCAAGGTGATCACCCTGTCGGACTCCAAGGGCACCCTCGTGGTTGAGGACGGACTAACACGCGAACAGGTCGCCGACATCCGCCAGCATAAAGCGAGTGGAGGTGGCAGCCTTGAGGCGGTCGCAGACGCAGTCTCGGGCACATGGCATGCAGGTGACGCCCCCTGGAAGGTTGCCTGCGATATCGCCCTGCCCTGCGCCACCCAAAATGAACTGGATGAAAAGGCCGCCAAAACGCTGATCGACAACGGTGTCCGCCTTGTCGCTGAAGGGGCCAATATGCCGTGTACGGCTGATGCGATTGAGGCGTTTCGCAGCGCAGATATATATTTTGGCCCGGCGAAGGCTGCCAATGCAGGCGGCGTGGCCATGTCCGGCCTTGAAATCAGCCAAAACCGGATGCGGATGTACAAAGGCCGCGACGAGCTTGCAGACCTGCTGAAATCGATCATGCACGACATCCACGACACATGCCTGAACGCCGCCAAAGACGCCGGACACGGGCGCGACTATGCGCACGGCGCCAACATTGCCGCCTTTCAAAAGGTCTCCAAGGCGCTGATGGCCTTTGGTGCGATATAAGATCAGAACCACGCCGCACGGCATAAAGTGAAAGCACAAGCCCCTTGGAGGATCGCGCTCGACCGCCTAGCATAAGGGCTGGATGCACGGCGGGCCGATCTGCCGTGCTGGCAAGGGGATCAGCATGCGGCGGCCACAATCACCCGGGACGGGAAACACCACTCTATCGTCTGTGACGACGCGGGGGGAAACCGTTGGCCCCTCCCGCCGGCAAGCCTTGCGTGCACTCGGCACTGTGCCAGCCTTGGGCGCGGCGCTCGCAGCGGGGACCGCATCTGCCCACGCCGAACCAGCCCAAAAGGGACCCGCGCACCCCCCCTCCGGCCGCTTTGTCATAGAGGCAGGCTGGACGCTTGTAGAAACGGCCTCAGGCGACGTGTCGCTGAAAGAGGGTGTGTCGGTTCTGGTTGCGGACGGGATGATCGAAGATGTGATCCAAGGGTCTGCCGGGCCGGGCCTGCCCCGCGTTCAAGCTCCCGGGGACATCCTCTTACCCGGCTTTATTTCCGGGCATACGCATGCCTGCTCGGCCACACCCACACGCGGCATCATCGAGGGTGGGCGGTCCTATGCCGCGCCGCTTCTTAAGGTTGAGACTTTGTCAGACGACGAACTGGACGCCTTGACCGCCTATAATGTCGCCGAGCTTCTGCTGTCGGGCTGCACCACTCATGTCGAGATGGCCTTGTCGCTGCGTCAGGCCGAAAGCTATGCGCGCGTGGCCGAGGCGTGGGGCGTACGCGGCTATCCCGGGGGAATGGTGCCCGGCATTTTGCGGCTTTTTCCCATTTGGTTTCGCAGCAACGACCAGACCCTCTTCGACAGCGAAGCTGACACCCTTGCCGAGATTGCCGCCAATCTGGCCTTTGGCAAAGCGCATATGGGCAAGGCTGGCGGGTTGATCCGCCCGATGATGACCCCGCACGCCGCCGACACCCAAACGCCTGCGACCATGGCCGCCTTTGCCAGCGCAGCGAAGACGCTTGGCACCGGTATCCACATCCATTTGGCCCAGGGGCCCGCCGAGGTTGCGGCGGTCAAACGCCTGTGGGATATGAGCCCCGCGCAGTTCTGCGACGCCCACGGCCTCATGGACGGGCCGTTTTTTGCCGCGCACATGACCGCCTTTGACTTTGCCAAGGACGCCGCACTGATGCGTGAGCGCGGCGGTGTCTATGCCACCTGCCCCAGCGCGGGCGGCGCGGGCGGCGACACCCAACCCTGGCCCGAGGCCTTGGCAAGCGGCATGCGCACCAATATCGGTATCGATACCCATTCCAATGATTATCTGGAAAATCTCAAGCTTGCGGTGCTTCTGGGTCAGGCGCGGGCAAGCCTGCTGACCACCGCTGAGCGCCCCCTGCCGCAGCCGAGCATTTGGGACGCAGTGGATGCGGCCACCCGTGTGCCCGCAGACGGGCTTGGACGCCCCGACCTTGGCCGCATTCGCCCCGGTGCGCGCGCCGACATGACCACCGTGGATGTATCGGGCTTTTTGGTCGGCAGCGGTGCAAAACCGCCCGAGCCTTTAAACAATCTTCTGTATGCGGGCGGTCGGTCTGTTCGCCATGTGCTGACTGAGGGCCGGTTTCAGGTCTGGCACGGCAAGCTGGTGGTCGCCGACGCGGCGCAGGTCAGCACCGCAGGCGGCGCCGCAGCCCAGCGCATATGGGATATGCTCGATGCCGACGGCTGGTTTGACGGGGAAGACTGACCACATGGCCTGACCGTCCGGCGCTCCTGATCGCTTTACGAAGACCCGCCGGTGGCACGGCCCTCGGCAAGGTCAGTCCGCAATGCTGAGATAGGTACCACCGTTTTCCAGTGCCACAGCCCGCATCAACAGCGCAAAGGTGTAACCACCACCCGTGACCTGGCTGTAATTTGCACGCCGCTCGTTTGAGCGCTGGGTATCCAAAAAGCCAACACCGTGAATGCGTGCCAGTGTCTTGCCGCTTCTGGTCGTATTCAGGGCTGCAATGCGCGCAGCGGTATCGTCGTAGCTTCGGCTCGAAAAATCGTCCCCAAACACATAGATTGCCAGCTTGCTCTGACGCCCCCCATAGGTCTTCAAGGCCTCGGCGATCCCTTCATAGGGATTGCTGTTTGAGCTTGCCCGCCATATATCCGTCTGCGCTAAGGCATATCGCCGGGAGTTCGGCGAGTCAGAAATCCACTGACCCCGGTTTTTCAGATAATTGCCGTTGTCA
>JASBSO010000241.1 GCA_030148905.1 Kordiimonadaceae bacterium | reverse complement strand
CCGAAGGTCGACCCCCAGCCCACGACCAGCACGCTGCCCTTTTCAGACCCTTGTTCGATGGTCTGATCGGGGATGCTGTTTTGAATGCCCGTCACCTTGGCGGCGCGAATATCGGTCATTTTCTGGTGGTTGTCAGGGTCGTAAGAGATATGCCCGGTTTCAAAGCTTTTCTCCAGGCCACCAATACGGTGCATCGCCCCCGGCGTGCCGGGCCGCGCCCAGTTGCGCGCCAGCTTGTCGTCGCGCACAAAGGGGTTGTGCTCCTCGCCTTCGGGCGGCGAGCCCGCAAAGGTCACCGGAAACGGCGTCATGGCGTCGATATCGGGGATCAGCCACGGCTCGGCCGCATTGGCGATAAAGCCGTCGGTCAGCAACAGCACCGGCGTCATATACTGGGTGGCGATGCGGCACGCCTCAACCGCAACCTCAAAACAGTCGCCGGGCGAGCGGGTTGCCAGCACCGGAATCGGTGCGTCGCCGTTGCGTCCATACACCGCCTGATACAGATCCGACTGCTCGGTTTTGGTGGGCAGGCCAGTCGACGGTCCGCCGCGTTGGCTATTGACCACAACAAGTGGCAGCTCCACCGAAATGGCAAGACCGAGGGTTTCGGTCTTCAGCGCAATGCCGGGGCCGGACGAGCTGGTGATCCCCAGCGCACCACCGTATGACGCCCCAAGTGCGGCGCAGGCCGCGGCAATTTCATCCTCGGCCTGAAAGGTCACAACACCCAGGTCCTTGAGGCTCGACAGCGCGTGCAAGATGGGGGACGCAGGGGTGATCGGATACGACCCCAAAACCGGTGTCAGCCCGGCAAGCTCGCACCCCTTCACCAGGCCCCAGGCCAAAGACTGACTGCCGGTCACGGTGCGGTACAGGCCGGGTTCAGACGTTTTAGCGCCGATCTGATAGCGCTTGATGGTGGCCGACAGTTCCGCCGTTTCGCCAAAGGCGTGCCCGGCGTTGAGCGCGGCGATATTGGCATCGGCCACATCGGGCAATTTGGCAAATTTGCCGCGCAGCCAGTCTTCCACCGGGCCGCGCTTGCGCGAAAACATCCACAGCATCAGCCCCAGCGTCCACATGTTTTTGCAGCGCAGCGCGTCCTTGTTGCCAAGGCCGAAATCCTTGACCGCTTCCAGCGTCATTTTCGAGATATCGATCTCGATCACCTGATAGTCGGCTTTCAGCGCCTCGGTGATCGGGTCGCCGCTATAGCCCGCCTTTTGCAAATTCCGCTTGGTAAAGGCCCCGGTGTCCACCACCAACAGGCCGCCCTTGCGCAACTGCTTGAGATTGGTCGCCAGTGCTGCGGGGTTCATCGCCACCAGAACGTCGGGCTCGTCGCCAACGGTTTTGATGTCGCGCGCACCGAAGTTGATCTGAAACGCCGACACGCCAAAGGTGGTACCCTGCGGTGCTCGAATCTCAGCCGGAAAATCGGGGAAGGTCGCCAGATCACTGCCCGCCAGCGCGGTCGAGGTGGTGAACTGTGTGCCCGTAAGCTGCATGCCGTCGCCGCTGTCGCCCGCAAAGCGAACGACCGCTGATTCAAGCTCGCGAATGTCTGCGGTCATAATCGTCTCTTAACGTCTCTTCTTGTCCGAGCGGTCTCTTCTGACAGCTCACGCAACGCATACGCCGAATGCCCCGCCTTGGCGAGACAGAAATTCTAATACAACAGGCGCAATCGCGCTAATGTGACCATGCTGGTCCCATCGCTAGAATGATGTCTTTACCCGTCTCGTTTGGTGCGCATCAACACAAACTCTTCCGCCGATGACGGGTGAATGGCGATGGTGGCATCAAACTGCGCCTTGGTGAGGCCCGCCTTGACGGCGATGCCGATGCCCTGAATGATTTCAGCACTATCAAGGCCGATCATATGCGCACCCAAAACCTTGTCGGTGTCCTGATCGACGATCATTTTGGTAAATGCGCGCTCAGTCGAGCCACCCAATGTGTGCTTCATCGGGCGGAAATCGGACGTATATACGTCGATTTTGTGGCCCGCTTTCAGCGCGTCTTCCTCGCTCATCCCCACCGTGCCGATGGGCGGCTGCGAGAACACAGCCGTTGGCACCGCGTCATGGTTGGGCCGTGTCGGTGTGTCGCCAAAAACGGTCAGCGCGAAGGCATGGCCTTCCTTAATCGCAACCGGCGTCAACTGCACACGGTCGGTGACATCGCCGACAGCATAGATATTGTCGACCGAGGTTTTGGAGTAATCATCCACAATCACCGCGCCGTTTTTGGCAAGCTGGACGCCCACCTCTTCCAGACCCAAGCCGTCGGTATTGGGCTTGCGGCCGGTGGCGTACATCACCGCGTCTACCTCCATGGTGCTGCCGTCGGTGAGGCTGAGCGTCAGGCCGCCCTCGGTTTTTTCAATCGCGGTGACATTGGTCTCGGTGCGGACGTTCATGCCCTTTTTCGACATTTCATCGTTCAGGCGGTCGCGCAGGTCGCGGTCGAAGCCGCGTAGTATCTGCTCGGACCGATAGAGAAGCGTCGTCTCCGCCCCCATACCGTTGAAGATACCGGCAAATTCGACGGCGATATAGCCGCCGCCCACCACCGCAACCCGGCGCGGCAGATCATCCAGATGCAGCGCCTCGTTCGAGGTGATGGCGTGCTCGATGCCCGGCACATCGGGCAGGGTCGGCCAGCCGCCCACCGCGATGAGGATATATTTGGCGGTATAGGTTTTGTCGCCGACGCGGACGGTGTGCGCGTCTTCCAGTGTTGCGCGGCCCATGATGATCTCGCAGCCCGCACCTTCCAACGTTTTGATATAAAGACCATTGAGCCGGTCGATCTCTTTATCCTTGTTGGCGATCAGCGTTTTCCAGTCAAACTTGGCCTCGCCCACCTGCCAGCCAAAGCCTTCGGCGCTTTCAAAGTCTTCGCCGAAATGCGAGGCGTAGACCAACAGCTTTTTGGGCACACAGCCGCGGATTACACAGGTGCCGCCCACGCGGTAATCTTCGGCCACCGCAACCTTGGCGCCAAAGCCCGAGGAAATGCGCGCAGCGCGCACACCGCCTGAGCCCGCACCCAGAACAAAAAGGTCATAATCATATGCCATCGGAGGTCTCCAGATTGCCGCTCGCGCGGGGGCGTCTTGCCCTCTGCCCGCGCACCATAGACTGTCTTGCCAGAAGGTCCAGCCCGACTTAGGGTCCAGCGCAAGGAATTTCAAGCGTATCTATGAGAGGGATGACATGGATGTGATGAACAAAGTGGCGCTGGTAACGGGCGGTGCGTCGGGCCTGGGTGCGGCGACGGTCAGGCGTTTGGTCGGGGCCGGTGCCAAGGCGGTCATCGTTGATCTGAACGACGAACTGGGTAGCGCGCTGGCTGGCGAGCTGGGCGACAAGGCGGTGTTTGCAAACACCGATGTCACCGACGAAGCCTCGGTCGAAGGGGCCATCGCCGCCGCCATGGACGCATATGGCCGATTGGATATCGCCGTGAACTGCGCTGGTATCGGCCCGCCCAAAACGGTGATTACCCGCGAGGGCGAACGCAGCCCCCTCAAGCATTTTCAAAGCATTGTGCAGGTCAATCTGATCGGCAGCTATAATGTGGTGGCACAAGCCGCCGAAGCGATGCTGAAACACGACCCAGACGGCGAGGGCGAGCGCGGGGTGATCATCAATACAGCCTCGATCGCTGCCTTTGACGGCCAAATCGGGCAAAGCGCCTATGCCGCCTCCAAGGGCGGGATTGTCGGGATGACCCTGCCAATCGCCCGCGAATTGGCGCGTCACGGCATTCGAGTGATGACCATCGCCCCCGGCTATGTGCACACGCCATTGTTTGACGGCCTGCCCGACGCCGCGATTGAGGCGCTGACCGCCACCACCCTCTTCCCCAAGCGCCTGGGCCGACCCGAGGAATATGCGCATCTGGTGCAGTCGATCTGCGAAAATATGATGCTGAACGGCGAAACCATCCGCATGGACGGTGCCGTGCGCATGCCGCCCAAATAGGAGGCGACAATGGCAGGTCCGCTTACAGGGGTTCGGATTATTGAAATGGTGGGCATCGGCCCCGGGCCTTATGCCGGGATGCTGCTGGCCGATTTGGGGGCAGAAGTGATCGCCGTTGAGCGCATCGGAGGCTCGTCGTCTTTGCCCAAGGATCTGTTTCGGCGCGGCAAACGCTTTATCGGTGTCGATACCAAAACCGACAGCGGCAAGGCGGTTGTGCGTACACTTGCGAAAACCGCCGACGCGCTGTTCGAGGGCTTTCGCCCCGGGGTGATGGAACGCCTCGGCCTTGGGCCGGATGACTTGATGGCCCTCAACCCCAAGCTGGTTTACGGGCGGATGACCGGCTGGGGCCAAACCGGCCCGCTGGCCGACCGTGCGGGCCATGACATCACCTATATTGCCGTGGCCGGTGCCTTGGGGGCGATGGGCCCGGCGGGTGCACCGCCCGTGCCGCCCTTGAACCTTGTGGGGGATTTTGGCGGCGGATCGCTGTTTTTGATCATGGGCCTATTGTCTGCCCTGCTGCACGCCCAAAAAACCGGCGAAGGCCAGGTGGTGGATGCCGCCATGGTCGACGGCGTTGCCTCGCTGACCGGGCTGTTTCATGCGCTCAGCGGTGCGGGCCTGTGGGGCGCGCCGCGCGGCCAGAACTGGCTGGACGGCGGCTCGGCGCATTACGGCACCTACGAAACGCGCGACGGGAAATATATGGCGATCGGCCCACTTGAGCCGCAATTCGCTGCAGAATTTTACCGGCTGATGGACATGCCCGACGACGCCATGGCCAAACATATGTCGCCCACGGACTGGCCCGAAACCCGCGCCCAGCTCGCCGAGCGTTTTGCCGCCAAAACCCAGGCGGAATGGACCGAAATTTTCGACGGCACCGATGCCTGCGTTGCCCCCGTGATGGACCTGACCGACGCCCCGAACCACCCGCATATGAAGGCGCGCGCCAGCCATTTCGAGGCCTCGGGACTGACCCAGCCCGCACCGGCACCGCGCTTTTCCGTCACCGAGCCATCGGTGGACGGCACCCTGCCCACCCCCGGCTCGGCGACCGACGCGGTGCTGACCGACATTGGTTTCGACGCCGAAACCATCGCAAAACTGCGGGCTGACAAGGTGATTGGCTAAAGAAGCAGGTTATTTGGTCAACCGGCCGGGTTTGGCTTTGACCGTCTCGAACGCCGCCAGCGCCCGCTCGCGCGCGTCGCGCCGGTCCAGTATCGGCTTGGGGTAGGTGTCGCCCAGCGTCACGCCGGCCTCTTTCAACACATCTTCGGGTGCCTCCCACGGAGTGTGGATGTGCTTGGCGGGCATGTCTTTCAGTTCGAGCACCCACTGGCGGACATAGTCGCCTTTGGGGTCAAATTTTTCGCCCTGCGTCATCGGGTTGAAAATACGGAAATAGGGGGCCGCATCGGCACCGCACCCCGCCGCCCACTGCCAGCTGGCAGCATTGGTGGCCGCGTCGGCGTCAACCAGCGTATCCCAAAACCAGGCCTCGCCGTCGTGCCAGTGCCACAACATTTCCTTGACCAGAAAACTGGCAACCACCATGCGCACGCGGTTGTGCATCCACCCGGTGTGCCAAAGCTGGCGCAGGCCCGCATCGACAAAGGGAAAACCGGTGCGCCCCTTTTGCCAGGCCTCAAGCTCGGGTGAAGGGCCTTTCTCCCACGGAAAATTCTCAAAATTTTCGCGCAGCGGTGCGGTTCGCATATCGGGGAAATGATACAGCAGATGCGCCGAAAATTCGCGCCAACCCAGTTCGGCCAGAAATTTGCGCACGCCCTTTTCTGCTCCGCCGTCAAGGGCAATGGCATCCTCGCCCGCCCAGAATACCTCGCGAATGCCGATCTGACCAAAGCGCAAATAGGGCGACAGGCGCGAGGTGCCGTCCATGTCGGGCCGGTCGCGGCGGTCTTTGTATTTCGCCGCAGCTTCATCCAGAAAGTCCTGCATGCGCGCAAGTCCGCCTGCGCGGGTTGGGGTCCAGCTATCGCGCAGACCGCCCGCCCAGTCGGGGGTGGTGGGCAGTAGCTCAAAATCGTCCAGATCATTGCTTTCAGGCCAGCTGTCGGGGACCCTCAGGGCGTCCGGCGCGTCACCAGGGCGCGGTGGTTCGGGCTGCGACAGGCAGTTTTTCCAAAAGGGCGAAAACACCGTATAGGGCTTGCCTTCCTGGGTTTTGATCGCCTCGGGCTCGAAAAGATACGGCCCGGCGTAACGCTTGACCTTGATACCGTCTTCGCCCAGCGCGCTGTGGAGAGCCGACTGCATGTCCGCCCAAGGCGCATCATAAGCGCGGGTCAGAAACACCGATTCTGCACCGATGTCGCGCGCAAGCGCGTGCACTACGTCCTGTGTGGCACCGCGACGCAAAATCAACCGGCTGCCAAGTGCCGTAAGCTGCGCAGCGAGATCAGCAAGCGCGTGGTGCAGCCACCAGCGCGCCGCACCGCCCAATGGCCGCGCGGTGTCGTCATCCATGACAAATAGCGGAACAACCGACACGCCGCTGTCAGCGGCGGCGCGCACGGCTGGCAGGTCGTCCAGCCGCAAGTTTTGTGGATCAAATAAAAGAAGTGAGGCCATGTTGTGCATACGGCCCCGGCCCACCTTTGGATGCGTCAGAGATCAAGAATTCGGTCGATATCGCGGTCAAGCTTTTGCGGCTTGTCGAGAAAACTGATCGCGATGAACAGAATGAAGCTGACAAGCAGCGCCAAAAAGCCGGGACTGACCCCCCACGGCAAAGACATGCCCAACACCTGAAAACCAAAATTGATCACCAGCGACACCGTAATCACCACCACCGCTGCACGCGGGCTGGCGCGCCGCCAGTTGAGGCCGAGAATCAGCACCGGCGCCAAGGCGGCGGCAAAGGTGCCCCAGCCAAAGGCGCCGAGCAAAGCCACCAGCGTGTCATTGATATAAAAGGCATAAAGCGCGATAAATGCCGCAATCACGCTCAAGACCACCGTGGCGATGCGCGCCCACATCAATTCATTATTCAGCGACCGGCCCCTGAGCGCGCGCGGGATGTCGTGGATAATCGCCGCGGCACCGATGTTCAAAAACCCGTCCGCCGTCGACATGATAGCGGCAAACAGGCCAGCAAAGACAATGCCCGCCAATAGCGGGTGCGCATAGGTATTGAGAAATTCCGGCGCGGCCTGATCGGCGGCGGTCAGCGGCAAATGCACATCGCCCAGCACCAGCGCCCGCATGGCAATGCCGATGCTGATCCACAACAACGCCGCCATCACATAACCGAATAATGTGATCGGTACGATCACGCGGTTGTCGCGCACCGAGCGGTTCATCATCATTTTGGTGGCCACATGCGGCTGGCCCGCAAGGCCGATCCCAAAGAGGAAAAACCACGCCATCGACGCCATCGGGCCAAGTGTGCCGAAGGGCAGCACGGTCTCGGGGTCGCTTTCCAGCAAAATGGTACTGGCCTCGGCCATGCCGCCGTCGAAGATCGAAATCGCCGTCAGAACAACCAATGCGCCTGCGACGATCATGATCAGACCCTGCACCAGGTCGGTATAGACCGACGCCACAATACCGCCGGTCACACAGTAAAAAATCAGCACAGCGCTGGAGACAACCACACACGCCACCAGCGAGATATCGGCAAACATCGCCGTCCCCTGCAACAGGGTTTGCAGTACCAAGGCCATCGCCAGAATTTGTGTGGCCATATAGCCCATGACGCCCAAAAGAATGGTAATCGCCGACAACAGCCGCGTGGCCTCAGACCCATAGCGGGCAAACAGGATGTCCGGCAGGCTCATTGCGCCGCGAACCTCGGCGATCATCCGGATGCGCTTGGCAATGAGGAAAAACCCAAGCCCGTATCCAAGCGCCGAGATCGAAATCGCCATCCAGAAGCTGGACAGCCCGGTGGCATACACAAGCCCCGGCCCGCCAACAAAGCCAAAGCCCGACAGCGTCGAGGAAAACACCGCCAGCGAGACCACCAGCGGTCCCAGATTTTTGCCCGCGACAAAAAAGTCGTCTGCCGAGTGCGTCCGGCGCATGGCCCACAGGCCAACCGCGATACACAGCACCATATATACCCCGACACAGGCGAGGATGATTTCTTGGCGATACGCTTCCATCAGGGGTCTTTCATCTCGGCCAGAAGGGCCTGAAACTCGGCCTCATCGGCGTCGGAAAAGACGATCGACCGAAAGGCAAAACAATAATAGAGGCTGTGGAGCGTCAGGCTGGCCCAGCCGGCATAGAGCATCCAGCTTGTCGGCAGCGGAAAGCCGAGCACAATCGCCACCTGCGGGCCCGACTGCGCCGCCATATAGGAAAACCAGATCGCCGCCCAGATGGCGATTTGAACGGCGGCAATGCCAACAAAAACGCGGCGCACTGTCGGCGTCCGGTCAGCCGGGCGCACCGCCATATAAATCAGCGCCCCGGCAAACATCAGGGTGAAGCTGTGAAACAGAAACGGCCAATGCCCGTGGGCGGCGGCGCGCGCCGGGCCGTCGCCGCCAATGGACATCGCCGCCACCGTCGCATGGGCAAGACCGGCGGCATTATCGGGCACCGGGCCGGTGCTGACCGCAATCAGTACGGCGGCCATGCCGATCAGGCTGGCAAAAACAATATGGATGGGTTGCGGCATAATCTGGAGGCGCGGCGGCGCCCCTCTTCCCCGTTCGTAATCAAAACAATGCGAGCCTAATTGGCAGGCTGGTGCGGATCAAGTCAAAGCGTGGCGCGTACTGCCGACGCCTTGGTTTGCACAATGCTGAGGTCAATTTCGCCCGAAGCATCGCGTTCAGTTAGCCACGACCCGCCCACCGTCAGAACATTCTTCAGTGCCAGATAGTTGGCCGCCGTCGCGCCCGTCACCCCGCCGGTGGGGCAAAAGCGCAGATCGGGCAACACCGAGCCAATGGCTTTTAAAAACTTGATCCCGCCCGAAATCTCGGCGGGGAAGAATTTGAGGCAGCTAAAGCCCTCCTCGCGCGCGGTCATGGCTTCGCTCAGCGTCGCAATACCCGGCAGAAACGGCCAGTCAAGCGTGCGGATGTCGGCGCTCATCTGTCGGGTGAGGCCGGGGCTGACACCAAAAACCGCACCGGCATCGCGCGCCGCAACCGCCTGGTCGCGGTTCAGAATTGTGCCCGCGCCGATCACCGCCTCTTTGGGCAGGGCGTCAGCCACCGCCTTTATGCAGCTAAGCGCGCTATCGTGCCTCAGCGTAATCTCCAGCACGGTCAGCCCTTCGCGGTACAGGCACTCGCAGACCTTTACGGCCTCGTCCGTGTCACGAAAACTGAGGACCGGAATGACCGGAACCGACGACAGCAAAGCGGGCAAATCAAGCATGGCGTACCTCGGATGGATTAGAGATAAGGGATAACCGAACCGCCAGTGTCGGCAGTGCCGACCTGTGCACGAAAACCGGCGAACAGATCGCGGCCAATGGTGTCGGGCGTCTCGGGGCCTGGGGCCACCTCGCGCGCGGCGAACTCCGCAGCATCCATCAAAACCTCCAAGCGGCCAGCAGGTGCATCAAGGCGCATCAGATCGCCGGTGCGCACCTTGCCGATGGCGCCGCCCATGGCAGCCTCGGGGCTGATATGGATGGCGGCGGGCACCTTACCCGATGCCCCCGACATGCGCCCATCCGTCACCAGCGCAACCTGGAAGCCCTTGTCCTGCAAAACACCCAGCGACGGGGTCAGCTTGTGCAGCTCGGGCATACCAATGGCGCGCGGACCCTGATGGCGAATGACCGCGATAAAGTCGCGCTCAAGCTCGCCGGCCTTATACGCGGCCAACATGTCGTCCTGGCTGTCGAACACGATGGCGGGGGCTTCGATCACATGATGTTCGGGCTTGACCGCCGAGATTTTGATCACGCCGCACCCCAGCGGCCCTTCCAGCAGTTGCAACCCACCGGTTGCCTGAAACGGGTTATCGAGCGGGCGCAGGATGCTGTCGTCACCGCTGGCGTCGGCGCGCGCGAAGCGAAGCGTGTCACCTTCGGCGGCAGGCATTTCGGCAAAGGGCGCAAGCCCCTGCCCCAGAATGGTATGAATATCACCGAACAGCAGGCCGCCGTCCAGCAGCTGACCAATGATATAGGGGGTGCCGCCCGCGCGGTGAAAGGCATTCACATCGGCGATGCCGTTGGGGTAGACCCGCGCCAACAGCGGCACCACCGCCGACAGTTCGGCAAAATCCTGCCAGGTAACGTGGTACCCGGCCGCCGCCGCACTCGCCAGAATATGGATGGTATGGTTGGTCGACCCGCCCGTTGCCAGCAAGCCGACAATCGCATTAATGATGCTTTTCTCGGTGACCATGTCGCCCAGGCCAATGGGGGTGTCGGCGCGCGCCAGCGTCAAAATCTGCTCGGCGGCGGCCTTGTTCAACAAGGGCCGTGCCGGGTCGCCAGGGTTGAAAAAGCTGGAGCCCGGCAGTTGCAGGCCCATCATTTCCAGCATCATCTGGTTGGTGTTGGCGGTGCCGTAAAAGGTGCAGGTGCCCGGGCTGTGATAGGCGCGCGATTCGGATTCCAGCAGTTCCTTGCGGCCCACTTCGCCCTTGGCAAATTTGGCGCGCACCTCTGCCTTTTCGCCGTTAGAGATGCCGGTCGGCATCGGCCCGGCGGGGACAAAGATAAACGGCATATGCCCAAAGCTGAGCGCCCCCATCAAAAGGCCGGGTACGATTTTATCGCAAATGCCAAACAGCAGCCCGCCGTTGAACACATTGTGCGACAGCGCGATGCCGGTTGCCATGGCGATCACATCGCGGCTAAACAGCGACAATTCCATCCCCGGCTGGCCCTGGGTGACCCCGTCGCACATCGCCGGAACACCGCCCGCCATCTGCGCCACGCCTCCTGCGTTCAAAATGATCTCGCGCACTTCATCCAGAATTTTGTGATAGGGCTGATGCGCCGACAGCATGTCGTTATAGGCCGACACAATGCCGATATTGGCCAGCTTTTCATCCTCGACCAGCTTGGCCTTTTCGTCCATGCCGCAGGCGGCATAGGCATGCGCCAGATTGCCGCAGCTGAGATGCGGGCGCGGCGGGCCCATATCGCGCATCGCCTGGATGCGGTCTTCATAGCGTTTGCGGCTGTCTGTGGACCGCTCGCGAATGGTTTTGGCAACGGATTCGAGTGTGGCGTGCGCCATAGACCGTCTCCTTACTCTATCTATCGTTACGGTGCCCAATACACCGACAAGGGTCGGTCGAGCAATTGCACCACCCGGCCAAAGGGCGAGCTGTCGCCCATAGCCGCCTGTTCGGCAATAGCGGCTTTCTCGGCGCCGCTGATCATCAAAACCGGCCAATCGGCTTCGGCAATCGCCGTGGGAGTCAGCGTCAAACGCTGAACCTCGTCGCCCGTGACATCGCTTGGGACCGCCTCAATCGGCATCACCAACCGGTCCATAGGCGCGCTGAACGCATCTTCGAGCCCGCGCGCTCCGGGGAAAAGCGATGCGGTGTGCCCATCCGGCCCAAGACCAAGCAGCACCACATCAAAGGGAAAGGCGAGCGCCTGGTAGGCGCCGTCAACCTCGCCCGCCACTTCAAACACATCGCCCGCCTTCCTGAGCATCGGGATAAATTCTGCTGCAGCGGCCTCGCCCTTGAGCAATGTTTCGTGCAAAAAACGGGTGTTGGCACGGGGGTGATCTTCGGTGACCCAACGCTCGTCCACCAAGGCAATTTGCACATGCGCCCAGTCGAAGGGCGTTTGGCTGAGCCGTTTAAAAAGCGGGCGCGGGGTAGAGCCGCCTGAGACCAGCAAACTGGCGCGGCCGCGTGCATCAATCGCCGCCTGCAAGCGGCCAAGAATGCGCTCTGCCAACGCCTCCGACAGCGCATCCAGTGTATCAAAGCGGGTCCAGTCCAGCGCCACGGCTCAGCCCCGCTTTTTCATCAGATGTGTTTCATACCAAGTGCGTCCGTCGCGCTGAACCAGCGCCTGCGCTTCATACGGCCCCCATGTGCCCGACGGATAGGCGTGCGGGGCTTTGCCGTCGCTTGTCCAGCGCGCGATGATCCGGTCAACCCAGCGCCAGGCTTGTGCGACCTCAGCCCGGTGCACAAACAGACTCTGGTCGCCGTTTGCCGCATCAAGGATCAGGCGCAAATACGGTCCCTGGCGAATGCCGCCAACACCAGCGAGTGTATCAAGGTTCAATTCCACCTCGCGCAGCCGATCATCCCGTGAACCATGATCCTTCACCATCAGCCGCATGGCCAAATGGTCTTCGGGCTGAAGGCGGATGATAAACCGGTTGGGCTCCAACCCTGCGGTCCAGGCGGGGTGCGGCGAATGCGGGATGGTTTTGAACTGAATGACAATTTCAGCAAAACGCGCGGGCAGCCGCTTGCCGGTGCGCAGGTAAAAGGGCACCCCAGCCCACCGCCAGTTGTTGATGTGGGTCTTGATGGCGACAAAGGTTTCGGTTGGGCTTTCGCCGTCCAGGCCCAGATCGGTAGCGTAATCATCCACCGCCTTGCCTTCAATGGCGCCCGACGCATATTGCCCGCGCACGACATTTTGGTCGATGGCATAATCGTCCATGTCTTCCAGCGACTTCAGGACTTTCAGCTTTTCCTCGCGAATGCTGGAGGCGTCTAACATCGCCGGTGGCTCCATCGCCACCAGGCACAACAGCTGCAGCACATGATTTTGGATCATATCCCTCAGCGCGCCTGTGCCCTCGTAAAACGCGCCGCGCCCGGCCACGCCCAAATCTTCGGCGATGGTGATCTGGATATGGTCAATGGCGCGGTTGCTCCACAATTCTTCAAATAGCCGGTTGGAAAAACGCAGCGCCAGAAGGTTTTGCACCGCCTCTTTCCCCAGATAATGGTCGATGCGGAAAATCTGGCTTTCATCAAAGGTTTTCGCGACATCGGCGTTGATCGCCTCGGCGCTGGCATAATCATGCCCCAGCGGCTTTTCCAGCACCACGCGGGCATTGTCGCCGTTCAGCTTGTACTGGCCGAGCAAGGTGCATGCGGCGGTAAACATCTTGGGCGGGATCGCCAGAAAATGCACCACTGGCATGTCCGGATCGGCCAGAAGCGCCGACGAGAGCTCTTCCCATGCCGCGGACGCGCCGCCCAAATCCAGAACCATCAGGCTGACCGCCGCAATAAAGCGGGCAATATCATCGTCGCAAATGTCGCACTGGGGCGGGTTTTCGGCCAAAACCTCGCGCACCCAGTCCTCCAGCGTGCCGTCAAGTGGCGACCGGCTGGTCAGGAAAATTCGGCTTTTCTCGCTAACCAGACCGTGGATGAAGCCTGCGAACAACGCTGGGATCAGTTTGCGCCGCGACAGGTCGCCGGTTCCGCCAAAAATTACCAGATTCACGTCTGTGATCATGCCTCTTCCCTGCCCGTGCGCCCACGCTTCGGGCCCCGTTTTTGATGAACTCCCTTCATGTAGCGCGTCTCAGCGGCGCTGAGAAGTGACGTTTTTGTTCTGTCTTATTCTGCAGCGACGCCAAGCTTGGCCGGGCTATCGTGATCCTTACCGATGGGCGGTGCGTCGACGCGGCTGCCCGAAATGGGACCTTTGCGCCAGCGCAGAACCGCCAGAAAGGCGGGCGGCGTAAAGTAGAAGGACACAATCGTCGACAACAGCACGCCGCCAGCAACCGCCATGGCAAAAGGCGGCCAAAACCCCCCGCCCTGAATGATCAGCGGCAAAAACCCGCCAAAGGTGGTGGTGGTGGTGGAAATGATATGGCGGCTGGAGGCCGAGACCACCTCGCGCACGGCTTGAATATCGCCGTGACAGGCGCGCGGATCGGCCTGTAGGGCGGTCATGATGATGATGGCGGCGTTGATCGAGACACCGATCGACCCGATCACCCCGATCAGCGCCTGCACGCCAAAGGGATAGCCAAAAATTTCCAGCGCCAAAAGGCTCATGCCCATTGACAGCACCGCGACCATACCGCTGACAATCGACAGGCGAAAACTGTTGAAAGTCAGCACAATGGTTGCCACCGTCATCACCACGATCAGGCCGACCGAGGTCATCAGGTTCGACACGGTTTCAGCGCGCGCGTCGGCGTCGCCCGCATATTCGATCCGGTACCCGGCGGGCAGGTCCACGGGCTTTTCCGCCAACAATTCGCGGAACGCATCAAAGGCTTGCTGCGGCAAGACATCGATCGGGATATAGCCCTGCACCAGGTTCGACCGTTCGCCGTTGCGGCGGGCGATTGGGCTTTCGCTGGGGACAAGCACCGCCTCGCCCAGCGCCGACAAGGGCACCGCATTATAGGCACCGCCGCCCGCGGCCACGGGGATATCGAGCGATCGCAGCGCCTGCAGATTGGCGCGCCACTCGCCCTCAACCCGTACCCGTACGGGCAGGTCTTCGCTGCCTTCCAGCAGCGAGCCGCCGGTGACCCCTTCCAGCGAGGCATTGAGAAAATCGGCAACGCTGACAAGGTCTAGCCCGGCCTGACGTACCTTGTCCTCATCGAGGCGAAATTCGACCTTGGGCTCGGCCGCTTGCAGAGTGGCCCGCGTGTGCAGGAAAAACGGCGTTTCAGTCATCAGCAAGCGAATGTCTTCGCCAATCGCCGTGAGTTGCTCAAGATTGGGGCCGACGATGCGCACCTCAACCGGGGCGGCCACGGGCGGGCCCTGGGTCAGGCCGCGGACCAGAAACTGCCCCTCAGGCAGCATGAAATCCAACTTGTCCTGCAACCGGCTGACCAACGCGTCGGTTTCGTATTTGTCGGTGGTGGTCACCAGCGCCTCGGCAAAGGCACCGTTATTATCCTGTGTGGTCAGAATGTTATAGTAAAAGGCGGGTGCGCCCTCGCCAATCACCCACTGGACGTCCTGCACCATGGGGTCAGCTTTGATGATGTCGTCCGCGCGCAAGGCCAGCGCCTCGGTGCGGCCAATCGAGCTGGTGTCGTCCATAAACAGCTGCACATGAAACTGGTCGCGTGTCACCCCGGGGAAAAACTGTGCGGTCAAACTTGGAAAGGCCAAAAACCCGGTCACCGGCAGCGCCACCGCCGCCATCAACGTCAACCGGCGATGCCGGAGCGACCATTCGAGCGTTTTGCCAAACAGCGCCCCGCCCTTTTTAAATTCGACCCCACGCACCCACCAGCGATGTTTGCGGTCGGCCCGGTATTTCGGCAATAACCACCCGGTCAGAGCGGGGGTGATGGTCAGCGCCAGGAAAAAGCTGGAAATCAGCATCACCACAACCGAAATCGCGATCGAGCCCAAAAAGTCGCCGGCTGGGCCCGGCAGCAGCACCATCGGCATGAACGCCAATACGGTTGTCAGCGTTGAGGCAAAAAGCGGTGCCGCCAGACGTTTGACCGCCGCCTCCACCGAGGCAAGGCGCGGATGACCGCCCGCAAGCCGCCTGCGCACCTCGTCGGCCATGACAATCGCCGCATCGACCAAAAGCCCAAGCGCCACAATCAACCCGGTGACCGACATTTGATGGATCGCCACACCGAGAAATTGCAGGATCGACAGCGTCATAAAGGTGGTCAGCGGCAGAATGAACGCCACGATCAGCGCCCCGCGCCAGCCCAGCGTGAAAAACAGCACCAGCACTACCAGCCCGGCCCCCACCAGAATATTGATAACCAGCGTGCCCAGCCGGTCAAAGGTATAGGTGCTTTGGTCAAAAATCTGCTCGTGGACGATTTCACCAGGCAGCATGGCTTCAAAATTTTCAAGCTCGCGCTTGACCACCGCCATCCATTGATCAACCTGCAGATTGTCGTCCATCCGCACGCCGAGCAAAATAGCCCGCCGCCCCGAGGCATAGGCAATGCTGTTCGACGGTGTTTGCACCGTGCGCTCGATCTCGGCAATGTCCGCCACGCGGACCACACGCCCCCGGCCATCGGCACCCAGCGGAATACGCCCCACGCGTTCCAATGTGTTGATTTCACCCGCGACCTCGATCAGGAAATTCGCGGTGTTGGAGCGGATTTGCCCCGCCTGCACCTTGGTGTCGGCCGCCGCGATCCGCGCCGACATGTCGCGCACGGTCACGCCCAGCTGTGCCAGCTTGCGCGGGTCGACAAGCACCTGAATCTCTTCAACCTCGTCGCCGTAAACACGCACAAGCTTGGTGCCCGGCAATTGGCGCAGGCGGTCCGCCAGAATTTCGCTGTAGCGTTTGAGCGTGCCCGGGCTGTAGGCCGCATCGGACGCAGGATAAATGGCACTGATGCTGGTCATCGCGCCAAAGCGGTCATTGTCAAAATCCGGCTCGGGCACACCGGGCGGGAAATTGACCGCCGCATCGGCCAAGGCGTCGCGAATTTCCGACCAGGCATTTTCAATCTCGGCGTCCGATATGAACTGACTTAGTTCCACCGTGATGACCGAAATGCCGCGCCGCGAGGTCGACTCGATGTCCTTGACCTCGGCGATTTTGCGGATCTCTTCCTCAATCTTTTCGGTTACCAGCGCTTCCACCCGCTCTGGCCCGGCCCCCGGATAGGGGGTGAGGATGGTGGCGAACAAATTGGTCAGCGACGGGTCTTCCTGACGCCCGATACTATTGAGCGCACCCAGCCCGGTGACAACGATCACCGCAACCGTCAGAGCAAAAACCCGCCAATGCCGAAAATATAACGTCCACACGCGCCCTACTCCTGCACAGCGGCGACGTCAGTAGAAGCGGGAATGGGGTCAACGCGCTGGCCGGTGACAATTTTTGTCAGCCCCCGTGCCACCACCGCCGTACCGCTGGCGACCGGCCCGCGAACATAGACCTCGTCTTCGGTGGCATAGAGCACCTCCACCGCCTCGGTCGAGAGGCGTGGCTCACCCGCCTGGTTGCTTGCTTGGTCTTCGGTGGCGGGCACCGTGAAGATCAGCCACAGGCCCTTGCGCCCCTCGCGCAGGGCGGTCACCGGCAACCAGAAGCCGCGCGCCTTGACCGTGCGCTCCACCTCAAGGCGGGTAATATCACCAAAGGCCATGCCGGGGGTTTGTGCAATGTCAAACAAACCGTCGCGCGTGCGGGTGTTCGGGTCCATGTCGGGGCGTACCGATACCAGATCGGCCTGAACAGGCACCCCCGCCACATGCATGCGATAGGGCGCGCCGCCCTCAACGGCACTGGCCGCCCCAGACGACAGGCCAATGCGGGCGCGCATGGTGCCAACCTCCAAAAGCGTCAATATCGGAGCGCCTGCATTGATCACCGATCCCGTATCAACGCTGCGCGCGGATATCACCGCATCAAAGGGGGCACGCAGTATCGATTTTTCCAAGTCGATCAAAGTGGATTTTAGTGCAGCCTCGGCGGCCGCTTTTTGGGCCGCAAGCGACGACACACGCAGCCGCGCATCGTCAAAGCGCTGTTCAGAGACATGCCCGTCCTCAAAGAGTTGCTTTTGCCGCTTGGCGGTGAGTTCGGCCAGTTCCAGGTCTGCACCCAATCGGTCAACATCGGCCTGCTGGCGGGCGCGCTGAGCGTCAAGCAAGTCGGTGTCCAGCCGCGCAAGCACGGCTCCTGCGTTGACCCGCTGGCCTTCATCAACGCCAATACTGTCAACAAGGCCGGCGCGTTCAAATGCCACACCGGTTTCCTGCCGCGCCTCCAGCGCGCCTGCGAACCGGTCGACAAACTGATAACTGTCGCGCACCTCAACGGTAACCGTTTCAACGGGCAGGGGTGCGGTGCTGCCCTGCGGGATCGCAGCCGCCGCCTTCAGGTTGATGGCCGTCACCGCCGCCGCGACGCCTGCGACGATCAGCAGGGCAATCCCGGCAACCTTGATGGGCCCATAAGCGGATGTGGTCTGCACGTCTGTTGTCATTCTATCCTCGCCTGCCCCAGCTGCATCCATCCAATGATGCTTGTCATGACTCGGGGTCTATGTTAATACGGCTAACATATGTTAATTGGATTAACTTTCCAAGTCCCAATGATAAAAAACCGCAATAATAAAAAAGAGTGCGCGTATCCCATGTCAGAGCAGCCTTCCACCGCCGCCAGTTCCCAACCCAAAGCCCGCAGGGCGGGCGGTTATCATCACGGCGATCTGCGCTCAGCGCTGCTGGATGCCGCGCGGCAATTGATTGAAGATCGCGGCCCCAATGAATTTACGATGAAAGACGCCAGCCAGATGGCTGGTGTTTCGGTGGCGGCACCCTACCGGCACTTCAGCGACCGCGAGGGGCTGCTCGCTGCCCTAACGGATGAAGAATTTCGCATTCGCGCCACCGAGCTTGAGACCATTCGTGACAGCCTGCCGCTGGGGTCGATCGATGCCATTATCGCCATGGGGCAAAGCTATGTCAGCCGCGCCGTGGAGCGTCCTGGCCTATTTCACTTAATTTTTGGCAGCGAACGCCCCGACCCTGCAGGCGGCCCGCATCATCTTGAAACCAGTAACGGAGATCGGTGTTTTGGCGCGCTTGTCGGCGCGGTCATGGCCTTTGTCGAGGCGCACAGCTGCCCCAAGGACGATGTGATGGGCCTGGTGGGGCAATTATGGTCGATTGTGCACGGCGCGGCGAGCCTGCAAATCCACCATAATTTTCAGCGCATGCTGCCAGAGATCGATACACAGGCGCTGATCCATGATGCGGCGCACAATCTTCTGACCGGTTATCTGGCAGGGCAAAACCGCAGCTAGAGGCCCTGCCGCAAGCCTCAAGCTGCCGCAGTCACGCGCGTGCCTTTCCAGCGACACGCCCTATCTTGCACCCTATCTTCACCATCTCTCACATCGCTTTGATGGAGTGTGAAGTGCAATGACGCCCAAACGGCGCTACACCGCGTCCCACGTGGTTGGCCGCACGGCCGATGTTCTGAGTAGCCACACGACATACACTTCTTTTTTGCTAAGGAGCAAAACATGAAATTCTTGAAAGCTTTTGCTGTTGCAGCTGTTGCCTTCTTTGGCGTCACCGCTGCTGTATCCGCTGAGGATGCAACCCTTCCTCAATTCTCTCTGCCTGCCGTTGGCGGTTATGACGTTGTGTCGTACCACAGCGAAGAAGGCCCGGTTCGTGGCAACGGCCACAATGTGGTTGTGTACAAAGGCCTGCAATATGTTTTCGCCAACGGCAAAAACAAGCGCGCCTTCAAAAAGAACCCTGAAAAATATATCCCGGCTTATGGCGGCTATTGTGCATTTGGTGTTGCTAAAGGCGCGAAATACCTCGGCGACCCAACCGTGTGGAAAGTTGTCGACGGTACGCTGTACCTGAACCTGGACAAAAAAGTTCAAGGGCGCTGGGAAAAAGACATCCCTGAAAACATTGCAGACGCCAATGAAAACTGGCCGGAACTGCAAGAAAAGCGCTTCAAAAGCTAAGACTTGATGGGTCGAGTGAAAGCCGGTGGCTCCAGATTGGAGCCGCCGGTTTTTTTATGCCTAGAGCTTGAAACTAAGCTGCAGGGTCCAAAACTGGTCCACGCCGTCCTGACCGACAAATTCCTCGCTTCGGGTCAGGTGCTGAAAGGTCGCCTGAAAGCCGCCGTGCGCCAGCGCAAAACCGGCGACAAAATCCGCCTGTGCGACGCGGCGGTCAACGGTGCGGCTGTCGCGAAACACACCGCCGTCCAGGCCAATATTTTGCCCCTGAAGGCGGCCCGATGCCCCCACATACACGGACCACCCCCAGCCATCTTCGGGGGCCGCAAAGGCCGTATGCGCGCCAATCGCCTGGTCGGTTGTGGCATAGCCGAAATTTCCGTGCAGATCATTACCGATCCGGAAAACCGCCCCGGCTTCGGCGTTCAAAAAGCTTGTGCCCAGCGTGCCGCCGGCGCGCGGCAGCCAGTCAACCGATATGGTGTCGCTGACCCGTGCAAGCCTCTGGCGCCAGATACGGCTGTAACTGAGGGCGATTGTCGGTTCGGTCGGCACCTGAAAGCCCCACCCCTGAGGGTCTGTGGAACCAGTGATGTCGTGCACAATTTCCTGAACGATCCGTCCGCCCGAGGCCTCGCCCGTCACCCCCAGCCGAAGCGACCACTGGTCAAGCCGGGTGTCGGTTTCTGCCGTCAGGGCCAACTCGCCTTCCAACAGGCCGACATAGGGCCGGTCGTCGAGTGGAGGATTGACCGCGCCGATATCCTCTGGGGTAAAGAGCAGCTGCCGGATGCCGATACGCGTGCGGATTTTGGCGTCTGGTGCCACAAAGGGCAGTTTGGCGGCGAAATCGTCAAGGCCAACGACGTTGGTGTCTGCGCCGCTGAGCCAACTGATTTCTGACCCGGCGGTATAGTGCCGGTCGGTCCCTAAGAAAATATCATTGGCATGGCTGAAGGACAAAATGGCGCGGTTATCTGCGGCACATGAAGGCACAGACAGGCTGGCAAGCACCCCCGTGACTGCTGCGACTTTAAGACAATCTTGACATCGAAACGTGATCATGACGCGAACAGTGAAGCGGGATTGTGACAATTCTGTGCTCGCCCTGCACGGGCTTTGTGACCCAAGAGGATATAGGCTAAGACTACAAAATGACCAATGCGAGGATGCAGTGAACGCCCCCCTAACGTCAGACGACCTGATCGGCCTGTCGGTGCCCGTTTGGCTGGCGCGTTTGACGGCCGCACGCAAACGCCACCCTGAGTCCGACCTGTTGTGGCATCAGGAGGTGATCGCTCTTTATACGCTGGGGTACGGCGATAAGGCGAAGCGATGCCTGACAGCGTGGCGACAGGCGCGGCCATCCTCTGCCATGCCGGGGCGCACCGCCGCCGAAATTGACCGCGCACAGTGCAAGCCCGCCGCTCAGTGGGGGCCGGTTTTCAGCCGCCGACGACCCAATTCCTCCATCCGCATGGAAACAGCGGTGCCGCTGTCCGCCGCCAACCCGGATGCGCCGCTGCTGGTTTTGGAGGAAGACGGAATCGGTGACCAGATTCGCTGGG
Organism: Kordiimonadaceae bacterium; assembly: GCA_030148905.1. Lineage (GTDB taxonomy): Bacteria > Pseudomonadota > Alphaproteobacteria > Sphingomonadales > Kordiimonadaceae > JASBSO01. The sequence continues at coordinate 16,420 of JASBSO010000241.1, read as the reverse complement.
CGCATCATTTAACCAGCATAGCCAGTGGGTCAGCCATCGTGGTGAACGGTAAAATATCGGGCCTTCTTGCCCGGCATTATCCGCAGCACCATTTCATCCAAGCGGAGGATATCCGGCGCTACAAACCGTCGCACAAACCGGTTTACATGGCCGATCTTGACCGGCTGTACTGGCAGCATCCAGCCCCTTTGCGGCCAGAAACCCATATTTCAGCACATCCAGAACACAAGGCCAGATGGCAGGCTGCGCTTAATGCCGCCTGCACGCCGGGCAACCGCCGCATCGGGTTTTGCTTTCGCTCGATGCACGTGACGTTGATGCGGTCGGTTTATTATCTCCAGCCCGAGGACCTGGCACCGTTTTTTGAGCGCAGCGACTGCGATTTTGTCTCGCTGCAATATGGACAAACGGCAGAGGAAACCGCCCGCCTGCGCGCCCTGTTGGGGGATCGGCTGATCATGCCAGACGGGTTTGACCCCATCGATGACATGGAGGGCCTGGCCGGGATGACCGCATGCCTTGATGCTGTCCTGTCGGCATCGACCCTTGCCGCCGACATGGCCAGCGCCATGGGTGTCCCGGTTTGGCGCTTCATGCTGGGTGCGGGTGATGCGGCGCGGCTAAGCGACCACCGCCACTGGTACGGCGCGGCCAGCACACCGCTTTTCCGCAGTGCGGGTGATCGCTGGTACGATATTGCGGCACGCGCCGCCAGCGATACCTGGCCCTAAGCCAGCAATTCCAGCGAGCGCAGCGCATCCTCCAAACCGGTGATCGCCGGGATAACCGCGTCGGCGTCGCCGGGATCGCCTGCAAAGCGGCCCTGCATGACGCGAATGAAGGGCACGCCAAGCTGCCGGGCAGCAACCCCGTCATGGGCGGGATTGTCTCCGACCACGGCGCAGCCCTGGGCGCTCGCCCCCAAGGCGTCGAGCGCAGCAACATAGCCGCCTATTTCCGGCTTGGGGGCGTCCACCGCCCAGCAATAGCTGATGACATCAACCTGTGCCTCTAGGCCAAGGGCGGCAACCTTTGCGCGCTGCACCGCAGGCAAGCCATCGGTAACAACCGCCAGGGCAAGCCGCGTACGCAGGTGGGCAAGCAGGGTGTCCACCCCCGGGAAACAGGCAATACGGGGTCTGTGCCCGCGGTACAGGTCAACCAGGTCGGCAACCGGTTGCTGATCTGTACTGATGCCAAACTGGTCCAGCACCCGGTCAAAAATGCGGCCGCGTCCCTCGCGGTCTAAAATCTCTTCCATTGCCTTGAAAAGCGGTTCCGGCTCTTGTGCAAACTGCGCTGCGAGGTGGTCGGCAACAGCCCGAAACCCGGAGAGAACATAATCGCGCTCAAGATACAGCGTATCATCCAGATCGAGGAACAGAACAGGATGCACCGGGCTTAATCCACCGGTGTTTCAAAAATATCCCGTGCGTGCCGGTTGGACCGAAGGCCGTACTGAATGGTGCCTGGCTTGCGTGCAGTGGCACCGTCACCCGCCACCATCGCCATCAGCCGCGCGGGCGAGTTCAACCCCGCCACCACGCTCAGGTTCGAGCAGCCACCAAAGCGGGCATTGGCCTCGATCAGATTGATCCCGCTGTCGCGGCTACGAAACGCCTGCACAAGATTATGCCCGCGCAGGCCCATCGCCGAACACACATCAAGCGCCAATGCCTCCAGTTCGGGGTCATGCACAACCTGGCTGCGCCAGCTTTCGCCGTAAACTATTCGCTCGCGCCTGCGCGCAACCGCTTGCAGCGGCGCGCCGTCGAGGTCCATCAAGACATCGACGCTATATTCTTCATCGCGGCAAAGCGGCTGGCAGATATACCGGTCCCCCTCAAGGTGGAGTTGTCGCCAGATGGTCATATCGGGCACCAAAAAGGCCGAGCGGCTACCCGAACTGCTGGTGAGGCGCACAAAGACGGGGAAGTCATCATCGCTTGTGGGCTCGCGGCGTGGCAGCACGGGAAATCCTTGCGCCTCGCAAAAGTCATGAAATTTCAACTTATCAAGGCACAGGTCAAGCGCCGCAGGCTCGGGCAGGGGCACGACCGTGCCCACCTCGGCAAGTCGCGCTTTCAACCGGGCGAGCGGGACCAGCTCGTTATCGCGCGTGGGGATGATCAGGCGGATATCTTCGCGAGCACACAGGTCGACCAATGCGTCGGCATAGGCAGGGTCATTGTCGCCTGGCAGGAGGTGAAACCGGTCGACCACATGGCGTGCCGAGGCCAGCGCATCTGCGTCCGCGCCAATAAGACGGGCCCCCGGATAGGCGGCCTGCGCCTGTCGGATCAACGACAAAAGCTGCACCTTGGCAGAAATGCTTGTGACCAGAATATTCATGTCTGACATTTCGGAGCGTCCAAGGCGTTGGCGGGAAGGGCTGTGCCCGCTCAGCATAGGACGGTTTCACAGGCACGATCAAGACGCGGAAGATAATCCGCAGGCAAAGCGCAATCAGTAGATATTGCGCCCGTGTTGGCCGCGCAAGGGAGACGGCGTTATGCGCGTCGCCTCTTTATGCGCCAGGTTTTCGCGCGCATCGAAATAATCGCTGTACAGATCAAGCGCAGACCGGAAGCATGCACGGGCAGCCGTTTCGTCGCCGCGCATACGGGCCAGCACACCAAGCGCATTAAAACCCTCTGGCGTATGTCCAAGGGCCTGAGCCTCGGCCAGCACCGCTTCTGCCGCCGCATACTCGCCGATCTTGATGTGGCAAATCGCCGACAAATACAGAGCCACCCAACGTTCGGACTTGCCGTAGGGCGGGATAAGGGCAGCCTGCGAAACCGACTGGCGGCGCAACAGCTTGGCCGCGTCCGCAAATCGACCATCGGCCATGTCCATTTGCGCGCGTACCAGCCATCCAAGGTCAAAATCTTTCAGCGCTTTGTTCACGGCAACGCGGTCATGTTTCCGTTTCGCCGCCTGGCTGAATGTGGTGGTCACATCGACCTGACGCGACACGGTTCCCGGCCGGTCATAGTGCAGGACCATCGGATCAGGGATGAAGGCGATCTGCGGTCGCTTGAGCAAGGCACGCAAAAGAAAATCATAATCTTCGGCCGCCTTGAAACTTGGGTCATAGCCAACGGACCTCGCGAACTCGGCCCTGTAGCCTCCCCACAGGCCGTGTACCCAGTTGCGTTCAAAACAGCGGAGCATACCGCCGGGTTGCATCAAAAACTCAGGGTTATCGAGCCGGGTTCTGCCGCCGTCCTCAGAGACCAGATAGCAGCTTTCATAAACCAGGTCAGCACCGGCGCTCAGTGCCTGGACGTGCGCCTCGGCGCGGCCGGGCAGCATTTCGTCGTCGGCATCAAGCCACAGCCCATAGGGCGTTCCCACATGATCCAGCGCGGTTTGGCGGGCAAGCCCCGTGCCCACATGCCGGGGCGGGCGAACAACCGTAATCTGATTGCCGGCGATATCCCGTGCGGCGTCTGCCGTGTTGTCGGATGAAAAGTCGTCCACCAGCAAAATCGGATAGGCATTGTCGCGCTTTATGGAGCGAATCGCGGCCACGATGGTCGCCTCGGCGTTGCGGGCGATGATGGTTATCGTCAGCGGCGGCATGTCAGTCGTCAATGCGTGTCAACACATCGCTGAGCGGTGCGCGGCGCGACCGAAACTGGTTGGCTGGGGCCGCGTCGTCGCTATACCCAATCGCCATGCCGCAAAACAGAATATGCTCGTCCGGTGCGCCGACAAAATCGTGCACCGTGCGCCCATATCGCGACCAGGCCTCCTGCGCGCAGGTGGCAACGCCTTCAGCCTCAAAAAGCAGCATGATGGTCTGCAAGATCATCCCCAAATCCGACCACTGCGGTCGTCCCATGCGTTTGTCGACAAAGCAAAACAGCCCCACCGGCGCGCCAAAAAACTGAAAATTTTGCGTCAGCCACATCAACCGGCCAATTTTATTGTCCCGCGAAATCCCCAGCGCGCCGTACAGGTCTTCGCCGACCTCAAACCGCCGCTGTCGGTAGGGGTCCACCAGGCCAGGTGGATAAATGTCATAGTCGGGCGTGTCACCTTGCGGGCGGTCCTGCACCGTTTGCGCCATGCCCGCTTTCAGCCGGTCGAGCGCGCTGCCGGTCACCAGAGCAAAATGCCAGGGCTGCAGATTGCCGCCCGATGGGGCGCGGAGTGCAGCCTCCAACACCCGATCAATCAGGCCGGCATCCACCGGGTCGGACGAAAACGCCCGGCAGGACCGCCGCGCCGCCACTGCGGAATAGACCGGATGCACCGGGCTCACCCCTGAACCTGCCCCATACCGCCGTCGCCCATTACCATGCCACCGTCAACATACATGATCTCGCCGGTGATGTATTTGCCCGCCGACGTTGCCAAAAACACGCAGGCATCGGCAATATCGCGGGCCTCGCCAAAGTCGCGCAGCGCCACTGCGTTTTTGGCGTGCTGTTCGGCCTCAGGCGTCGGGGCAAGACGGCGCATGCCTTCGGTGTCCTTGATCGGGCCTGGGGAAATGGCATTCACCCGCACACCCAACGGCCCCCATTCGAGCGCCAGGCACTGCGTCAACATGTTGACGCCGGCTTTGGCGGCGCAGACATGGCTTTGCATGATATAGGGTTTGACCGCCTGCGGGGCGGTGATATTCACCACGCTGGCCCCTGGCGCATTTAAATGCTCAAAGGCGGCGCGGCACACATGATAGGTGCCCATCAGGTCGATATCGACAACAGTTTTAAAGGCATTGGGCGACATCCCAAGCGCCGGGGCAACGAAATTTCCCGCCGCCCCCGATAGCAAAAAGTCGATTTTGCCAAATCTTTCGCGGCAATCTTTCAGGCTGGCTTCCACCGCGTCATAGGCGCGCACATCAACCGCCATGCCCGCTGCATCCGTCCCCTTGCTCTGCAAGGCCGATACGGTTGCATCCACCTTGTCCTGGCTGCGGCTGATGACATAGACTTTGGCACCGAGTTCAGCAAAGCGCTCAGCCACACCCAAATTGATGCCACTTGTGGCCCCGGCCATAAACGCGGTTGTGCCCGCCAGGGCGTCGGAACGGAAGGGATCGGTCATCGGGGCCTCCTTTATGAATGCCGCTGCAAAAGATGCCTCCTATCCTACTCAGGGCGCGGGCGCTGTCTAGCAGGGTGGGTCAGTTCAGCGTGTAACCAAGATACATCGCGGTCACGCCGAAGCTGTCAAATAGGCCGTGCGCCAGGATCGGGACGAGCAAATTTCGCCCGCACAATACATACACCACACCCAACAGCACGCCAATCACCCCAACGGCGATCATGCCCGTCGGACCTTGATAGGCATGTGCCAATCCGAAGACGACCGCCTGACCGCCAATCGCAAATGCTGTGGGCGCGCCGCTGCCGGCAAAAAGGCGCTCCATCCGGTTGAGTAAAAAGCCGCGCGCAAACATTTCTTCACCGATCCCGGCGCTGCCCCAAACAACAAGAAGCATCAGCTGCGTGTACAGAACCGTATTGCCGGGCAGAACACTCTCGAAATAGGAAAGATCAGGCGGGGCAAAGCCTATACGCTCCAATAGCGGGATCAAAACACTGCTGAAGGCGACAATGACAAGCGCCGTCAGCACACCAAGGCCAAGCGTCAGCGCGGGAGATTTCGGCCAGCGCAAACCAAGCTCAGCCCATGTTTCCCCGCGGCGCCAAAGAAACACCGTACACAAACCGACGATCAGATAGACCCCAAGCGGCGGGAAGGCCACGCCCGTCAGCCCAACGGTGTTGAAAAGAACCGTCGCCACAATAAGCGCAGGTGTCATCAGCAGCGCCGGGGCCAGAACTTCCACCGCAGCCTGCCAACGCGGCATGTGGGCCGTATGTGCAGCTGGGGCCGCTTCTGAGCGATCTGCTGTCATAGATAGTCCCCCTTTATCGTTGTTATGGGTCGTCAGCCGCCCAGTCCCGTCTTTGACTTGGCGAGCGGGTCTTGTCTGCCTATGCTCGGTGCCTAGAGAAAACCCAACAGCGATGAGACGGGGCGAGCCATGAACACGACCAAATCTTATGACATCATTATATTCGGAGCGAGCGGATTTACCGGGCGTCTGGTTGCGGAATATCTCTCAACCCGTGCCGAAGATGAGGGCATTCGCTGGGCGATGGCTGGCAGAAACGCCGAAAAACTGGCTGCCGTGCGCGACGAGATGGGGCTGCCGTCGTCGGTGGATTTGGTGGTCGCTGACACCGGGGATGCCGATGCGGTTGACGCGCTTGTCCGCCGCGCCAAGGTGATCATCACAACCGTAGGGCCCTATCAGCTATACGGCGAGCCGCTTGTTGCCGCCTGTGCCCGGACCGGAACGGACTATGTGGATTTGTGCGGCGAACCCGCCTGGATGCGCCAGATGATCGACGCCTATGATGCCGAGGCCAAGGCCAATGGCGCGCGGATTGTGTTCAGCTGCGGCTTTGATTCGATCCCCTTTGATTTGGGGGTATGGAAACTGCAACATATCGCCATTGATCAGTTTGGCGCACCTTTCAAGCAGGTGCACGGTCGGGTCGCCGCGATGCAGGGGACCTTTTCCGGCGGCACCGCAGCCAGTTTGAAGGCCACCCTGGCCGCCGCGGCTCAAGACCCCAATGTGATGGCAACCCTGCGCTCGCCTTACGGCCTGGTGCCGGGCTTTGACGGCGTTCCGCAGCCGCGCGACAACAAACCGCGCGCAGATACCGCGACCGACAGCTGGCTTGCGCCGTTTATCATGGCCCCGATCAACACCAAAAATGTACACCGTTCGAATGCGCTTATGGGTCATCAATACGGTGCTGACTTTGAATATGATGAAATGGTCATGACCGGTAATGGCGACAGCGGCAAGGCCCGCGCCGAGGCCATGGCCAACGCCAATCCCATGGGCGAAGGCGGCGGGCCAAAACCCGGCGAGGGGCCGTCTAAGGAGGAGCGCGAAAACGGGTTTTATGAACTCTGGTTTTTGGGCATGCATGACGGCACGCCGGTCAAGGTTGTTGTCAAGGGCGACCGCGACCCGGGGTATGGCTCCACCTCGAAGATGATCTCCGAAGCGGCGATGTGTTTGGTCAAAGAAAAGGCGGACACACCCGGCGGCGTTTTGACCCCGGCGGCAGCCTTCGGCCAGGCCATAATTGACCGCCTTGAAGCCCATGCCGGGTTAAGCTTTGCGGCTGGCTAAGCATAATTCCAGTGTTCCAAAGACAAGAATGCGTTAGAACAACATCATTATTGGGGTTTTCGCGCGGTGGGGCACACGGAATCGATGAATCTTTCAGCGTTAACTCGGCCTTTGCTTATCGCCAGTTGCGTAAGCGTTATTCTGCTTTTGGCCTTTGTTTTCAGCGCGGCCGACCGGCAAGACACGCTTGCGCGCAACAGCGAGCGCGCCCGCATGCAACAATTCCTGTCGGAAGAACGGGAGGTGCTGTCGGCGCTCGCAGAAGACAACGCCTGGTGGGACGAGGCGGTGATGCGCGTCATCGTCGAAGGCGATCTGACCTGGCTTGAAGACAATTTGTTCAATGGTCTGGTTGGTACCCGTCTGATGAGCATGGCGCAGATTTATGGCCCCAAGCGCGAAATGCTTGCCAGTTCGGCTAATATTGCAGGTGACCCGATTTCTGCAAAAACGCCAACCGCGGTTGCCAATCTTCTGGATAAAATCATTGTCGAGGTGCCCTACCGACCTGTGACCGAGTCTGGCTTTGGGGTGATCGGCGGAAAGCTTTATGTAATCGCCGCCTCGGCTCTTCAGTGGACGGGTGCGCGCACCGACGTTCCCGAATTGCCGCCGGGGCCGCGCGCGACCCTGGTGTTTTATCAGGAGGTCGGACCCGACTATTGGGCAGCGATGCAACCGGTTATCGGCATTGACGGCGTAGGGTTTGCCGTGCGCCGCACGGATGTGCCCAAAAACGCTTTGGCGCTGGACATTCGCGGGACAGGCGGCGAGCAAATTGGTTGGCTTTTTTGGCGGCCCGATCAGCCTGGCGCCAGATTTCTAAGCGATATCAGCCTGCCTTTCGTTGTTTTTGTTGTGTTTCTGTTTTTCATCAATGTGATGATGAACCGCCGCGCCCAGCGCATCATTGCCGACCTTGACGAGGCCAACACGGCAAAAACGGTTTTTCTGGCCTCGATGAGCCATGAAATTCGCACGCCGCTCAATGCGATCATTGGCTATTCTGACCTGATCAAAATGAAGGGCGAAGGCGCGCTGCCGGAACAATTACTGGGCTATGTCGACAGCATCAATTCGTCCGGGCATCACTTGCACAAAATGGTCAGCGACATTCTGGATTTTGCAAAATATGACAAAGCCAGCATTCGCAGCACCAAGGAATTGGTCGATATTCGCGATGTTGTACGGGCTTCGATTGCAGAAATCGAACCAACTCTGATGCAATGCGGGGTGCGGGCAAACAATCAAGTGCCTTCCAAAGCCTTGCACACCGACCCACGCCTTGCGCGACAGGTCATCAGCAATATGCTGTCCAATGCCGCGAAATTCTCTCACCCCGGTGACGATATCCGCCTCACCGGCGAAGTGCACGGGCGGTTTTTCCACCTAGATATCATCGACACCGGTGTTGGCATGACCGAGACCGAACTGAAAGAGGCCCGCAAACTGTTTGGCCAGGCCACACAAGATGCCAACCTCGCCAAAGAAGGGACAGGCCTTGGCATCCCGATCAGCGAACGTATCATGACCGCGCTGGGCGGCACATTGATGCTGACCAGCGAAAAGGGCAAAGGCACCACCGCCTGCCTTAGATTTCCCCTCGGTCAGGGGGATTAACCCATAGATATGCGCTTGACATCCGCACTGATCACGGCAGCCTGATCCACAAAGATAAGACCGAAAGCGAGTGCGCAGACGTGACCAGCCCGGATACCTTTGGCGATCAGCCTGTCCATTATTCGAGCGCGCGCCTCAGCGACCGGAAAATCGCCCTGCCGCACCGCCGCACAGACGCGGTCGCAGACGTACCGCCCGAGCGTTTTGGAATGCTGTCCTTCATCACTGCGGCGCTGGAGGGCCTGCGCGACGGGGCGGTGGTGGGCGTTATTGACCCGCACAAGCGTTTGTCACCGGCGCTTGCCGATTATTTGAACACATCTCAGGCCTCAGTCAGTCTTTGCGATATCAACCCCGCCACACAACCGGGTCATGCGGATACCACCACTTATGACGCCCTGATCGACAGCACGGCGGAGGGACACGGCGACACCTTTGCCCGCCTGAAGCCGGGTGGGCTCTATTTTGCCGTCCACATGGCGCGCGGCAACCACCTATCGGCTGACACAGCCTTGTGGGCAGATATGCCGCCACTGTGCATAGATAATGTATGCCTTATGCGCAAAGCGCTGCCAAAAACACTGAACGCAGTCACCATTTGGGCCATCGTACCCATTCACAACGGTCTTCCGTATATTTTGTCCTGCTTGGATAGCCTGAGCCAGCAAAACACCACAGCAACGATAAAGGTGATGGTCGTGGACGATGGCAGCCAGGACGACAGCAGCGATGCTATTCGCGGCCGTTTTCCAGATGTCGAGATCATCGAAGGTACAGGAGACCTGTGGTGGACGGGTGCAGTCGCCAAAGCCGTCAATACCCTGCACCCCAGGATGGCCGCCGATGATTTCTTTCTGCTGGTCAATCATGACGTCACACTTGCCCCGGATACGGTGGACTGCCTTGTGCGCCGCGCACTGATGGACAGAGGCATTGGATGGGCCCCCACCGGTCATACGGGCGAACAGCCAATGGGCTGCGCCGAAGCCGGGCACGCCCCCTATCATGTGCACCCGCTGGTGCGGTCGATGGTACGCGGGCAAGGCAGCATTGATGTCGAGGCGCTCTTTGGGCGCTGTTCGCTCTATCCGGTTGGTATCCTTGATGATATTGACAATTTCGATGCTCAAATGTTCCCGCATTATTGGGGGGATAGCGATTTCTGCTTTCGCGCAGCAGAGCATGGCTACCGGTTTCGCATGACCGGCGAGACCAGTGTGCGCGTCCATCACACCACCGAGTCCACCGGCACACATCACAGCTTTTTGGAGCAGCCGCAAAGTGTTGCCTCCGCGTGGTCGGCGCTGACCGATGTGAAATCCTATTATAATGTCAAATATATGTGGCGATTTTTAAGCCGGCACCAAAAGCGGGGACGCACAGCGCGCACAGCAAAAACCATTGTCAAAGTTCTGGGGCAAATTCGCCGTCTTTAATCCGCTGGACCTTCGCCCGGTTGCGCTTCATCGCCTTGGGTGTCCCGGTTGTGCACCATGTCTTTCAGTCGCCGGTTGGCCTTGCCCCATTCGGCGGCGCATTCGCGGTTGATGCTCCAAAGGTCTGGATGAGCATCGACAAATTCTGCTGTGCGCACACAATCTTCCAAAATGTCGGTGCCGTCGGTCATCGCAAACAACCGGCTTAAAAACTCATAGTCTTTGGGATAGTCCAGCACCCAGCGATAGTTGTTTTTAAACTGTCCGGCCTCTGGCGCGTGCAGCAATTTTTTTAATGCAGTGTTGGCTTTCATCCACAAGGTTACGTGCTCGCGGTCTTCTGCGAGCGTGGCCGCCCTGTGCGCGCGTTCAAGCGCCGCACCGGTGAAAATTTCGCAGTCCAGACCATGCGGCCAGCTTGTGGTCACTGCATAGTCTACACCCGTGTCCAGCATGCGATTGAACATGGTTTCACACACGGCACTGCTCAGCAGCGGGCAGTCGGATGTTATCCGCATGACATAATCGGCACATGCAGACCGCGTTGCACCGTAAAACCGGCTCAGCACATCGGTTTCACTGCCCTTGAACCAATCAACGCTTTCGCGGTCGGCGATGGCGGTGATTTTGTCGCTTTTCGGCGTGTCGGGCACGGCAACAACAACCCGCGAAACAGACGGGATGGCCCTAGCCCGGCGAATGACATGCGCCAGCACTTCACGCCCACCGAGGGGCATCAAGATCTTTTCTGGCAAGCGCGACGAGGTCAGGCGCGCCTGGATAACGCACACCAAATGGTCGCGCCTTTGTGCACCCGGCGGCGCAGGTGACGATTTCTCGTTTGAAATCGCGGCTTTGTGCCTGGTTCTGACGTCGTCCAACCTCTGGCCTCGTTTCTTTTTCCAGCCCGGGCAAAGCGGGCTTTGCTTCGATATGCTCTTGCGTCATAGCTTAAAGCAAATATTTTGCCAATAATCGGGCGCGCGCCAAATGGCGCCAGGAAGCAGGGAAAGCCGGACAGAATGACCAAGACCGCCATATGGGGAACCGGGCAACTGGCCAAAACCGTGCTGGCCTATAGCGGCATAAGCCCAGACTTTTTTGTCGACTCGGATCCCCAGAAATGGGGGCAATGCTTTGCCGGGCGCCCGGTGTTCAGCCCCGACGACGCGCGCGAGAACCCGTGCACGCTGGTGATTGCCAGCATTGCCTTTTTCGATATTGCGCGCAGCCTAAACGCGGACGGTCCGTGGCCGGACGAGGTGTGCATCGCAACAGAAACATCCATCCTCGGCGCCGAACAGTCGCAAAGCCTGATCCGCCGGCACGCAGACCATTTGGCCTGGATCGACAGCACGCGCGCGCAGACTTTATCGGGCCTGCCCGATTTTGGCACCGACAGGGCGGCATTTTTTGCCTTCGCGCTGGATGCCGCCAAGGTCGAAGGCCTGTGCCTGGAATTTGGTGTGTTCCAAGGGGCCTCTATCCGCCTGATCGCGCAGTATGCGGGCCAGACGGTCTATGGATTTGACAGTTTTGAAGGCCTGCCCGAAAGCTGGACGGCCTTTCACCCGGCGCAGTTTTTCTCGCAGGGCGGTGCGCTTCCGCGCGTGCCAGAGACCGTTCAATTGGTGAAAGGCTGGTATGAGGACAGCCTGCCAACTTTTCTCGCCAATCACAGAGGCTCTGTTCGGTTTATGCATCTGGACTCTGACCTTTATGCCTCAACGCAGGATGTTCTGGCCCAGTGCAACGACCGCATTCAGCGCGGGACAGTGCTGATATTCGATGATTTTTTCTATTCGCACGACTATGAGCGGTGCGATTATCGCGCCCTGCATGACTATGCCGCACAGTACGAGCGCACCTTTCACTATCTGGCCGCCGCCGGACAGTCGGTAGCGATTCAGATAGACCATTAAGCTGTTGTTCTGGCATGGATTGTGCGTTCAAAAAACAATCTGCCCCGAACAGTCCTGACCCACAAGGCAATCCTCTTCATGGAAAAGATCATCGAGTTTGTACATATTCAAAAATGCGCTGGAACCTCGGTTCATGCCGTCTTTATTGACATTTTTGGCCGCGATGCTTGCCAAGCGCTACACCATCAACCTGAAGACGGATGACCTAATGGAAACTGCGCAAGAGCGTAGATGACCTGACCATTTTGCATCCGAAGTGCTGAAGTGTCTTTGAGTGGCGACTTTCCCACAAACCAAAGTGATCAGATGAAGACTGACGCCAGCCGCTTTCGTAGATCTACATGATAAAATAAAAAAATACCCTTTTTAGGTGTATTTTCATAACTTATGCTTCATAAAGTGCGGGAAAGTGATCGCGCTCTGTGCTTGACATCGCACCCACGCGACACAGTTTCACCACTGCGTTTTGACTGCCTTCACAGCATGTTTTTTCCCTATTTGCCATGAGGTCTCGTATGCCCGAAGAGCAAGAAATTCATTTCTCGGATGATGAAATCATTGTCTCCAAAACCGACCTGAAAGGTCGGATCACATACGCGAATGACGTGTTTTGCCGCGTTGCCGAAATGCGTACAGAAGATGTGTTGGGTCAACCCCATAACCTTATTCGTCATCCCGACATGCCGCGGGTGATCTTCAAGCGGCTATGGGACAGCATATCCAGCAAGACTGAGATTTTTGCCTACATCAAAAATCGCTCCCGTACCGGGAAATATTATTGGGTGCTGGCCCATGTGACCCCGTCCTACAAAAAGGATGTCCATATCGGCTATCACTCTAATCGGCGCAAACCCAAAGCCAGTGCCATTGCGGAAATTACCACCATCTATGCTGACCTGTTGACCATAGAAGCGCAGGAGACCAACCGCAAAACCGGGCTGGAAAAAAGCACGGCTGCGATGGATGCGCTCTTGTCGAAGCGCGAGATGAGCTATTCCGAATTCATCTGGTCTTTGAGCGATTAGAGGGTGCGCACATCATGAATTGGAAATTTTGGGAAAAAGAAACCGATAACGCCTCAACCGAACACGCCGAGCGCGAGAGCAAAGCAGACGCAGAATTGGCGCTCTATAAACGCGCCTTTGACAATCTGGATGCCGTCCTGAGTGATATCACCTCGGGGTGTCTGGAAGCCCGCGTCACTGACTGGGATCAATATGACCATCTCACCCCGATGATCGAACGGTTCAATCATTTTGTTGACATGACTGACGCATTTTTACGCGAGGCCAGCCTGTCGCTTAAGGCCGCAACCGCGCATAATTTTGAACGCCGGTTTTTGACCACCGGCATGAGCGGAAATTTCGCAACAGCCGCACGGGATATCAACCACGCAAGCGAGCAGATGAAAGCCGATCTTGAGGCCCGTCAGACTTTGCGCCGTGAATTGGCCGAAACCTTTGAAAATGCTGTGGAAGGCCATCTTCAATCCTTGATCAACATGGCGCAATCCGGGGGCGAGTCCGCCGAGAAACTGCGTGAACAGGCACAGGAAACACAGGCGCGGTCAACCACCGTGGCAAGCGCGGCTGAAGAGGCAAGTGTCAATGTGCAAACGGTGGCCTCGGCTGCCGAGGAACTGTCTGCATCGGTTGATGAGATCGCCGCGCAAGTAACCACCTCGTCGCAGCGCTCTGCCGACGCGCGCGCGATCACCGACAAAACATTGATCGAAATGCAAAATCTGCAAAACGCGTCCGAGCGGATCGGCGGCATCGTCTCCTTGATTAACGACATTGCCGACCAAACCAATTTGCTGGCGCTGAATGCCACCATAGAAGCCGCGCGCGCAGGCGAGGCGGGCAAGGGCTTTGCCGTGGTCGCCAGCGAAGTGAAGTCGCTGGCCAAGCAAACGAGCGACGCAACCAGTGAAATCGCCAATCAAATCAGTGAAATTCAAAAGCAGACCACCGCTTCTGTGGATGCGGTCAACCAAGTGAATGACGCCATTCAGGAGATCAGCGAAACCGCAACGGCCATCGCATCCGCAACCGAGGAACAGTCCAGCGCAACCGTGGAGATTTCCCGCAATATTCAAGAGGCCTCGCAAGGCACCGATGAGGTTTCTAAAAATATCGCAACTGTTAGTCGCAGTTCGCAGGAGACGCTTGATAGCGCCAATATGGTTGCCGATGCGTCTACGGAGGTTTTTGATGTCACCGACGCGCTTGAAAAGGCCATTCACAGCTTTTTGCGAAAACTGTCCGGCAAGGAGTGATCGCATGCGGTGCGCCTCTGTGGGTGTGCGGGTCGCCGTCGCGCACCGTCTCCGCGCACCGCGGAGTTGAATTGTCCATCGGTACGCCATTATGCTGGATATCCGCTTAACCCCGGCCTGACAGGATTGCTCGCCCATGACCCTTTATACCTATTTTCGCAGCTCTGCTTCGTTCCGGGTGCGTATCGCGCTGAACCTGAAGGGGATTGACGCGGACCAACACGCCGTCAGTTTGTTAAAGGGGGATCACCGCAAAGACTTTTTATCCCTGAACCCGCAAGGGTTCTTGCCAGCCTACCGCGACGGCGATGCGGTTTTAACGCAGTCGATGGCGATCATCGACTATCTGGAGGACTGCCATCCGCATCCGCCGCTATACCCCGAGACACCGCTGGCCCGTGCCCGGGTTCGGGCGATGGCGCAGGTCATCGCCTGCGATATCCACCCGCTCAACAATCTGCGGGTACTGAAATATTTGAAAGGCGAACTGGGCCTTGACCAGGACGGCATCAACCAATGGTACCGGCACTGGATCATGGAGGGCTTTGCCGCGCTTGAGGCCATGGTCGCCGACCACGGCGGAACGCAGTATTGCTTCGGCGAGCAGGTGAGCGTCGCCGATCTGTGTCTGGTGCCGCAAATGTGGAACGCCCGGCGGTTCGAGACAGACCTTAGCCCCTACCCCCGGCTGGTGGCGATCGATGCGCATGTGTCCACACTCGACGCTTTTGCCAAGGCCATGCCCGAAGTGCAGCCTGACGCGCTTTAGCCCGTCTTACTGCCGCAAACGCCTGTTGACCATGGCGCGAAAGGCGTCGGCGATGTTTTGCATATGGGGCTGCATATAGGGGAAATTTTTGGCGTGGTCGAAGCTGTGGCGCATGGCGGGGTTCACCTCGAACAGCAAAATGCGACCATCCGGCAAAAGCGTGCAGTCGATCCCAAAAAAATCGAGCCCCATTTCGCCGGGAAGCGCTGCCAGCCGCTCATACGCGCTAGTGCCGATCACCGCCGCCGGGTCGGCAAGAAAGCGCTTCTCTCGCTCGATCTTATCCGCCAGCGTCACCATGAATTGGGTGCGGTTGGTGCCGTGCACATTCCAGACTTGGTCCACATGATACACAACCGGATACAGCGCTCCGTCAATGGCAAAAAACCGGATTTTTGAATAAAGTCCGTCGGCGTCGGCATTGGCTTCGAACGCGGTCGCATACACCGCGTCTGCGGTGTTGTCTTGAAAAAACTGCCGCACGTCCGCTTCGCTGAGCACCAACCGGGTGGTCCGCGCCGTGTGGGTGCCGGTTGCCCGCAAAATCGCCGGCCAACCAAGCGCCAGCGCATGAAAATCCGCACACAGAGCCTCAACAGACCGGTGGGCCGCACGCATGCGGTGCGTGCGCGGAAAAACAAACCCCTCGCGCCCCTGAAACCTCTGATAATTGCCGTCGCGCGTGGTGGGCATGACCATATCTGGGTGGTTGATCACCGGCAGATGCGGACGCTTGCCCAGATAGACCGATAGCGCCCGCAGCGCAGATCGTTCAACATCAGGGTCGGCAACGGTGTTAATCAGCAGCTTCGGTTCCAAAACCGGTGGCCGCCTTCGCAGGGCCCGGCCCGTAATTGTGTAATGTTCGACAGTGAAATCGTCGAGGTTCAAAAGAAATCGCAGGCTGAAATGACCGCCGCGACGAATTTTACGAAAGCCGCCCCCCGCACCCGCAACATAAAGATAGTGCACATGGTCACCGCCGTGCATGCAGACGATATTGGGCGCGGAAAAAAACGCACCGCGACGGATCCGCGATGGATAGCGCGCAAAAAAGCGGCGCACATGCCGCTGGCTGGGCCCGGCCTTGCCCAGCGCGCGCAAAACCGCAGCCAGGCCCGTATTGACTGCGTAATCATCCGGCAAGGTGCGCACAGCAGCCTGAAACCACGGCAGGGCCTCTTGAAACGCGCCGTCCTGCGCCAGGGCCAG
>JASBSO010000223.1 GCA_030148905.1 Kordiimonadaceae bacterium | reverse complement strand
TGCTCAGCGAAATGGGCATCAATGTGATCGACGGCGACGAGCCCGACGACAATGATTCGAATGACAGCGACGAGAAAGAAGAAGAACAGGAAGAGTTCAAGTCGACGGTCGAGAAAAAGGAAACCGGCGACCGTACCGACGACCCGGTGCGCATGTATCTGCGCGAAATGGGGTCGGTTGAGCTGTTGTCGCGCGAAGGCGAGATCGCCATCGCCAAGCGGATCGAAGCGGGGCGGGCCACGATGATCGAGGGGCTGTGCATGAGCCCCCTGACCTTCAAACAAATTACCGAATGGGCCGAACGGCTGGAACGCGAAGAAATGCTGCTGCGCGACGCCATCGACCTCGAGGCCACCATTGGCAAGGAACCCGACACCAACGAATTGAACCGCGAAGACGCGGGCGATGTCATTGCAGAATCGTCGGACGACAAAGACAGTGACGATGAAGAAAAAAAGCCAGCGTCTGATGATGCGGGCGACGCCGAGGGCGACGAAGGCGGCGACAGCAACGCAAATGGTGACTCCGAGGGCGAAGATGGGGAAGGCGAAGGCGACGGTAACGGCGAAGGCAGCAGCCGCGACGATGATGACGACGATGACGAGGCGGCGATGTCACTATCGGCGATGGAAGCGCATCTCAAGCCCGAGACGATGGAAAAGTTCCGCAAAATCACCGCGACCTATAAAAAATACGCCAAGCTTCAGGATCAGCGCCTGGCCGCCGCGCGCGACAGCGACAGCCTGTCTACCGCGCAGGAGCGCCGCTTTAAAAAGCTGACCGATGAGCTTGTGGAGCTGGTGTCGTCGGTCAAATTCAACAATTTCCGCATCGAAGAACTCGTTGACGAGCTATACGGCCTCAATCGTCGGCTGATGAGCCTGTCGGGTCGGCTGTTGCGCCTGGCCGAAAGCCACAAGGTCAGCCGCGCATCGTTCCTCGAAGAATATGAAGGCAACGAGCTGGAAGACGGCTGGCTGGACCGGGTAAAAATCCTGAAAGGGCGCGGCTGGGGAGCCTTTGCCCTGCACGAGCGCGAGGCGGTGATCAACATTCGCGAGCAGATCGGCGAAATCGTCGACCGCTCTGGCCTGCCGGTGCAGGAATTTCGCCGCATTGTCCGCGTGGTGCAAAAGGGCGAAAAAGAAGCCCGCATCGCCAAGAAGGAAATGGTGGAAGCCAATTTGCGGCTGGTGATTTCGATCGCCAAAAAATACACCAACCGCGGCCTGCAATTCCTTGACCTCATTCAAGAGGGCAATATCGGCCTGATGAAGGCGGTGGACAAATTTGAATATCGCCGCGGCTACAAATTTTCGACCTATGCCACCTGGTGGATTCGCCAGGCCATTACCCGGTCGATCGCCGATCAGGCCCGCACCATCCGCATCCCCGTGCATATGATTGAGACGATCAACAAACTGGTGCGCACAGGCCGCCAGATGCTGCACGAGATCGGCCGCGAAGCCACACCAGAAGAACTGGCTGCCCGCCTGTCCATGCCGCTGGAAAAAGTGCGCAAGGTGATGAAGATCGCCAAGGAACCGATCAGCCTTGAGACCCCCATCGGCGACGAGGAAGACAGCCATCTGGGTGACTTCATCGAAGACAAAAACGCCGTTCTGCCGGTGGATGCGGCTATTCAATCGAACCTGCGCGAAACCACCACGCGGGTGCTGGCCTCGCTGACCCCGCGCGAGGAACGGGTGCTGCGCATGCGCTTCGGTATCGGCATGAACACCGACCACACGCTTGAAGAGGTTGGCCAGCAATTCTCGGTCACGCGCGAGCGGATCCGCCAGATCGAGGCCAAGGCGCTCCGAAAGCTTAAGCATCCATCGCGGTCGCGCCAGCTTCGCAGCTTCCTTGACACCTAGGGGCGGTCATCGCCGCAGTCCGTGGCGTTTTGCCGGGCTTTTGCTGTGGCTGATCACCAGCCACGCCGCTGCCGCCGCGCCTGATTACGCCCCCCTCAGCCTTGATCAAACGGGACGCCCGCTTGCGGGGGCCATGCTCGGCACGGAAAATCTGGTGTTCCGGGTTGATACGGCTGCGGAACGAACGATCCTTTACCAGTCCGCCGCGTTTCTTCTGGACCTTGATATGCTGCCGCTGAAATCGCAGCGCATCTACACCGCCACCGGCTTTAAAAGCTTTCCAGTGTTTCGGGCGCCCGCCCTTTCCGCCTTTGGTCGCGCGTTCGCGCTGGGCGAGATTGTCGCGCTGCCCGACCCGCGCGACGGCTCGGCCGTCGGCATTATCGGCACCGATTTTCTGGCGGGGCATATCCTGCATATTCGCGCATCAACGGGCGAGATTGGCGCCCTGCCCGCCGACGCTGACTTTGCCCCAAGCCGCATGACCCGGCTGCGCGGCTTTGCCGTTGCGCGCGGGGCGATTGCCCTGACGGTGCGCATTGGCGATCTGGACGTCCCAGCCATCATCGACACCGGCGCCAGCGAAAGCGTTTTGAACTCGGCGCTGATCCGCCAGCTTTCACGCCTGACCCCCGATCATATCCCCGAGGTTGAGGACACAGAACGCCTCAGCCTGGAGGCGGGTGCCGGAACCTTGCGCGGCAGACGCGGCAGATTAAAGGCGATCATTATGGGACCGCAAACCTACCGCGACGTGCCGGTAGTGGTGGCCGATTTGCCGATCTTTACCCTGCTTGGCGCACGTCAGGCTCCGGCCATGATCATGGGCATGGACCTGTTGGGCCGCCAGGATTTTGCGGTCGACTTCCAGCGCTACGAGCTGTGGGTGGAAACGCCTACTTTGGCGCCTGATCAAAACGAGCGCTGATCACCTTATCGCCTTCGTCGATTGCAAGCGCGACGTCATAACCGTCAATCACCTGCCCCACCACGGTATAGCGCCCATTGAGATGCATATTATAGGTGGTGTTGATGAAAAACTGGGTCCCACCGGTGTCCTTGCCGGCGGTGGCCATGCCAACCGTGCCCGGTGTGTGCTGGCCCACCTGCACATTGTCACGCACTGCCCCCCAATTTTGCCGCACTTCGGACCGGCTTTGACCCCACTGTGCGACAAAGCCGGGGATCACCCGGTGCCAATAGGACGCGTTCATCCCACCCGCCTCCACATAGCGCACAAAATTATGCACCGCGAACGGGGTGCGCGGATTGAAAGCAATAACGATCTCGCCTTTGGTTGTTTCCAAAACCACGCGTCCCGATGTCAGCGCTTGGGCCTCGCTATAGGGAGGAGTTGGCCGTGGGTCTGGTTGGGGTAAATCCGCACCCGGAAACTCAGCCGCCAAGACGGTGTCGGGGTTTTCCGCCCGGTAGGCATCCAGAAGCGCCTTGCCCTCATCGTCGCCCGCCAAAACAGCCGCAATGCGGAAGCTGCGATAATACCGCCCTTCGTCCAGCCAGGCTTTGGCCACGGATAGAGCCGCAGGCTTATCAAGCACGAAAAGCAGTTCAAATCCGCGCACCTGTATCCATTTGCTGTCGGAAGTGATGGCGCGCTGAGCGGCCTCGCGGCGCTCGTCTTCTAGCCCGCTACGGGTCGCCAGAGCCGCAAGCGCCGCCTGCGCCACATAGCGGTCGCCGCCCGCCGCCAGGGTCAGTAATTGCTGTGTCGTCGCCTCAGACGGGTCAATCGCGGCCAGGGTCCTGAGCGCCTCAACCCCAAGATGCCCGCCTTCTTCAAGCAGCGCGGCAGACGCAAAGGCAATCATATCCGGGCGCTCTGTATATTGGCGGGCAAGGCGTAAAATCAGTGCCTTGATCGTCGGGTCGCGCATCGCGGTATAGGCCTCGCGAATATGAACCCCATTGATGACGCTGGGCAGGTCGGTCAACCGAGACAGAAAATAAGCAGCCAGTCGGGCTTCCTCCCCCCTGTCGGGTGTGATCAGCGCCATAATCTCGCTATACGGCAGGTTGGCCCGGTCGGTCACCGACGGGCCGCCATAAACCGAGGCCTGCAACAGGCCATAGAGAACGGGCATTTTGTCCTCAGCGGCGGTGTACTGATTTTGCAGCTCGGCGATTGCCACCTCGCCCCCGGCAAAGCCCAGCGCTTCCAGAAGTGCGGCACGAACCGGGCCGGATTGTTCACCATTCAAGCGTTCAATAATCGCCGGGACATCGCTTTGCCGACCGCACAGCGCCAGCGCCGAGGCTGCCGCCAGACGCACCGGTGGGCGCACATCCCCCAAAAAGCCGACAATCCGGTCGCACGCCGCCTGATCCCCAATCGCACCCAAAGCCGCCAGACCGACGGTCGGGAAGGTTGCAATGTCTTCCTGCACCGCTTTGGCCGCGCTGTCGCGTCGGTCCTGTGCCTCGCGAACCTGTTGATAATGCGTATCGCACCGACCGGGCGAACGCACATAGCACGGGGCCTGTTCGGCCTGGATCATCAGCAACGGCGCAACAATCAGGGACGCAATCATGAGAAAAGCTCCTTTTCAACACTGATCTGAGACTAACAGGCCGCGCGCAAAGAACAATGGCATGACACCAATCACACAGGCTCGTGCGGGACTGTGACAGCAATAGCCATACTAAAATCAGACGTCAGAAAATCTAAGCCATGCCAAAAATGCATACATATAATGCAAAATGCACCAGTTCTTATGTATGGAAGCCTGCGTTATCTATGGTGCATCCGCTGACTACAGCGACGCAGCATCTTTTCTCCCCCAATCGAGGATGCTGCCGGAATATGGCCGGTCCTGAATGTCCTCCCCCTCCCCCAATCATGTTCAGGATCGGCCACTTTCCCCCCACCCTGACATAGCGCATACGCCCATAGGCCACCCCCAATAAAAAAGGGGCCCGAAGGCCCCTTTATACTCAATACTACTTGCTACATAAACTGCATCAGGCTGTGCCCGCACACTCCAACATGGCAGACTCGATCGCCTGTTCGGGCGACTGGCCACCCCACAGCACAAATTGAAAGACCGGGTAAAACCGCTCGGTTTCGCTCAGCGCCGTTTCAACCATGGTGACGATATGGTCCTGGCTGATTGAGGACAGCATCGGATCGCCCGCCAGGCTGGCATGGCGAAACAGCAGTGCATTTTCATCCGCCCAATATTCAAAATGCCCCAGCCACATGCGCTCGTTCACCAAGCCGATGGCCTTATAAATATCGGGACGGCGTGCCTCGGGCACCTTCATGTCAAAGAGGCAGGCGAATTGCAGGGTTTTAAAGTCATCGCGCCAAAACAGACGCAGCTGCATGTCGGTATATTGCCCAGCCAGAAAGACCGTCAGTTCCTGGTCATTATGACGTTCATAGTCCCAGTCATTGGCACCGGCGATTTCTTCCGCGGCATCAACCGGATTTTGCTGCAATAGGTCGGTCTGTTCGGTACTCAGGCTGGCCATGTGCTCCCCCTCATGTAAAAACTCGGGACTCGCCACGCCGATTCGCGACAAGTCCATGTCGCTTGGCGTATTATGTGCTAGGCCTCTGCATCGCGATATATCGCTCCAAAGCATTGTGCCAATACCATATGTAGGATGCCAGCGCCCATAGAGAAGAACAAGCGTTAAGTGTGATTTTGTCGATTTTTCTTGTGGATAAGTTTCGATTCGCTTCGATTCGAACTTGAAATTCGCAGGTGCAGCATCGACTTATCTGCCAATGCTCATCCATGGCTTGTTGTATGAATTTTTTGAGTCGCCCCGGCGCGCAGGATCAACCCCCTATGATTTTGTCTTGGCGGACTTCAGCGCATCCAATTCGGCGCGCAGAGCGTCATTTTCCTCGCGGGCCTTGCGGGCCATATCAGCAACCACATCAAATTCCTCGCGGGTGACAAGGTCCATGGTGTCCAGTTGGCGCTCCAGCCAGGCGCGAAAGCTTTCCTCCATTTCAGACCGCACCCCCGCCACGGCACCCGCAGCGCCGGTCGCCAGTTTCGCCAGATCGTCAAAAAACGGATTGCGGGTTTGCATGGGCTGTCCTTCCTATCGTGCCTTTGAGTGTATATGCGGCTGATGACCCGCAAAATCAATGCCCCCTGCCCGGCTTGACACTCAAGGGGCTTGCCCGTCTTATGTGCGGCGCAAATGAGCGAGGCCGTGTCATGCTGATTATGGACATCCCCTTTCCCGATATTGACCCCGTTGCCGTCAGCGTCGGTCCGCTGGCTGTGCGCTGGTATTCGCTGGGCTATATTGTCGGGCTTTTGTATCTGTGGTGGTTTGTTCGCCGCGAGGCACGCAAACCGGGCGCGCCACTGTCGCCTGCGCATATGGACGACTTTTTGACCTGGGGCACACTTGGCGTGATTTTAGGCGGGCGGCTGGGCTATGTGCTGTTTTATAATTTCCCGCGCTATGTCGAGGACCCCATCGCGATTTTTCGCCTGTGGGACGGCGGCATGTCCTTCCACGGCGGGCTGATTGGGTCTGTGTTGGCGCTGTATTTGTTCTGCCGCCGTAACAAAATCGATTTTCTGCGCTTTGGCGACATTGTCGCGGTGGCGGCCCCCGTTGGTCTGTTTGCCGTACGCTGTGCCAATTTCATCAACGGCGAACTGTGGGGAAGGCCCACCGATGTCGCCTGGGCCATGCGCTTCCCGTCAGACCCGCTGGGCCTGCCGCGCCACCCCAGCCAGCTCTATGAAGCCTTTGGCGAGGGCGTGTTGCTGCTCGCTATCCTCCTCATCCTGTATTACCGCACATCCCTGAAAAAGGTGGCACCGGGGGTGATCGCAGGCGTATTTTTCGCGGGCTATGGGACCGTGCGGTTTTTGGTGGAGTTTGTGCGCGAGCCCGACGCGCATCTGGGCCTGATGGCCGGGCTAATCTCGCGCGGTCAGCTGTTGACCCTGCCGATGTTTGTTGCGGCCGCGCTGCTGATCCACGCGGGGCTGAGGCGCCAGAGCACCAGGGCGTGACACTCGACACCTTCAAAACCCGGCTGCTGCGCCGCATCGACGCGGGCGGGCCGCTGCTGCTTGCCGATTATATGCAGGCCTGCCTCCTTGACCCCAAAGACGGCTATTACATGCGCGGCGAGGCCTTTGGCGCAGATGGAGACTTTATCACCGCGCCCGAGGTCAGCCAGATGTTCGGCGAAATCATCGGTCTCAGTCTCGCTGATATCTGGCTGCAAATGGGGCAGCCGCGGGATGTGGCCCTCGTTGAACTTGGCCCCGGACGCGGCACGTTGATGGCCGATATCGTCCGGGCAACATCGCGCATTGACGGCTTTCTGGATGCCGTATCGATCCATTTTGTCGAGGCAAGCCCTGCCCTCAGACAGCAGCAAAAATCTCGCGTGCCGCACGCACAGTGGCGCAGCCGGCTGGAGGATATCCCACAGGGCCCGATGCTGCTGGTCGCCAACGAATTTTTCGACGCGCTGCCCATCCACCAATTTGTCAAAACCGGCGAGACCTGGGCCGAGGTTGCGGTGACGCGCGACGACGACACGCTCACCTTCGCCAAGGTGCCGCCTGGCCCCGCATTCCTGCACGCGCCCGAGGCCGAACGGCGCGCCGAGCCCGGTACCGTTGTGGAAATATCGCCCGCCAGCCTCAACGTCGCCGCTACGATCGCAGACCGGCTGAAAGACCAAGGCGGCGCGGCCCTGATCATCGATTATGGCTATACCGCCCCACCGCACACCCCAACCTTCCAAGCGCTTGCAAATCACCAAATGGTGGACCCGCTCGCTGCACCAGGCTGCGCCGACCTGACCGCACATGTTGATTTTGCTGCGCTTGCTCGCATCTTTATGGCTGCTGGCCTAAAAACTGGCCCGGTGGAGGAACAAGGCGCGTATCTGATGGCGCGCGGTGTCGGCGCGCGGGCGCAGGCACTTGCCGCCAAGGCGGATGCCGCACGGGTGCTGGCCGACCTCAAACGCCTGGTTGACCCCACCGAGATGGGATCGCTATTCAAAGTGTTGGAGGTGCGCAGCATATGATGGTGTTTCAGGACGAACGTGCCGACACTCTGAAAACCGGACACGCGTTTCTCAGCGCCGAGGGCGGCGTGTCCACGGGCGTCTATGCGACGTTGAATTGCGGGCCCGGCTCGGGCGACAGCGCCGACAACATCGCCCACAACCGCCGCCGCGCTGCCGCGCGCATTGGCGCCGACCTGCCGGTGCTGACCCCATATCAAGTGCACGGCAAGACCGCCTTTGTCGTCGAACATGACTTTGGCGAGGACCGGCCCAAGGCCGATGCGCTGGTCACGCGCACGCCGGGGATGATCATCGGTGTGCTGACGGCGGACTGTTTGCCCGTACTTCTGGCCGACCGCGAAGCGGGGGTCATTGCCGCCGCGCATGCAGGCTGGCGCGGGGCGACCGCAGGCGTCACCGACGCCGCGGTGGAGGCCATGATCAGCCTTGGCGCCCGGCGCGACCATATCGCCGCCGCCACCGGGCCGACGATCCAACAGCCAAGCTATGAAGTGGCAGGCGACATGCGCGCCGCCGCCGAAGCCGCCGACAGCGCCGCCGCGCGCTTTTTCGCACCGGGGCGCGACGACGCCCATTTCCAGTTTGACCTGCCGGGTTATGTGTCGGAACGCCTCAAGCGGGCGGGTATCTTCAATCTGTGGCACAGCAAAACCGACACTTATGCCTCGCCCTATCATTTCAGTTACCGGCGCAGTACGCACCAAAGCGCGCCTGATTATGGCCGCCAGCTCAGCGCGATTTTTCTGTCCTGACGGTCGCAGCGGCGCTTTACACGCCCGCCCCCGGTGCGATAAGCACTCATGCCGTGGGCACAGCATAGAGCCAAGGGGCCAAGTCACATGAAAATTCTATCGGGTAACGCCAATATCGAACTGGCCGAGGCGATCGGGGCCTATCTGAACACACCGCTAACCAAGGCGCGGGTAACGCGCTTTTCCGATGGCGAAGTGTTTGTTGAAATTCATGAAAATGTACGCGGCGAGGACGTGTTCGTCCTTCAGCCCACGCATTACCCCGCCAATGACCATTTGATGGAATTGTTGGTGTGTATCGACGCGCTGCGTCGGGCGTCCGCACGCAGAATCACAGCGGTGATGCCCTATTATGGCTATGCCCGGCAGGACCGAAAACCCGGCCCGCGCACGCCGAGTTCAGCCTAGCTGGGCGCCTCTCTGATCACCACCGCCGGCGCCGAGCGGGTGCTGACCATGGACCTTCACTCCGGGCAGATTCAGGGCTTTTTAGATAGTCCGTCCGACAATCTTTACGCCATGCCGGTGCTGGTGCGCGACCTCAAGGAAACGCACGGAGGTCGCAACACGGTGATTGTCAGCCCCGATGTGGGCGGCGTGGTCCGCGCGCGCGCCTATGCCAAACGCCTCGATGCCCCCATCGCCATTGTCGACAAGCGCCGCGAACGCGCAGGGGTGTCCGAAGTGATGAACATCGTCGGCGACGTGAAGGGTGCGGACTGCGTGCTGGTTGATGACATCTGCGACAGCGCGGGCACCCTCTGTAACGCCGCGCAGGCATTGATGGACGCAGGGGCCGCCTCGGTCTCGGCCAATGTGACTCACGGTGTGTTTTCGGGCCCCGCCATGGAACGCATTTCAAAAAGCGTGCTGACCGAGGTGGTTGCCACCGACACCATCCGCCCAAGCGACGCGGTGCTGGCCACCGAAAAAGTGCGTATCGTTACGGTCGCTCCGCTGCTGGCCGAGGCAATGAACCGCATCGCCCACGAAACCAGCGTCTCCAGCCTGTTTGAGTAGATCTCAAACCCATAGCTCCAGCCTGGCACGCCCTGCAAGCGACATAATTGTTCGCTACCTTATGGGCGAAGACTGTCGAACTGCCTTCGACATCTTTAATGCCATAGAGGGAGACCAAGACGCTGGGACGCCTTATAGGATATATGCACGCTGGGCTCAGGATGATCGCACGTCTGTATATTGGTAGGTTTTCGCTGAAAACGCATATCATCAGCAGGCTTGTAGCCTTGTTATGCCTTGCCTATCCCATGTTCCTGTTCACTGCAACCGCCAAGCTCGTCGCGCAGGATGTGCCAAGCGATGGGTGGTTTTTATGGTCCTTTCTCTTCTCTTTGGCTTTTGCGGTCCTGCTTCCAATATTCGCTATGCTTCTGTCGCTTCTCCCGATAACCTTTCATCTTTTCATGTACTTGTCGATGGCCCCCTTACTGCTGCTGGAAAAGTCCGTACTGTTATTCGCCATTGTCTATTTGGTGCCGATCCTTTTGCCGGTCGGTGTCGGGTTTTATCTCGCGTATCTCAACACGCTGCGTATCCACCTGAAAGCGCGCGAACAAGCCGCCACATAGCGCCATTTTCCTTGCATTTTAACAGATTTGGCGTTACCAAGCGCGCGACTCGCTGAAGGCTGGCTTTGGCGGGCGGTTTTGGGCTGTTCATCCCTGGAGGGCACGCCCCCATGCGCACCGGCCATCCGGCGCGCGGTTTTATAGGAGTTAATAGTGGCTGACGTCATTCAAATTAAAGCGGAACGCCGCGACCGGGTTGGTAAGGGAGCCTCTCGTGCTGCGCGTCGTCAAGGCTATGTGCCTGCTGTGATCTACGGCGGCAAACAAGATCCGGAATCGATCCAGATTCCTCAAAATGTTATCGTCTCCCTGATCAACCGTGGCGGCTTCATGTCGCACACCTATGATGTGGAAGTAGACGGCAAGGCCACGCGCGTATTGCCGCGCGACCTGCAACTGCACCCCGTTTCGGACGAGCCACAGCACATCGATTTTCTGCGCCTTGTTAAGGGTGCGACCATTGTCATGGACATTCCGGTGGTTGTGATCGGCGAGGAAACCTCGCCCGGCCTCAAGCGCGGCGGCGTGATCAACCATGTGCGTCACGATATCGAGCTGGAAGTGCCTGCAGACGCGATCCCAGAATCGATCACCATCAGTGTCGACGGCCTGGATATCGGCGATGCGGCCAAAATCTCTGACGTGACGCTGCCCAAAGGTGTGGTGCCGACCATTACCGACCGTGACTTTACCATTCTTGCGATTGTGGCGCCTTCGGGCCTGAAGTCGAAAGAAGGTGCGGCTGCCGACGAAGCAGACGACGACGCCGAGGTTGAGACCACGAAAGACGCCGAAGGCGGCGAAGACTAGGCCCCATGCACCTGATCGCCGGTCTCGGCAATCCTGGCACGGCCTATCAGAACAACCGACACAATGTCGGCTTTATGGCGGTGGATGCAATCATCCACCGCTTTTCTCTCTTGGGCCCCAAATCCAAATTCAAGTCCGAGGTCTATGAGGGCCGCATCGGCACCAAGAAGGTGCTGGCGCTCAAACCGCAAACCTTTATGAACGCCTCGGGCGAAGCCATCGGCGAGGCCATGCGGTTCTATAAACTTGGCCCTGAGGATGTGACCGTGCTGTATGACGAGCTGGACCTCGCCCCCCTCAAGGTGAAGGCCAAGGCGGGCGGCGGTGCCGCCGGGCATAACGGTATCCGCTCGACCATCCAGCATATCGGCGACGGTTTTCAGCGGGTGCGCATCGGTATTGGCCACCCCGGGGCCCGCGACAAGGTGTCGCCTTATGTGCTGTCAGACTTCGCCAAAGCCGAAGCCCCCGATTTTGACGACCTGTGCCGCGACATCGCGGACGTGGCCGATTGGCTGGTGGCAGGCGACTTGCCCCGCTTCATGACCGAGCTGGCGCGAAAACGTCAACCGGATCAGCCGTCAAAGGCCCCCAAGCCCGCCAAAGCAGAGACCGCATCGGCGTCCAAGCCTGCCTCCGATACTGCGGGTGCTGCGGGTGCATCCGGCCCCTTTGCGGCGCTCGGCGCGCTGAAAGACAAATTTTTAAACAAGGACACAGACTGATGGGTTTTAAATGCGGAATTGTCGGCCTGCCCAATGTGGGGAAATCGACGCTGTTTAATGCGCTGACCAACACCGCGGCCGCGGCGGCGGAAAATTACCCCTTCTGCACCATCGACCCCAATGTCGGCGATGTGCCGGTGCCCGACGAGCGGTTGTTTAAGCTGGCCGAGATTGCCGGCTCGGCTGAGGTGATCCCCACCCGGCTGTCTTTTGTCGACATCGCCGGGCTGGTCAAGGGTGCGTCCAAGGGCGAAGGCCTAGGCAACAAATTTCTCGGCAATATCCGCGAAGTGGACGCCATCATCCACGTGCTGCGCTGCTTTGAAGACGGTAACATCACCCATGTGGACGGCCGCGTAGACCCGGTCGCCGACGCCGAGACGATTGAGACCGAGCTGATGCTGGCTGACCTTGAAAGCCTGCAGGGCCGCATGGCGGGCCTGGTGCGCAAGGTGAAGGGCGGCGACAAAGAGGCGGTTGAGACCACCAACATGATCGAGCGGGTGATCCCGCTTCTGGAAGACGGCAAACCGGCCCGCATGCTGGAGGTCTCGGACGAAGACGCACAAACCTTCAAAAACCTGCAGCTGCTGACCGGCAAGCCCATTCTCTATGTCGCCAATGTCCACGAGGACAGCGCCGCCACCGGCAACGCATTTTCCGCAGCGGTGGAAACAATGGCCGCCACCCAGGGCGCGGGCGTGGTGGTGATCTCTGCCGCCGTTGAGGCCGAGATTGCCCAGCTCGACGACGACGCCGATAAGGCCGAGTTTCTGGAAACACTGGGGCTGGGGCAAACCGGGCTCGCCCGCGTCATTCGTGCGGGCTACGACCTGTTGGGCCTGATCACCTATTTCACCGCCGGGCCGAAAGAGGCTCGCGCCTGGACCATCACCGAGGGCACCAAGGCCCCGCAGGCGGCAGGCGTCATCCACACCGACTTTGAAAAAGGCTTTATCCGCGCCGAGACCACGGCCTACGATGACTATGTCGCGCTTGGCGGCGAGGCGGGCGCACGCGATGCGGGCAAGCTCAGGCTTGAAGGCAAGGAGTATGTTGTCCTCGACGGCGACGTGCTGCATTTCCGGTTCAACACCTGAAGTCGCCCGCGCGGTCGGGCTGCTCCCACGGGTCTGCACCAAAATTTCCTACGCCATTCGATTAGATTTTATGCGTTGACCGCATGGCTGTTCCTATCGTCAAGTGCCCGCGCTGCGGTGCAGCACAAGACGGGGGATATACTATGCATGACGACAGTTTTGCGCACACGCAGCGCGCGCAGGAAGGTGCGCTTTTGGACGCGGCTTTTGACGCAATCCGGCGTTACCAAAAACAATTGCCCGAACGGCGCGCAGTGCCGTCACCGGATGACCTCAAAGCTCTGGATGCGCTCGACGAGCCCTTGGCAGAGACCGGCACTGACCCGGTGGCGGTCTTTGAACAGCTGGCCACATTGGGCGAGACGACGACCGTGCCCTCCACAGGCGGGCGGTTGGGGTGTTCAAAGCCGCGCTAAGGGCCTAGGGTTAGGGCCGTTCATATAGTCCTGACCCTAGCCGTAAAACAGCGGCACCACCAGATAGGCAAAGAAAAAGCCGATCGCATAGGTGGTCCATGCAATGCCCAGTATCCAGCGTGTAATCACCCGCAGCCGGGTGCACGCCGCGGCCTGCGCCGGGTCGGCTGGGCACGGGTCGTTGCGCGCGCGCCAAACGCTGTAGGTCGCCGCTGACAGCATCAGCCCGGCAAAGGCAAAGACCCAGGCCTTATGCTCGGATAGCCATACAATCTGCGGCACGGCGGAGACCAGCCCCGCCGTCACCGCACCGAGACCCAGCGTCACCAGCAAGGCCGGCAGCGCACAGCAAATCAGCGTGCCCATCGATGTAAACAGCGCAAAGGTCGCCGCCCACTTGCCGCGGGCGGCAGGTGGGTCCTGGTGAATGTCGCTCAGTGCCATGCGCGTTAACTCGCCGCCACGCCGCGCTTGACCGACACCAGGTCATAGCCTGAATTGTTGATCAGCTTTTCAAGTCGCTTATCGTCAATGTCGGTGCCCGGCTCCAGGGCCACCACGACGATCTTGTCGCTCAGGTCGACCGCAACATCGGCAACACCGGCCTCACGGCGAAACACCTTATCAATGGCGATGGCGCAAAAGTCACACACCAGACCGTTCACATTCATCGCCACAATCGTGCCGCCTGCCACCGGCGTTACACGTTCGGTCACGGTGCGGTCCAGAACCTCGCCCTCGTGGCTGTGGGGTTTGGACTCTTGGGCAAAGGGGGTCGCCATCAAAGCGGCCAGAATCAGTAATGTTTTCATGAGGGATATCCTCCTCTTCTAAAATCTGTAAATTGCGTTGAACAAAAACTCGCCCCGGTCGGACACGCCGCCTTCCAAAAGCAGTGGCCCCTTGAAAAGGCGCAACAGGGGTGTGACCGAAAACCGGTCTTCATTTTCATCCCGGTGGGCACCCTCGACCATGAACCACAGGTGCCAGTCGCCGACCTCGGCGATATAGGGCGCAACACCCAGGCGAAGCTTTTGAACAAACTGATCGGGCCTGCCGTCGATTACCAAATGCCGCACGTCATAGCTGGCGAACCAGCGCCGCGTTTCCCAGTCGGCCTGTACGCCCAAAAAGCCCGAGCCCAGCGCCGACCCGCGCGGGGTAAAGTCATCGCCTTCGGTGTCAAAGGCAAAGCCAGCGCCCGTATTCAAATAGAGGTTCGCCTGGCTGCCGGGCGCGTTCCAGCGTTTCAGCAGCCGCGTATACTGGCCGCCGTAAAAAACAAAATCGCTGTCGCGGTTGCGCTCAGCCCGAAACCCGACGCTGTACCGCGCGGTTGGGGAATAATGCAGCCACAAGGCATCGCCGATCGCATCGGTAAACCACAGGGCGGTCCACCCACCAGGATAGGAAACCGGCCGCGCCTGCAGCCCGCCACTCGTTACAATCAGGGCCAGCGCGGCCCACACATATAGTCGTTTTCTCAAAACATCTCTCCAGCAAACAAAGACACACACCGGATCAGCGGTGCGAGGGTGTTTAACGGAGAGTGTGCGCGGGCGGGTCCGGTATGGGGGTGATAGAGCGTCCCGTCAGGGGCAGGACGTTTGCGTTCGAGCCATCAGCAAGTTGCGACGCAACCGCCAAAGGCTGGGATGTGGGAAGTACAGCGGCGCTGCTGACTGCATCCATACACAGGCACGCGTCATCGCAGCAGGCCATGTCGTGGTCGCCGTCCGCCATCATGTCTGTCATCATCGCTACGGTCTCGGTATCAGCCATATGGCTGCACGCCGCGCCCTGGCCCGATACAGCCAGAGTGGAAAAAACAACAAGAATGGCGATCACAATACGCATGGGCGCGACCATAGTCGCCCAAACGATAAGAGCGCAAGGTTCTCCCGCGCGCTCTCACCAAGATTTGAGCCTGGACTACGGTCCAGAGTTGATTGGTTATTGGCGTTTATAAACCGTGCCGCCCTGCATGACGAAATCGACCGACAGCACTTCCCTGATATCGCTTAAGGGGCTGCCGTCCATGGCAATGATATCGGCAAGCTTGCCCGGCTCGATGGTGCCCAGATCATGGCTGCGGCTGATCAGGTCAGCGGCATTGACAGTTGCCGACTTCAAAATGTCCATCGGCGCCATACCGGCATCCGCCATCAAGACCGCTTCTTCGGCATTGTTACCGTGACGCGACACGCCGCTGTCGGTGCCGTAAGCGATTTTCACCTCGGCATCGGCGGCGCGCTTGAAATTGTCCATCAGGTCTTTGCCCACGCGCAGCGCCTTGGCCTTGATCGCGGGTGAGGCGATTTGCCCGGCCTCGGCCATACGCACGACCGTTGCCCCCGCCAATAGCGTTGGCACCAGATAGGCTCCGTTTTCCTTGAAGAGACGGATCGACTCGGCATCGGCGTAAGAGCCATGCTCCACACTGTCGACCCCGGCCCGGAGCGCGGCATTAATGCCTGCCGCTGCGTGCGCGTGCGCGGCCACCTTGCGCCCCAGCGCATGCGCGGTGTCGACAACGGCCTCCAGTTCGGCATTGGTCATTTGCTGGCCGGTGCCGGTATTGGTATCCGACAGCACCCCGCCGGTGGCTGCGATTTTGATAAAGTCGCCGCCAAATTTGATCGCCCGGCGCGTGGCCCGCGTGCAGTCGTCACCGCCGTCGCAGATTTGCTTGGTGGTGAAATGTTCGAGCAGGTCATGGCGCATCCCGTCCACGTCGGAATGGCCGCCGGTGATGCCCACACCGCCCGCCGCAACAATCCGGGGTGAGACCACCCAGCCGCGCTGTTGGCCCAGGCGCAGGGCATTGATTTGCGGCTGGTCATTGCCAGCATCGCGCACGGTGGTGAAGCCCGCCATCAGCGTCCGGCGCGCATAGAGCGTCGAGCGCATGCCAATGTCAGCCGTCGACAGGCGCAGTGTGTTGCTGTCGCCCACCAGACCGGGTTCCAGTTCGCCCTGAATATGAACGTGCATGTCCATCATGCCGGGCATGACAAAGTCATCGCTGAGATCGATGATGGTGGCGTCGGCCGCTTCGATGAAGCCGTCTTCGACGCGGACAATGCGGCCATCCTCTATCACCACCGACTGATCGGTCTTGGCGGCTTCGCCCGGCACGGCCAGCAGCGTTCCGGCGTGGATGATGGTTTGCTCGGCCACCGCCGCGCCCGATAACAGGCTTAACGCCACCCCGGCTTTGAAAAATGATGTCATATGGGTCATCGTCCCCTCCCTCAAAATATTCGGCTTAACAGCTTGTCGTCGGCTCTGGCGCGGGTGCCGCCTCGGCTGTGACAGCGCAGGATTCCAATGTGCCCGCTGGCATGGGCACGTCGGGCGCATAGGCGGTCACCATGATGGGGGCCGCCGTTTCGCGCGTAAATTTGGTCATCGAGACCTTGACCCGGCCAAAGCCCGACGGCATTTCACCCTCAACCGGCAACACCAGCCCCTCGCCAGTGATATCGGCGACATAAAGCTTGATATTCTCGCCTTCGGCACCCGTGGTGTCGCGCTTGGCGCGGCCGCGGCGGTTGCGGCGCTCGAACCGTTTGCGCGCGTCTTCGCGTTCGCGCTCCAGTTCGGCTTGTTGCTCTTCGGTCAGGGTCAGTCGGCCACTGATCAGCCGGAAATCGACCCCGCAGGGCTGGCTTGCACCTTCATAAACGTCGGTATCGATCTCCAGGCGGGCCTCGGCGCTGGCGTCGCAGTCCAGCACCACCTCATACACCCGCCTGCCGTCAAAGGTGCGCACTGCCGTGGGTTCGCTGAGTGCGGCCTGCACCAGCGACTCGTTAAACAGCAGCATCACCAGCGACAAGGGGTCGGGCCCAAGTTGCAATTCGGGCGGCACCGGCTCGCGCGGATATTTGGACTGCCAGTCCTCAGGGATATTAAGGTCAACGTCGGCCAATTGGCCGCTCGCATCAAAGGTCATGGCGCGGTGATAATCCTCCCCCGACCAGCGCCCGCCGTTATAATATAGGGCAGGAACCGGGGCACCGTTTTTCACCAAGCCTTCAGCATAGGCCTGGGTTTTGCCAGAAAACAGCCAGTTCAAAACGCCGCGGGTGCGGGCGTCGGTGTCGATGCGGTACCGCTCGCCGTCGCGCACAACGCTGAGGTCCATCGAAAAAATGGTCAGCCCCGACCATGTCACGTCATAGGTGGCTTGGATTTTCTCGGCAGCATGCAGGGGCACGGCCAGTGCGGTCAGCAGCACGATCCCGGCAAAAAATCGAAACACAACATCTTTCATTCCTAAATCCTAAAGCACGCGTGGCCGCCGTCAATCGGCTTTTCACCGCCGCGCTTGACGCAGGCCAGCCCGGTCCATACGAACACTGCAGGCACATAAGCGCGAGCGAGGCACGGCGATGTTCAAAAAATTCTTTGAAGACTTTGAGATAGGCAGCAGCGAAACCTTTGGCCGATATGAGGTCAGCCGCGAGGAAATTATCGAATTCGCCTCGAAATATGACCCCCAGCCCTTTCACCTGAATGACGAGATTGCCAAAATGTCACCAATGGGCGGCCTGTGCGCCAGCGGATGGCATACATGCAGCATGACCATGCGCATGATGGTCGACCATCTGATGCAAGCGGGCGTCGCCGGAGTTGGCTCGCCCGGTGTGGACGAAATTCGCTGGAAAACCCCCTGCTTTCCAGGCGATGTGCTGAGCGTGACGTCGGAATGCATCGAAACGCGCCCGTCGCAGTCGCGCGCCAATGTTGGCCTGGTCAAAAGCCGCCACACGGTTGCCAATCAAAACGGCGACACAGTGATGACCATGGTCTCGAACGTTATGATTTTGCGCCGTCAGAGTTAGGGTCAGAGCCCGCGCCGCGCACGACCCACCAGGCGAAACCCAAGCAACGCCGCGACGATGCCTGCGTAAATCAGCGGCTCGATCTGCAGGCCCTTGCGCATCATAATGAAATGAACTGCCGCCAGAATCACCGCCGGATACACAAGCCGGTGTAGGCGCTTCCAGCGTTTGGCCTTCAATTTGCGCACCGCCCAGTTGGTCGACGTTGCGGCAAGCAGGATCAGCAAAACAAAGGCCGCCATGCCAAGCGTGATGAAGGTGCGCTTGACGATATCCTGCCAAATCTCGTCCCACTCAAACACCTTATCGAGCGCAATATAGCTTGCCAGATGCAACACCACATAGGCAAAGGCCCACAAACCCACCATGCGGCGAAAGAGGACCGGCTTGGGTGATCCGATGAGCGTGCTCAAGGGGGTGATGACAAGCGACAGGATCAAAACCCTGAGCGCCCACTGACCCAAATGGCGATTGAGCGCTTCGGGCGGGTTGGCCCCCAGACCAACACTAAAGCCGGTGGTGATATAATCATACACATCACCGATAACCATCAAAAGCGGCAGAGCCAACGCCGCATGGGCAATGGGCTTGCCGTAACGCCTCAGCGATGTCGCAGAAAAGATATCCATAGGCGCCGCGCTTAGAAATATTTACGCAGGTCCATCCCGGCATATAGATCGGCAACCTCTTCGCCGTAGCCATTGAATTTGAGCGTATCACGGCGGCCAAATTCCCCAATGCGGCGCTCGCGCGCCTGGCTCCAGCGCGGATGGCTGACCTCGGGGTTCACATTCGAGAAAAAGCCATACTCACTGGGGCCGGTTTTCATCCAGCTTGTGGTCGGCTGCGTGTCGGAAAAGGTGATGCGCACAATCGATTTGATCGACTTAAAGCCATATTTCCACGGCGTCACCAGCCGCATCGGCGCGCCGTTTTGGTTGGGGATTTCCTTGCCAAACAGACCAACGGCAATAAAGGCGAGATCGTTCATCGCCTCGTCCATGCGCAGGCCTTCCTGATACGGCCAGTCGATCACCGGCCAGCGAATGCCCGGCATCTGCGCCGGGTCCGCCAGGGTTTCAAACACCACATATTTGGCGTCCGACGTGGGGGCCAGCTTTTTGATGATCGAGGCTAGCGGCACACCGATCCACGGAATAACCATGGACCACGCCTCCACACAGCGCAGCCGGTAGATGCGCTCTTGAAGTGCGTTCATGTCCACCAGGTCTTCAAAGGCATAGGTGCCGGGTTTGTCGGTAAAGCCGTCCACCGTCACCGACCAGGGCGAGGTTTGCAGGCGCCAGGCGTTGATGAACGGGTCTTCTTTCGACACCCCAAATTCATAGAAATTGTTATAGCGCGTGACCGCCGCCTCGGGGGTGACCACCTCGTCAGGCCGAAAGGCTGGATTTTGGCTAAAATCAAGGCTGCCAAGCTCGCGCGGGCCAGCATCGCGCCGCTGCAGGTCAGACAGCGCCGCGCCCGCACCAATAAGCGCAGCCCCCGCGCCCAGCATCAGCTTGCGGCGGTTGAGATACGCCCATTCAGACGTGACGTTGTTTTCGCTCTCGTCCGAGGCTTTGCGCTGTTTGATCAGCATGTGCCACATCTCCCACAGGGATAAACTTCGCAAAAAGCCATGGTCGCCCTGCTCGACCGCCCGCTTTGCGTTTGCCTCAGTTTCTAACGGCCAAGGCCGATAAGGTCAAAATACGCTTTGCCAACAGCGCATCACAATCGCGCTAGAGCATAGGCAAAGCCGACAGCCTTCAGGCCCCGGCACGTTGAAAGCTGTACAGACTGCCCAGGTCCAAAAGCCCGGTCAGCGCATCAAGGGCAGCCATCACTTCGCGCCACAAGGCCGGATCGCGCAAATCATCCAGCGCCAGCCGGTCGCGGTAATGCGTGCTGGCCCAATCCTCCAGCGCGTCAAGCCGCTTTGGCGTCAGCAAACATTTGGTGCCCAGTGCGCCGATATCGTCGTCAGACAGCACAACGCGCAAGCGCAGGCACGCAGGCCCGCCGCCATTGCGCATGCTTTGGCGCACATCCATGATATCGGCGTGGCGAATCGGACCATTTGAAGCCACCAAATTGTCAATATAGGCTTTGGTGCTGGGGGTTTCCTCCACCTCTTTCGGCAAAATCAACGTCATCCCATCACGGCCCGGAATATCCACAAGCTGACTGTTAAACAGATAGCTTTTGACCGCATCCCTGAGCGGCACCTCGGCATCCGCCACCTCGACAAAGACAAAATCAATCTCGGGGGCAGCCGCCCTCAGGCGCGCCTGCACGTCGCCCGCGTCCTCAAAGGCCAGTTCGTGGTAGAAAAACACATTGCGGTTCGAGACCGCGACCACATCATTGTGAAAGGCTCCGGCATTGATCGCGACCGGGTTTTGCCGCACAAACAGCGTGCGCGCCTTGTCGTCGCCGTGCAGGCGGGCAATCGCTTCGCTCGCTTCGCGGGTTTGGCGGCCGGGGTATTTGAGGTCGTCGGCAGGCGCAAAAGCGTCGCGCCCATAGACATACAGGCTCGCACCCTTATCGCCGTACTCCGCGCAAAAGCGGTTATGATTCGCCGCCCCCTCGTCCCCCAGATGCACGCCGCCTTCGAGGGCGCAGTGATGGGCAAAGCGCTCACCCTCGGGGAAGATCGCCTTTAAGACCCGCGCGGTTGTCGGATGTTCGATCGAACGGTGATACATCGCCGCCAGATTGGCCGGGGTGAAATGCGTGCGGCCATCGGCGCTGTCGGGTGCGGGCGTGATGGTGGCGGCGTTGGCGGTCCACATGGCCGCGCTGGAGGCAATGTTGGCCACCAGTGCCGGGCTGGCGGCCCAGGCCGAAGCGAGCATGGCATCGTCGCCGCCCGTAAACCCCAGCCCGCGCAGCGTTGGCAGGTGCGGGCGTTCATGCGGCGGCAAAATGCCTTGCACCATCCCAAGCGACAGCATATGCCGCGCCTTGCCCAATCCTTGCAGCACCCCTTCGCGCGGGTTGGACACCTGCCCCTCGTTCGAGGCCGACGCCACATTGCCGTAACTCAAGCCCGCATAATTGTGCGTGGGACCAACAAGACCGTCAAAATTTGCTTCTCTTACCGTCATCACTGCCCTCAAAACGAAACGCCAACAGGGTCGGCGGTTACCGTAACCTTGTCGTCCGGGTTTTCAATCGAGGCCACGGCATAGGCGACATAATCGGCGGCATAATAGGCGCTTGGCCGGAAATTCCCTGACAAGCCGATCCCGCCAAAAGGCGCAGCCGAGCTTGCGCCCGTGGTTTGCTGGTTCCAGTTGACGATGCCTGCCCGCGCACGGGGATAGAAATCGTCATAGGCCGCGCGGCTGTCGGAAATCAGGCCAGATGCCAGGCCAAACCGCGTCGCATTGGCTTCCTGCACCGCCGCTTCCATATCGGGCACCCGGATCACCTGCAATAAAGGCCCGAACACCTCCTCATCGGCGCGGGTTTTCACCGCCGTAACGTCAACAAGCCCGGGGCTGACAAAGGCAGGACCGTCCGCCATGCGCGCGGCGCGTACAAGCGCTGAGCCGCCCGAGGTCAGCAACGTGTCTTGCGCTGCAAGCACACGGTCGGCCGCAGCGGCACTGATCACTGGCCCCATGAAGGGGGCTGGGTCCGTGTCACCGGCAGCAACCGAAATGCCCTCGGTCGCGCGCACCAGCGTCTCCAAAAACGCGTCTGCGGTCTCGCCCTCGGTCACGATCAGCCGCCGCGCGCACGTGCAGCGCTGCCCCGATGTGATAAAGGCCGAATTGATCGTCATAATCGCCGCCGCGCGCACATCCTCAACATCGTGGACAATCAGCGGATTATTACCGCCAAGTTCAAGCGCCAGCATCACCTCGGGCCGGTCAACAAGCGCGCGCGAGATCGCCCGCCCTGTGGGCACGCTGCCGGTGAACAGCACCCCGTTGATGTCCGGATCGCCCACCAGCGCTTCGCCCACCTCGCGCGCGCCCTGCACCAGATTCACCACACCTGCGGGCAAACCGATATCGTGCCAGGCCTGCACCATCCACTCGCCCACGCCGGGCGTCAGTTCCGACGGTTTGAAGACCACCGTATTGCCTGCCAGCAGGGCCGGGATGATATGCCCGTTTGGCAGGTGGCCGGGGAAATTATACGGCCCAAACACCGCCATCACACCGTGCGGGCGGTGGCTCAGCCGGGTGCGCATCGCACCCTGTGTACCCTCGCGAGTGGGGGTGCGCTCGCCGTAAGCCTTGATCGAGATTGCGCCCTTACCCACCATGGCGCCAGCTTCGCCGCGTGCATCCCACAGCGGTTTGCCGGTTTCCTGACTGATCAGGCTGGCAAGGGTTTCCTTATTGGCCTCCAAGTGACGGCAAAAAACCTCCACATGGGCAATGCGTTCGTCGAGCGTGGTCACCGACCAGGCGTCGAACGCCGCGCGCGCAGCAGCCACCGCGCGGGCAACATCGCTTTTGTCAGCCGCCGCCCCGGTCCAAAACGCCGCACCCGTTGCCGGATTGTCCGACACAAAAGGCTGCCCGCCACCTGCGATGGGCTTGCCCGCAATGATCAATTGTCCATCCATATGTCTATCCTAAACCGGGTTAAGCGGGGCATAGCGAATAAGGTCGCCTTTGGTCAGGTCGAGCGCGCGCGCAACCGACTCGGCGATCCATACGCCGCTGTCGGTCTCAGCCACCTGCCCCATGGTGACCCGAAAGTCGTCCAGATCGTCCTTGGCGATCAGATATTTGGCGGCGGCGCTTTCGCCGTCCACGGTCCCGGCCAGGGGGCGCAAGCGGCTAGAGCGAATGGTGCGGATCGCCGGGCGCGCCACATTGAAGGTTGGCCCGCCATCAAAAATGTCGACTGCACCCGAAAAGCGGAAACCTTCCGCCTCCAGCAGCTTCACTGCGGGCACTGCGCCGTCATTGGGCTTGCCGATCACCGCCTGCGCGGCCTTGGGCAACAGGGCGGTGTAAATCGGAAATTTGGGCATTAAGTCGGCGATGAACTGGCTGTTGCCGCGGCCGTTAATTTCGTCGGCTTCGGCAAATTCCATATCGAAAAAATGCCGCCCGATGGCATCCCAAAAAGGCGATTTGTCATCATCGTCCACCCAGCCGCGAATCTCGGCGATGACCTGATCAGGGAAGCGTTCCGGAAAGGCCCCCATAAACAAATAGCGCATTTTCGCCAGCATGCGCCCACCATACGCCTTGCGGAAATCGGGCAGTAAGAACAGCGATCCCACCTCGGCAGCGCCGGTAAAATCGTTGGAAAGTTGCAGCAATTCAGTGTCCACCCGGCTTTGCGGCTCGAGGCTGACCTGGGTGATTTTCAGCAGCCGGTAGCTATAAAACGGTTTGGCATAGCCGATCCCGGTTTTGATACCGGTCGTCCCAACGACCTTGCCGCTGTCCACGTCCTCCAAAACAAACAGATACCCAAGCGACCGCCGCGCGGTGTCAGCGGTGGTAAACGCCTCGCGGGCATAGGCGATGCGCCGTTCGTGGCTGGCACGGTCCTTGGGCATGCTGGTCATGCCGGTGCCTGTTTCCTCAGCCAGTGCGCACAGCGCGTCCAGGTCGTCTTCAACGATGGGCCGAATGATTTGCAAATGCCTATTCCTCTTCGCGTCGCCGGGCGTCGACAACATCGTCAAATTGCCCCTCGGCCAGCGCGCACAAGATTAGCGCTGACAACCGGGCGCGTTCAATCAAACTTTCGGGCACCATAAACTCCTGTGCACTGTGAATCAGCCCGCCGCGTACGCCCAGTGTGTCGATATTTGGCAGCCCCGCCGCCGCCAGATTGTTGCCCTCGCAGCAGCCGCCTGTGGGCACATAGTCGATCGCCAGATCAAGCGCGCTGCCGAGGGCGCGGACCTTATCCATCAGCATCTGATTGGCCGTGCTGATGACCTTTGGCGGGCGGTTGATGCCGCCGTAAAGCTTGATGCTGAACCCGTCTTCGCCGTGACGGGCGAGGATGTCATCGATTGCGGCAACTACCCAGTCTCCGTCGCTTTGCTCTTCGAGGCGGACATTGAACCGGCACTGCGCAAGATCGGGGACGATATTCGGTGCCTGACCGCCCGCCAGCGTCGCGGCATTGAGGGTTAAGCCCGGCCGGCCGCCAGTGAGCGCGGCCAAATCGCCAATGATCGCCGCCAGTTTCACCACCGCGTTGCGGCCTTCAAAAAATTCACGCCCCGCATGTGCGGCCTTGCCGTGCACCACAAGGGTGAAATTGCCGCTGCCTTTGCGCCGTCCGGCCAGGGTGCCGTCGGGCAGGGCGGGCTCGTAGGTCAGGCCGATATCGGCGTCGCGCGCCATGCGGGTTAGAACCTCTGCACTGGCGAGCGAGCCGGTTTCCTCATCGGGCGACAGCAGCACATCATAGCTGATGCGGTCCGCCAGGCCTGAGCGCTCCAGCGCCTTCAGGGCTGACAGCATCACCAATATGCCGCCCTTCATGTCGGCCACGCCGGGACCGTTGAGGGTTCCGCCCTCTTGAAAGCGGCAGGTTTGAAAGGCGCTGTCGGGCGGGAACACCGTGTCCAGATGCCCGGTTAGCAGCACCCGGCGGTTGCCGCGCGACCGGCTTTTGATATGCAGGGCGGGCACAT
Organism: Kordiimonadaceae bacterium; assembly: GCA_030148905.1. GTDB lineage: Bacteria > Pseudomonadota > Alphaproteobacteria > Sphingomonadales > Kordiimonadaceae > JASBSO01. The sequence goes on along the minus strand of JASBSO010000223.1, from coordinate 12,138 downwards.
TGTCTTCCTCATAAGGCTGACCGTCCTTGCCAACGCGTTCGGTGGGGGCCAGGTCTACGCGCGCGATGTCAACCGCCATGTCGCCTGCAAAGGCGCTGACCGCTTCGGCCATCCGGGTCAAGCCCTCGGCATTGGTGCTGCCGCTGTTGATATGCGCCCAGTCTTGCAGGCGCCCGAGAAGCGCATCCTGCTGACCGCTGAGCCAATCCAGCGCGGATGAGACATTAGGCTGCGCCATCAGTGCCGATATGTCAGACATAACCCTCCTCAGAAAAACAGGTGGTGCCCAGGCACAGAAGGCGGCCGGGCTGAACGCGGTGTGAATAGATCAAACGATTTACCGCACTCACCCAACCGTTTATCGCATCGAAAGCCTATTGCCGCAAATCCTTGCTACCTTATGGGTGCGATTGTGGGATGAAATTTTGTGCCCTTAAAAGACCCGGCCAACAACCGAGGCGCACGACAAAATAGCGAGGACAGACTTATGAAGGCGTTGATTGTTGATGGTGAAGAACTGTTTTGCCTGTCGTTGAAAGAGGTCGTAAGCGCTGCCGGGCCGTTTGACGAAGTCTTGGTGGCGGGATGCGAGTCAGAATTTGTCGCCTGCACGGCGCACAGCAAGTCGATTGATCTGATTTTGTTTCATCCGACAACGCTAAATTGCGAGGGCGAAAACTGCCTGTCGCTTGCCCGCAGGCTGTACCCCAATGCAACGCTGATCACACTGCTGGACCCGGTTGCCCGCACCGAGAGCGATTGGAAAAACACGCACACCATCATGCGCAGCGCCAGCATCACCCAGATGATTATCGCCATCCGCCGCGCCATGCGCCTGCCCACTGAAAACCTGCCCATCAATGTTGACCGTATTCGCCCGCATCTGACCCCCGGCGCCGTGCGGGTTGGTCGTACTCAGCGTATCTCGTCCGAAGACGCCGCGCTGGACGTATCGCGCCTGTCGGTGCGCCAGCGTCAAATTTTGACCATGGCGGCAGACGGCCTGCCCAACAAAGAAATCGCCGCCCGGCTCAATATCGCCGAGGGAACGGTCAAGGCGCATATGCATGCCATTTTCAAGGTGATGGGTGTGTCGAACCGTACCCAGGCGGTTATTCGCTTTGGTGCAGCGGGGACCGCCAGCACGGCGGACGCGCTATCGGCCGCATTTTGACGCCGATAGCGATCCACTGGACGAGGATATGGACTAGGGTTTTACCCCTAAAGCGCGTCGTCCGCTTTTTCGGCAAGAAAGTTGATAATGCCCGAAAAGTCGGTGTCGCCCAGCCCGGCGTCGACCATGCTTTGATAAAGCTGTGCGGCATGGGTGCCCAGCGGCGCATTGGTGCCGGTATCCTGAATGGCGCTGGCGGCCAGCCGCAAATCCTTAAGCATAAGAGCCGCAGCAAAGCCGGGCTTGTAGCCATTGTTGGAGGGCGCACTGGGCACCGGCCCCGGCACCGGGCAATAGCTGGTCAGTGACCAGCACTGGCCCGACGCATTGGCGGCGATATCGAAAAAGGTCTGATCGTCCAGCCCAAGACTTCGCCCCAGATTAAACGCCTCGCTGACGCCGATCATCGAAATCGCCAGCAGCATGTTGTTGCAGGCCTTGGCCGCCTGACCGCCGCCGGCTGCACCGGCGTGCACGATCTTGCCCGCCATCGGGGCCAAAACCGGCTCGGCCCGGGCATAGGCTTCGGCGGTGCCGCCAACCATGAAGGCCAGCGTCCCGGCCGCCGCACCCGACACACCGCCCGATACGGGCGCATCCACCATGGCGGCGCCCTGCGCCTCGGCGGCTGCTGCCACGGTGCGGCTGGTCTCGACGTCGATGGTTGAACTGTCAATCAGCAAGGCCCCGTCTTTCATATGGGCAAAGACACCGCCTTCGCCTTGATAGACATCGCGCACAATCGCGCCGTTGGGCAGCATGGTTATGACCGCATCGGCGCCGACAACGGCATCGGCCAGCATGTCGGTTGCCCGCCCGCCCGCCTCGGTGAAGGCCGCGCGCGCCTCTGCCGAGAGGTCAAACCCGGTCACGCTGAACCCGGCCGCCAAAAGGTTTTTGGCCATCGGCAAACCCATATTGCCGAGCCCAACAAATGCAATAGTGGTCATGTTCTGCCTCTTAATCTTCGTCGAAATTGATATCGCGTTCGAGCGGTTCAAACATCTGGTCAACCGCACGGTCGGGGACGCCGTCCAGCGTGGCGGGCGACCACTTGGGTGCCTGGTCCTTATCCACCAGCAAAGCGCGCACACCTTCGTGGAAGTCGGGATGCGCCATGATGCGGTTCACCAGCCGGTATTCCATCGTCATATTGGCGCGGAAGCTGGTCACCGCCCCGCCGCGCGTCAGCTGTCCAAAGGTGACCTTCATCGACAGGGGCGACTTGGTGGCCATGATCTCGGCCTGTTTTTGCGCAAAGTCAGAGCTGTCCGATTTGCACGCCGCGATGATATCGCCGACGCTATTGCCTGCAAACAGCCGGTCGATCGCCTCCATCTCGGCCAGCATCGGGCCCGCCTCGGGCTCGTGGTGCAGGTCGCCCAGCACGCGGTCCACCGCGTCGGGCGTGCCGTCGGCGTCTTCCGCCAGGCGGGCTATGGCGGCCTCCACATCGGCGCTATTGATCACATGGCTCGCCAGCCCAAGGCCGTACAGATCACCTGCCTTAGCGCGGGCACCGGTGAGCGCCATATACATGCCCGATTTCCCAGGCAGGCGCGGCAGGAAAAACCCGCCCCCCACATCGGGAAACAGGCCAAGCCCGGTTTCCGGCATGGCAAACAGGGTTTTCTCCGTCGCCACCCAAAAATCGCCGGGGATGGAAATCCCAACCCCGCCGCCCATGGTAATGCCATCGACAATGGCGACATAGGGTTTGGGAAATTCGTCGATGGCGACATTCATTTTATATTCTTCGGTGAAAAACTCTGACCATTCGGTACCGCCCGCCTGATAGCTTTGCGACACCTTGACCACGTCGCCGCCAGCGCAAAAGGCTTTGTCGCCCGCGCCGACAACCACCACCGCGCCCAGCTCGGTATCCAGCGCCCATTCGGCCAGCTTGCGGCGCATCAGGCGGCACATACCCGCCGTCAGGCTATTGAGCGCCTTAGGGCGATTGAGCGTGACCAGGCCTATACGGCCGCGTCGTTCAAAAAGGATGTCTGCGTCCGACATATCAGTCTTTCAAAAGTTCGCGCGCAATCACCACACGCATGATTTCGTTTGTGCCTTCCAAAATTTGATGCACCCGAAGGTCGCGCAAAATGCGCTCGATCGGATAGTCCATCAAATAGCCGTACCCACCAAATAGCTGGAGCGCCTGATTGGTCACATCGAAGGCCGTGTCGGTGACAAAGCGTTTAGCCATGGCGGCTGCAGCCGAGGCATCAGCGGCTTTGGCGGTGACTTTTTCTGCTGCCGAGTACAGCATCAACCGGCTGGCCTCCAGCGCGGTTGCCATGTCGGCCAGGCGGAACTGGGTGTTTTGAAAATCAGCGATCGCCTTGCCAAACTGGCGGCGGTCCTTGGTATAGACCACCGCTTCATCCAGCGCGCGCCGCGCCCCACCCAGCGAGCAGGCGGCAATATTCAACCGGCCACCATCAAGGCCCTGCATGGCGATCTTGAACCCCTGGCCTTCGTCGCCGATCCGATTGGCGGCGGGCACACGGCAATCGTCAAACATCACCGCGGCGGTGGGCTGCGAATGCCAGCCGAGTTTTTTCTCTTCCGCGCCGAAGCTGAGGCCGGGCGTGCCTTTCTCCACGGCAAAGCAGGTGATGCCGCGCGCGCCGTCATCCGATGTGCGCGCCATCACCACATACACATCAGACACGCCGCCACCTGAAATAAACGCCTTCGCCCCGTTCAGCACATAATGATCGCCGTCGCGCACCGCGCGGGTCTTCAGGCTGGCCGCGTCCGAGCCCGCACCGGGTTCGGTCAGACAATAAGACGCCATCGCCTCAAGAGTGGCAAGCCGGGGCACAAGCCGCGCGCGGACATCATCCGCCCCAAACCGGTCGATCATCCAGGTTGCCATATTGTGAATGGACAGCATCGCCGATGTGGATGGGCAGCCATAAGCCAGCGCTTCAAACACCAGCGCACTTTCCACCCGGGTCAGGCCGCAGCCGCCATGGTCTTCGCCGACATAGATGCTGCCAAAGCCCAGTTCGCCCGCAGCGCGGGCAACGTCTGCGGGCCAGGTTTTGGCCTCATCCCATTCGGCCGCAAAGGGCGTGATGCGATCCGCCGTGAAGGCGTCCGCCATGTCGCGGATCGCACGTTGGTCTTCGGTCAATGTGGTCAAGGCTGTCCTCTTACTCGCTGATGGTCAGGGTCTCGATCTCGGCAATGCCGAGGGCGCGCACCTGATCTTCGATTTGCGCCCGGTCACCAACCAATAGCCACACCACCGCATTCGGGTCGATATAGCGGTCGGCTGCTGCTTGCACGGCGTTGAGGTCAAGGGCGGCAAATTTGGCCTTGAGGTCATTGACATGCCCAAGGTCGCGCCCGATCCGCCCGCTGGTCATCAGATCAGCCAAAATCGCCGTGTTGGTTTCAAAATTCCCAGGCAGGCTGTTGACGCGGGTGTTTTTAATCCGCGTCAGTTCGCCCTCGGTGGCAGGCCGGCCGTTCAGATAGCCCGACACTTCGGAAATCATTTCGTTCAGGCTGGCCCCGGTTTTGTCGGTTTGCACCGGCGCATAGGCCAGCCACAGGCGCTGACCGGCCCCGTCAAAGGTGATGGTAAAGGCCCCGTAGGCCCAGCCCTTGTCTTCGCGCAGGTTCATATTGACCCGGCTGGTAAACTCGCCGCCCAAAATGTCATTGGCGGTATCAAGCGCCAGCGCATCCTCTGCGCCCGACGGCGGCAACAGCGACCCGCCCAGGATGACCGTTTGCGGGCTGCCCGGCTTGTCGAGAATGACCACGCGTGGAGATGCGGCATTTTTTACGGTATCCAACTGCTTGACCGGCAGCGGTGCATCGGGCGCGCTCCAGCCGCCAAAGGCGTCCTCGATCATCGCACTCAGGTCCGTCATCGTCAGATTGCCCACGACATAGAGCGTCGCATTGTCGGGGCGCAGCCAGGTGTCCTTGAACGCCACCAAATCATCGCGGGTGATTGCCGCGACCGAAGATTTGGTGCCGCTGCCGGTCAGCGGCATGCCGTAGGCATGGTCGCTGCCATAGAGCAAGGGTGCCAGCTCGCGCAGGCCAAGCTGTACGGGTTGCGCCTGCTCGCGGTCGATAAAGGCCAGCCAGCGCGTACGCAACCGTTCAAACTCTTCTGCATCGAAGGCCGGGTTTAACACCACATCGGCCATCACATCGAGCGACGGGCGCAAATTTGGGGCCAGCGCCGACAAGCGAATGGCGCTGCGATCCAGGTTCGACCGGGTTGTCAGCTCGCCGCCGAGGCGGTCCATTTCTGCGGCGATGTCCAGCGCCGAACGGCTGGTTGTGCCCTCGTCCAGCATCGATAGCGCCAGATTGGCAGTGCCAAATTTCCCGCCGTGATCGGCGGCATAGCCCGCATCAAATTGCAGCGCCATTTCGATCACCGGCACGCTGTCGCGCTGCGCCAGCACCAGTTTCAAACCATTGGGCAGGGTCGCGGTTTCTATCGGCGGGAAGCTGAGATCGGGGAAGCCAGACACATCCGGTAGCTTGCTACGGTCGGCCCCGCCCGCGCCGGTGGCATAGGTGGGGGCCTTTTTAACGGTCAGCTGGTAATACGGCCGCGCGAGCCATTCACGGCTGACATCCAGCACATCTTGCGCGCTCGCGGCGTCGATCCAGGCAATTTCCTGCGCATAAAAATCTGGGTTATTGGCATAGAGTTCACCCTGCGCCAGAGCCACAGCCTTGCCGCCAAAACCGCCCACTTTTTCCAGCCCGCGCACGCGCGACGCAATGATGCCGGTTTTGATGCGGCTGACTTCCTCAATCGTTGGGCCGTTGTCCAGAAAATCGGCCATGACCGCGTCAAGGCGGCGGGTGACCTCGTCCGGGTCGACGCCGTCCAACAGGTCGACACTGATTTCGACCATGCTGGCCAGCTCGAACCGCTGCACCGAGGCATCGACACTGCTGGCAAGGGCATTGTCATAAACCAGCTCTTTGAAAAGCCGTGAATTTTTACCGCTACCCAATACGCCCATAGCGAGGCGCAACAGATGCGCATCCTCTGTGGTGCGCCCAGGCACGACCCAGTTGCGGTAAATCCGCGTATTAGGCGCGCGGCTGTCGGTCATTTCTTCGATCTTATTGGCGCTGAGCGACGGCGCATTGGCCTTGGCGCGCTGCAGGTCGGGGCCCGCCGCGATATCGCCAAAATATGTTTCCATCAAGGGGCGCGCGGTCTCGGCGTCGATATCACCCGCCAGCACAACCACGGTGTTGGCGGCGCCGTAATATTTGTTGAACCAGGATTTCACATCTTCAAGGCTGGCATTGTCCAAATCTTCAAGCGAGCCGATGGTGGAGTGCCGGTAGGGGTGCCCCGGCGGAAACAGCGCCTCAAGCTGGGCGTATTCCACCAGACCGTAGGGCTGATTGTCGCCCTGGCGTTTTTCATTTTGCACCACGCCGCGCTGGTTGGTCAGTTTTTCCTCGGTCACCACGCCCAAAAGATGCCCCATGCGGTCGGATTCGAGCCACAGTGCCAGGTCCAACGCCGGGGTTGGTACGGTTTCGAAATAATTGGTCCGGTCGAACCATGTGGTGCCGTTCAGATCGGTGCCGCCTGCAGCCTCAAGCGGAACAAAAAATTCGCCGTCATAATTCTCGGTCCCGTTGAACATCAAATGCTCAAACAGGTGAGCAAAGCCGGTTTTGCCTTCGGGTTCGTCTTTCGAGCCGACATGATACCAAACACTGACGGCGACAATCGGAGCCTTGCGGTCCTCATGCACGACGACGCGCAACCCGTTGGAGAGGGTGAATTTCTCATAGGGGATATGTACCTCAAGGTCGGGGCCGGGCGCGGGCTGGCTGTAAGCCGGATCGCGATCATCCGAGGTGCTGCTGACCTCCACCGAAGCATCGCAGCCCATCAGGGCTGCGCTTAATGCGGCCACCACCGCCAGTTTTGGATATGTCATTTTTCCTCTCCGCCGTGATGTTGTTGTTTTTAAGAATTCAGGGTCGGGATCACGAACTCCGCCCCTTCTTTCATACCCTTGGGCCAGCGCTGGGTCACCGTTTTGGTTTTGGTGAAAAAGCGCACGCCTTCCAGGCCGTGCTGGTTGATGTCGCCAAAGGCGGAATTTTTCCAGCCGCCAAAGCTGTGGAAGGCCAGCGGCACGGGGATTGGGATATTAACCCCCACCATGCCCACTTCGACGCGGGCAACATAATCGCGCGCGGTGTCGCCGTCGCGAGTGAAAATGCTGGTCCCGTTGCCGTATTCATGGTCGCTGGGGTAGCTCAGCGCTTCTTCAAAGTTGCTCGCGCGCATGATTTGCAGGGTCGGGCCGAAAATCTCTTCCCGGTAGCTGCGCATGCCGGGTTTGACATGGTCAAACAGGCTGCCGCCCAGATAATAGCCGTCCTCATAGCCCTGCATGGCATAGGTAAAGTCACGCCCGTCCACGACGACCTTGGCACCTTCCTCGTCAGCAAGGTCAAGATAGCCCTTCACTTTGTCGCGGTGCTGTGCGGTCACCAGCGGGCCCATTTCGGCCTCCGGGTCCATTGAATGACCAATTTTCAGCGCTTCAACGCGGGGTTTCAGCATCTCGACCATTTTATCAGCCACCGCGTCGCCCACGGGCACGGCCACCGAAATCGCCATGCAGCGCTCGCCCGCCGAGCCATAAGCCGAGCCCACCAGCGCATCGGCCACCTGCTCCAGGTCGGCGTCGGGCATGATGATCATATGGTTTTTCGCGCCGCCCATCGCCTGACAGCGTTTGCCGTGCGCGGTCGAGGTCGCATAGACATATTGCGCAATCGGGGTCGAGCCCACAAACGACACCGCCTTGACGCGCGGGTCGGTGCACAAGGTGTCCACCGACTCCTTGTCGCCGTTGACCACATTGAACACCCCGTCGGGCAGGCCCGCCTCTTTCCAGCAGTCGGCCAGCAGCATCGGCACGCTGGGGTCTTTTTCGCTGGGCTTCAAAATGAAGGTATTGCCGCAGGCAATCGCCATGCAGCTCATCCACAGAGGGATCATCGCCGGAAAGTTGAAGGGCGTAATACCCGCCACCACGCCAAGGGGCTTGCGCATCGAATACATGTCAATGCCGGTGGAAACATTGTCGGAAAACTCACCTTTCAGCAGATGCGGGATGCCCTGGGCAAATTCCGCCACCTCAAGCCCGCGCTGAACATCGCCCTGCGCGTCAGAAAACACCTTGCCGTGTTCGCTGGACAGCGCGCGCGCCAGATTGTCTTTTTCGCGGTACAGAATCTGCACCAGATTTTGCAAAACTCGCGCACGCTTGACCACCGACGTCGCTGCCCAATCGGCAAAGGCCCCTTGGGCCACCGCAATCGCGGCTTCAACCTCGGCTTTGCTGGCAAGCGCCACTTCGCCCTGCTGCTCGCCGGTGGAGGGATTGAAAATTGGCCCTAGCCGGCCCGACTGGCCTTCAACGAGTGCGCCGCCGACAAAGTGATGATGCTGATACATAAGACCCCTCCTGACTGGATAATGGTCATCCTTTTGGCGCGATTCGCCCAGAAACTCAAGGCTTGGCAGTATAGCGCAAGAGCGCTAGGAAAAGGCGGAGAACACGGCAGGGCGGCTAACCGGTGGCAAGCAGCAATATTCTAAAGGCATTGGGCTGGATTCCGGCACTGGCAACGGGGGCGAAGTCTTTTCGCGACAACCCGGTGATCGGCTCGCCGACCCTCAATCGCTGGGGCCTGCACGTGGCCCGTGTGCGCACGGCGCACGCGGTGGCGCGTTACCGCCAGTCGCGGATGACGCATTTCATGCCCGCAGACGAGCGCGCGCGCTACCAGCGCGACGGCTATGTGACGATTGACGGGTTTTTAAGCCCCAGCGACCTTGAACAGATTCGCGCCGAGCTTCCGGCGCTCGGGGGCCAGGCGCGTGCCATGCACCAGGGCGATACCATCACCCAGCGCCTGCTGCTAACACGAGAGGCAACGACCGACACCCCTCAGCTGAATGCCCTCACCCACAACCCGGCGCTTTTGGAGCGGCTGATGTACGCCGAAGCCAAGGCGCATCTGCCGCTTCTGTATCTGCAGCATATCCGGCACGGCGCGTTGGCGGACGCCGGGCTAACAGACCCGCAAAAAACCCTGCACGCCGACACCTTTCACCCCACCATGAAGGCCTGGCTGTATCTGCAGGATGTGGGAGAGGAGATTGGCCCCTTAAGCTATGTGCCGCGGTCAAACCGGCTGACCGAGGGTCGCCTCGCTTTTGAATATGACCGGTCGCTGGTGGCGCGCAACCAGCCGGACCGCTATTCGGAAAAGGGATCGTTTCGCGTCCGCGACGGCGACCTGGCGCGCTACGGCTTTGCCGATCCGGTCAAGCTGACGGTGAAGGCGGGCACGCTGGTGATTGCCAACACCTTCGGCTTTCACGGGCGTAGCCCTGCCGCGCCCGGTATGAGCCGCATGGAAATATTCGCTTACGGTCGCACCTCGCCCTTTGTGCCATGGGCCAGCAGCCCCTCGCCCGCCCTGTTGCGGCTGGAGCATAGCGTCTTCACCGCCTATTGGAATGACCGCGGCCGCAAGGCCGAGGCAAAGGGCCGCCGCGCCACCTGGCATCCCATTGCCACAGATGACATGATCGCCTAGATTTCAGGGAACCATCTGCCGGAGAATGCCGCACCCCATGTCCACATCAGTGCTGACCACCGTGATCCTTGCCGCCGGGCAGGGCACACGCATGACATCGGACCGTCACAAGGTGCTGCATCCCGTCGGCGGCAAGCCGATGCTGTGCCACGTACTAGACGTGGCCGAGCGTTCGTCAAACCGCCCGCCTTTGGTGGTGGTGGGCGCACTGGCCGACCAGGTGCGCGGCGTGGTCAAAGACCGCGCGCATTATGTGGTGCAGGACAAGCAGCTTGGCACTGGGCACGCCGTTGCCTGCTGCCGGGACGCGCTGGCAGGATATACGGGCGATGTGCTGGTCCTTTACGGTGACGTGCCGCTGATCACCGAAGATACACTGAAGACCATGCGCGCCGCACGCGCAGGCGGTGCGGGGCTGGTGGTGCTGGGCTTTGAAACATCTGAGCCCCGTGGATATGGCCGCCTGATCACCGCCCCGGACGGCACATTGGACCGCATCGTTGAGGACAAAGACGCAACCGATACTGAGCGCGCGGTAACCCTGTGCAATTCTGGGGTGATGCTGATGGACTGGCGCTGGGCACAGGCCGCCTTGCCCCGGCTGGAGGCCAGCAATGCTGCGGGTGAATATTATCTCACCGATCTGGTGGCACTGGCGCGGGCTGACGGCCTGCAAGTACACAGCGTCTCCACCACGGCAAATGAAGTGGCCGGCGTGAACAGCCGCGCCGACCTTGCCGCCGTTGAAGCGCTGTTTCAGGCGCGCGAACGCAGCCGCCACATGGCCGCAGGCGTCACGATGGTCGCGCCCGACACGGTGTTTCTGTCTACCGATACGGTGATCGGCCGCGATGTCACGCTGGAACCGCATGTGGTCATCGGCCCCGGTGTGACGATTGAGGGCGGTGCCACCATCAAAGCGTTCAGCCATCTTGAAGGCTGCAGCGTGCGCAGCGGTGCCAGCGTTGGCCCCTATGCCCGGCTCAGGCCCGGTGCCGACATTGGCGCAGGCGCGAAAATCGGCAATTTTGTCGAGGTGAAACAGGCAACCCTCGCTGAAGGCGTCAAGGTTTCGCATCTCAGCTATATCGGCGACGCGACCATCGGCAAGGACGCCAATATCGGCGCGGGCACCATCACCTGCAATTATGACGGCTTCAATAAATACACCACAACCATCGGCGCGGGGGCCTTTATAGGCTCCAACACCGCTCTTGTGGCCCCGGTCAGTGTGGGCGACGGTGCTATTGTCGGGGCGGGGAGTGTGCTGACCAAAGATGCCCCCGCTGACGGCCTGTCGCTGACCCGCGCGCCCCAGCGCGAGATCAAGGGATATGCCGCCAAGTTTCGCGCCAAACACAATAAGGACAAAAGCTGATGTGCGGGATCGCCGGATTTGTCGGAACAGCCGATATTGCGCCCAAGCTGATCCGCGCGCTGAAAACGCTGGAATATCGCGGATACGATTCGGCAGGCATTGCGGTGCGCACCGATGCAGGGACCCAGCGCCGCCGCGCCGTGGGCAAGCTTGCAGCACTAGATAAGGTTGTTGCTGATGCGCCCATTTCGGGCACCTGCGGCATCGGCCACACGCGCTGGGCCACGCACGGCCCGGCGACCGAGCCCAATGCCCACCCGCACACCGCGCACGGGGTTGCGCTGGTGCATAATGGCATCATTGAAAATTACAGCGCGCTGAAGACCGAACTGGCAGACGCCGGGGCCCGCTTTGAAAGCGATACCGATACCGAGGTTGTGGCGCAGTTGATCGCCCAGAATATCGCCGCCGGGCAAGTCCCGCGCGCCGCCTTTGCCTCGGCGCTGGACCGCCTGAAAGGGGCCTTTGCCTTTGCCGCGCTGATCGACGGGGCCGAAGGCTCGATCTTTGTTGCCCGCCGTGGCAGCCCCTTGGTGATTGGCATATCCGACGGGCAAATCTCCACCGCGTCCGACACGCTGGCGCTGGTGGGCGAAGCGGATGAGGTCATTTATCTTGAAGACGGCGACTGGGGCGAAATCAGCCTCAAGAATATCGCCCTGTTTGGCCCAAACGGTGAGCCCGTTTCGCGCAACGCGCAACCCGCGCCCCGAAGCGCCGCGGCCGCCGACAAGGGGCCCTACCGGCATTTCATGCTCAAGGAAATATACGAGCAGCCGGACGCGCTGGCGCACACCATTGGTCATTATCTCAACCCCGGCTCGGGGGCGCTGGTACTGCCCGACCTGCCCATTGCCGCAAACGACATTCGCCGTATTGTGCTGGTCGCGTGCGGAACCGCCGCCTATGCCGGCATGGTCGCCAAATACTGGCTGGAGGC
>JASBSO010000201.1 GCA_030148905.1 Kordiimonadaceae bacterium | reverse complement strand
CCGCGTTGGCTTTGGCAATGGCAAGGCCCGCGAGGTTCCGGAAGCCATCCGCAAGGCAACCGAAGCCGCGAAGAAAAACATGATCCGCGTTCCACTGCGTGAAGGCCGTACGTTGCATCACGATGTCCGTGGTCGCCACGGCGCTGGTCGTGTGCTGCTGCGCTCGGCTGAGGCCGGGACCGGCATCATCGCCGGTGGCCCGATGCGGGCGGTGTTTGACGCGCTCGGCGTTCAGGATGTTGTGACCAAGAGCCAAGGGTCCTCGAACCCCTATAACATGGTCCGCGCAACCTTTAACGCACTGACCCGCCAAAACTCGCCGCGTCAGATCGCTGCGATGCGCGGTAAAAAAGTGGCCGACATTGTTGGCCGCCGCGGTGACGTTGCTGCGCGCGCTGAAGGCGACGGCGAGGGTGATGCACCCGAAGCCGCAAACGCTGAGGAGTAAGGGCAATGGCAGCGAAGAAAACTCTGAAAGTGACGCAGATCGGCAGCCCGATCCGCCGTCGCAAAGATCAGCGGGAAACCTTGGTCGGCCTGGGGCTGAACAAGATGCACCGCACGCGTGAACTCGAAGATACGCCGTCGGTACGGGGCATGATCAATAAGGTCAGCCACCTCGTACGCGTCGAGGGCGAATAAAGCGCCCGAGGAGAAGAGACGATGAAACTCAATGAACTCCGCGATAATGCGGGTGCTCGCAAAGGCCGGATGCGCGTAGGACGCGGTATCGGCTCGGGTAAGGGCAAAACCGCTGGCAGCGGCCACAAAGGTCAGAAAGCGCGCTCGGGCGTTGCGATCAAGGGCTTTGAAGGCGGTCAAATGCCGATCCATATGCGCCTGCCAAAGCGCGGCTTCAACAATCCAAACCGCAAGGATTTTGAGGTTGTGAACATTGGTCGCCTGCAAAAAGCGATCGACGCTGGCAAGCTTGACGCCAAAAAAGAGATCACCATTGATACGCTTGTTGAGGCGGGTCTTGTTGGTAAGATCAAGGACGGTGTGCGTCTGTTGGCAAAGGGCGAGCTGAAAGCCAAGGTGACCATTTCGGTGACCGGTGCTTCGGAGGCAGCCGTGAAAGCAGTTGAAGCTGCTGGCGGGACTGTTACAACGGCATCTTAATTCCTATCTAGACAGGGCTGACCCTTAATGCGGGGTTGGCCCTCTCTTGCCATCTAGTGACCGCGCACGCGGTCAGGAGACGAAGTGCATGGCATCTGCCGCCGAACAACTTGCTGCGAACATTTCCTGGTCCTCCTTTGGCAAAGCTGAGGAACTGAAAAAGCGCATCCTTTTTGCCCTTGGTGCCTTGATCGTATACCGGCTGTGCACCTATGTGCCGTTGCCGGGCATTGACGGGGCCGCGCTCGGGCGCATGTTCGCCAATCTGAACCTTGGGTTTCTGGACATGGTCAACACCTTTTCGGGTGGGGCCTTGTCGCGCATGTCGATCATCACACTTGGGATCATGCCATATATTTCGGCGTCGATCATCATGCAGCTGATGACCAGCATGTCGAAAACGCTGGAGCAGTGGAAAAAAGAGGGCGAGCAGGGCCGCAAAAAGATCAACCAATACACCCGCTACGGCACGGTGTTGCTGACAATCTTTCAGGGCTACGGCATGGCCGTCACGCTTGAGGGTCAGCAGGGTGTTGTGGTGGATCCGGGCCTGTTTTTCCGTTTTACCACGGTGGTCACTTTTGTGGGCGGCACCATGTTTCTGGTGTGGCTGGGCGAGCAAATCACCCAGCGCGGTATCGGCAACGGCATTTCGCTGATCATCTTTGCCGGTATCATTGCCGAGCTGCCGGGCACGCTCGCACAAGCCTTTGAGCTTAACCGCACCGGCTCGATTTCACTGGCTGTACTGTTGGCGCTGATCATCGGTGCGGCGGGCCTGATCTGGTTTATTGTGCTGTGCGAGCGCGCGCAGCGCCGCGTGGTCATACAATATCCCAAACGGCAAATGGGCCGCCAGATGATGCAGGGCGATAAGTCGCACTTGCCCTTGAAGCTCAATGTGGCGGGGGTGATTCCGCCGATCTTTGCTAGCTCGATCCTGTTGCTGCCGCTGACGCTTGCCGGCTTTTATGCGACCGGCGGGCCAGAATGGCTGACCACGGTCACCTCGACGCTTGGCCCCGGTAAGCCGATTTATATCGCGCTCTATGTGGTGCTGATTGTTTTCTTCTGCTTTTTCTACACGGCGATCCAGTTCAACCCGGACGACACCGCCGATAATCTGAAAAAGCACGGTGGCTTCATTCCAGGTATCCGCCCCGGCAAAAGTACGGCCACCTATCTGGATTATGTGTTGACGCGCCTGACGGTGATCGGCTCGGCCTATTTGTCGCTTGTGTGTGTGATCCCCGAAGTGTTGATCAGCCAGTCCTCTGTACCCTTCTATCTGGGTGGGACGAGCCTTTTGATTGTGGTGAATGTCACCATGGACACGGTGAGCCAGATTCACAGCCACCTGATGGCCCAGCAATATGAAGGCTTGTTGAAGAAAGCCCGGTTGAAGGGGGGGCGTCGATGAATATCATTTTGTTCGGCCCTCCGGGCGCCGGTAAAGGCACACAGGCCCAGCGCCTGGTGGCAGAGCGCGGCATGGTCCAGCTGTCCACCGGGGATATGTTGCGCGCCGCTGTGGAAGCCGGAACCGAAATGGGCAAGCGTGCCAAGGAAAAAATGGCGGCGGGTGCCCTGGTGTCAGACGATATCGTTATCGGCATCATCCGCGACCGGGTACAAGAACCCGACTGCGCAACGCATGGTTTTGTGCTGGACGGTTTCCCGCGCAATGCGGCGCAGGCCCAAGCGCTGGACGACATGTTTGCCGAATTGGGGCTGACGCTCCATGCGGTCATCGAGATGGTGGTCGATGACGAGGTTTTGGCCGACCGTGTGTCGGGCCGGTTTAGCTGTGCCAATTGCGGGCACGGATATCATGATGAATTTAAACAGCCCAAGGTGGACGGGGTGTGCGATGTGTGCGGGGCGACCGAGTTTAAACGCCGCGCAGACGACAATCGCGACACCGTTGCCAAACGGTTGAAGGAATACCACGAAACAACGGAACCGATTCTGGATGTGTACAGAAAAACCGGTGTTTTGCGGCAGGTTGATGGCATGGCTTCGATTGATGAAGTCGCCCGACAGATCGGGGAAGTGCTAGCAGCCTAAATTAGTGAAAACGGGCAGTTGACGGCAGGGTGGTTATTCCTATAATCCCCGGCCTTAGCGCGCCCGATTCGCTTGGACTATGGGCGTTAGAGATTTGATTAGGAGAAACGGTCGTGGCGCGTATCGCTGGCGTAAATATTCCGACCAATAAGCGGGTCGAAGTGGCCCTGACATATATTCACGGCATTGGCTCGACGACGGCCAAGAAGATCTGTGCAGATCTCAGCTTCACGCCGGAACGTCGGGTGTCGGAATTGGTTGACGCGGAAGTTATTCAACTTCGCGAATATATCGACAAAAACATTGTGGTTGAAGGTGACCTTCGGCGCGAGGTGGCAATGAACATCAAGCGTCTGATGGACCTGAAATCGTATCGCGGGCTTCGGCACCGCTCGAAATTGCCGGTTCGTGGCCAGCGCACGCACACCAATGCGCGCACCCGCAAGGGGAAAGCTGTTCCGATCGCCGGGAAGAAAAAATAAATAAATAGCGGGAAACCGCCGTTTAGGGCCCCAATTTAACTAGGACCTGTTTGAGATGGCTAAAGAACCAACACGGATGAAGCGCCGCGAGCGCAAAAACATTTCCAATGGTGTGGCGCACGTCAATGCGTCGTTTAACAACACCATGGTAACGATTACTGATGTTCAGGGTAATGCGATATCCTGGTCGTCGGCGGGCATGATGGGCTTTAAAGGGTCGCGGAAATCGACCCCTTATGCGGCTCAGGTTGCTGCTGAAGACGCAGGTCGTAAAGCACAGGAGCACGGGATGAAAACCCTCGATGTCGAGGTTAAAGGTCCAGGTGCTGGTCGGGAATCGGCCCTTCGTGCGTTGCAGGCGATCGGGTTTACGATCTCCAGCATTCGCGACGTTACGCCAATTCCCCACAATGGGTGTCGTCCGCCGAAGCGTCGCCGCGTCTAAGGTCGCGGCTTACTCTTTGATTGGCAGCAATTTTCGGGGCCTTCCAAGCGTGGACGCCCCAACACCAAATGAGGCACAACCGTGATCCATAAAAACTGGCAAGAACTGATTAAACCCAATGGCTTGACCGTAACGCCGGGCGCCGACCCGCTGCGCAAAGCCAAAATTACCGTCGAGCCGCTGGAGCGGGGCTATGGTAACACCTTGGGGAACAGCTTGCGTCGCGTGTTGCTGTCGTCGCTGCAGGGCGGCGCGGTGACCAGCGTTCATATCGAAGGTGTTTTGCACGAGTTTTCCAGCGTGCCCGGTGTGCGCGAAGATGTGACCGACATCGTTTTGAACATCAAGCAGCTACCGGTTCGGGTCACGTCCGACACGCCGAAGCGCCTGCACCTGACGGCCTCCGGCCCGGGCGAGGTCAAGGCCGGTCAAATTTCTGAAACGGCTGATGTTGAAGTGCTCAACAAAGACCTGGTGATCTGTCATCTGGACGAGGGCGCAACCTTGAACATGGAACTGAACGTTGCCTCGGGCAAGGGCTATGTGCCTGCTGACCGCAACCGCCCCGAAGACGCGCCCATCGGCCTGATCCCCGTGGATGCGCTCTACAGCCCGGTGAAAAAAGTCAGCTATAAGGTTGAGCCCACCCGCGAGGGCAATGTTCTCGACTATGACAAGCTGACCGTTGAAATTGAAACCGACGGCACGATCACGCCGGAAGACGCGGTGGCCTTTGCCGCCCGCATTCTGCAAGATCAGTTGACCGTGTTCATCAACTTTGACGAGCCCGAAGAAACCACTGTTGTCGACGATGACGACGAGCCGGAAATCAACCGCCAGCTTCTGCGCAAAGTGGACGAACTGGAATTGTCGGTTCGGTCGGCAAACTGCCTGAAGAACGACAACATCGTCTACATTGGCGACCTGGTGCAGAAAACCGAAGCCGAAATG
The DNA here is from genome assembly GCA_030148905.1 of Kordiimonadaceae bacterium. GTDB lineage: Bacteria > Pseudomonadota > Alphaproteobacteria > Sphingomonadales > Kordiimonadaceae > JASBSO01. The sequence continues at coordinate 3,974 of JASBSO010000201.1, read as the reverse complement.
CTGCGTACGCCAAACTTTGGCCGCAAGTCTTTGAACGAGATCAAAGAAGTGCTGTCGACCATGGGGCTGCGTCTTGGCATGGAACTGCCAAGCTGGCCGCCTGAAAATATTGAAGAGCTGGCGAAAAAGCTCGAGCAAGAATATTGAGTTGAAACACAAGGGTCGCCGCGCACGGGCGCTGAGCGACCAGAAGGAGAGGGGCCATGCGCCACAGAAAGTCTGGCCGGAAGCTGAACCGGACCGCGAGCCACCGCAAAGCCATGTTTATGAACATGGCTCAGGCTCTGATTAAGCACGAGCAAATTGTCACCACCCTGCCCAAAGCCAAAGAGCTGAAGCCGATCGTTGAAAAACTGATCACACTGGGCAAAAAGGGTGGCCTTGCCAATCGCCGGTTGGCGATTGCCCGCCTGCAGGATCAGGACCTGGTGACCAAGCTGTTTGATACGCTTGCTGAACGGTACAAGGAACGCGAAGGCGGCTATACCCGCGTGCTCAAGGCCGGTTTCCGCTACGGCGACAACGCGCCAATGGCCGTGATTGAACTGGTCGAGCGCGATGAAGACGCCAAAGGCCAGGACAGCGGTCCAACGGCGGACGACGCAGGCGAAGCCGAAGCCGCTTAAGCCGTACAAAAAAATACAAAGTATCAAGCCGGCCCAGTATTGGGCCGGTTTTTTTATTGGTCTGCGGGTGTTTACAATTTCACTTCATTTTAGAAATAAAAGCTGAAAAATACGCAGTGCAGGCACATTTTCTGCACATATGTTAGGATTTTTTTTACGTCTCATTGGCACATTACCCTCAAATGGCACCATCCAAGGGGGGTATAATGCCTTTCAAAACATTCCTTCTGTCCACCGCTATGGCGACGTGCTTGGTCTATGCACAGCCAGCCCATGCCCAGGAAACAGACGAAGAGCGCATCCGTCAGCTTGAAGACCAGCTTCAACAAGCGCTTCAATTGATCCAAAATCTCAGCACCGAGGTCGAAAAACTGAAAGTTCAGGCGGTGGCCCCGGTTGATGTCAGTTCTGACCGAGTGGATGAGATTGACGAACGCCTGACCGATATTGAAGACGTGGTCATTGATGCTGAAGAGCGTGTTGGCTCGCGCGCCGTGGTCAACGCGTTTGACGCAGGCAAACTGGATATTGGCGGCTTTTTGCTGTCTACCTTGACGCATATTGACGGCGAAGAGGGCTCAACCACCAGCTTCAACCGCAATGTGTTCGAGTTGCTGATCAGCGCCGAGCTTGACGACGATTTTTCCTTGTTTGTCGCGCAGGCCTTCACCCGCGAAGCCTCACCCAGCTTTGTCGATCCGTTCGGCAGGCTTGACCCCGACTTTAATTTGGTCACCGGTGCACCAACGCCGATTGCATGGGCGAATTACCGGGCAAGCGATGCCTTCAATGTCCGCCTTGGCCGCTGGGTGACGCCGCACGGTATCATCAATATCGAGCATTTCCCGGCCATCCTGCTGGACACCGAACAACCGCAATTTCTGCGACCTTTCGGCGGGCAAACCATTTTCCCGAACTTCCAGACCGGGGTGCAGATTCACGGCAAAACCTTTGCCGGGTTCGAGGGCAAGGGCCAGTTGAAATATGACCTTTATGCCGGGGTCTTTGGCGGCAATCAGGACAATATCAATATTGGTGGCCGGTTGGGCTATACCTTTGGCGATACCGGCTTCACGCTGGGGCTGAACGGTACACTTGGCCGACGCGAGGACGAACTGGCCAGCCAATACCGGCTTGCCGGGGTTGACCTGTTGTATGACAAGGGCCCGGTTTTGTGGAAAACGGAATTGTTCCTGACCGACGAAGATCTGGGCGAAAACCGCACAGCCTTTTATACCCAGCCCGCATGGCGGTTCACCGACCAGTTTATCGGATTTTACCGCTTTGACTATTTGGATGCGGGCACCCTGTCGGGGAACACGACCGAACACGCATTCGGGCTTGTGTATGACCCGATCCCCACCGTACGAATTCGCGGCACGGCAACATTCCGCAATTTTGACGAAGGCTTGAACGGCTTCCCAGAGGCAGATGCCCGGCTGTTCCAGCTGTCGACAACTTATTCGTTCTAAGGGGGGATCGATGACCATGATGACAATAGTACGTCGTGCCTCGGTGGTTTTGGGAATTCTCCTTTTGCCAATGGGCGTTCAATCCGGCCTCAAAGCCGAGAGCTTTCTGGTGGTTGTCAACGCAGCCAATAGCTATTCTGCTGACGAAGCGGCCACACTTGCCACCGTCAGGCGGGTCTTTTTGAAAGAAATCAAAGACTGGCCCGGCGGGCCCAAGGCTGTGCCTTTTGCGCCCAAGGCTGGCAAAGCCGAATATGAGGCCCTGCTGGCGTCCGTGCTTGGCCAAACCCAGTCCGAGGTGGACGCCTATTGGGCACGCCTCAAGCAAACAACCGGCGATACACCGCCGCGCGCCGTTGGCTCGGCCAGTATTCTGGTCAAGCTTTTGGGCCGGGAGGAAGGCGCGATCGGCCTGATTTCTGCCGATGATGAAGCCAAGCTGGGCGACGGGGTGCGTATCCTTTTGCGGATAGAAAATTAAGCCTTGTGTATTGAGTAGGAGGCCCGGTCATGGATCAGATTGCGCGGCTCTGGAGTCATTTATCCATTCGCTACAAGGTGGGCATCCCCTTGGTGGTTTTGGTTGCCATTCTGGTGTTTGAGATTTTCTCAGCCCGCGATGAAAGCGCTGCCGTGGTTCAACTGTCTGACCGTCAGGTGCAGGCCCTCGATACCCGCGACACACTCGCCTCGATTGACCGCAAATTTGCCGAGCTTAGCTATTGGCTGACCGATCTGGCCAATTCCCTTTCGGAAGAAAGCGAGGCCAATGCCGCAGTTGCCGCAGAAGAGCTGAAAAGCCTGTTGGCGCGGCAAACGATTTTGCCGTCTAGCGACGTCAAGGCTCTGACCGATATTGCTGCGTCGGTGCAGGAACAAGCGCAAAATGCGGTGCTGGAATATGCCTTGGAAGAGCGCGATAACGGTGACCAGTTGATGCAGGATGTGCGGGCAAAGCTGGCCGAAGGCCGCGCCATATTAGCGCCTGGCATTGAAACGGCGGAAAGTCTGGCGCGCACCTCGATTGAAGAGGTGGTCAAACAGGCGGCCGCAACCGACCGAGCGCTGATTTTTTTGATCATTTCTGCCATAGTCCTCGCCGCCGTGATCCTGGCTATGGTCGAATTTTTGATCGTGCGTCCAATCGTCCAGGCAGATGGCACCATTCAATCTTTGGCCGAGGGCAATATTGATCTTGATATTCCCTTTGCCGAGCGCGGCGATGAGATTGGCTCGGTCGGTCGCTCGCTCGACGTGTTCAAGGCAGCAGCGATCGAAAACAGGCGGCTTGAAGCTGAGGCCGAGGCCGCCCGCAAAGAGGCCGCCGAGCGCGATGCAGACGCTCGTGAAAAAGAAGCCGCCCTGCAACGCCAGCAGCTTGAGCAAGAGCAAGAGCGCAGCCGCAAGACCGAAGAGCGCCAGCGCAACCTGCAAGATCTGATTGCAGGCTTTGATGCGGCGGCCAAGCCGATTATCGATCAGTTTCGAGAGGCCAGCGAAAGCCTGGGCATGTGCTCGCGGATGATGTCGCAAACCGCCCAGGGAACAACCAAGAAAACCACCCAGGTGTCGCAGTCGTCGTCCGAGGCCTCCAAAAGTGTCGAGTCAGCCGCCCAGGCTGTGCACAGCCTGTCTGACGCCATGCAGGACATGTATGGGCAGGTTGGCGAAGGCCAAGCCATCACGGAAAAAGCGGTGGCAGAAACACGCGCAGGCGAAGAGCATGTCAAAACGCTGGCCCAGGTCACCAGCGATATCAGTGACATTGTCAAGCTGATCAACGACATTTCGGATCAAACCAACCTGCTGGCGCTGAACGCCACCATTGAGGCCGCACGCGCGGGCGATGCGGGCAAGGGCTTTGCCGTGGTGGCCA
>JASBSO010000209.1 GCA_030148905.1 Kordiimonadaceae bacterium | reverse complement strand
GGCGCGGCCCGTGTGTTCAAGCCCTATCTGGGGTCAGACTGGGTGGTGGGTGTTGTCGGGCCGCTGCAATTCGATGTGCTGGCCGACCGCATTCGTAACGAGTTTCAGATCGGTGCAAAGTTTGAGGCCACCTCGCTTCTGACCGCGGAGTGGGTGGTGGGTGATGCGCGCGAGGTTAAGGCCTTTGTCGACCAGAACCGCGCCTCGATTGCAGAAGATCACACCGGCGCGCCCGTATATCTGGCGCGAAACAGTTGGCATTTGGACAAAGCCAAAGATGATTTTCCGTCGCTGAAGTTTCTGCGCACCAAGGAAGACGCGCACTAGATTCGCGGTCGGGCGGCTATGCTGCTGCTAAACACAATATTGTTTCATGCGCGGCAAAATGCCATGCTTTCCCGTGCCTATAGGGGAGGGGCGATGATGATCAGATTGGTTCGGACTCTATTCATCGGTGCTGTGGTGTTGCTTGTGGGTTTTGTGCTGTGGCCAAGTGGGATCAGCCCGGTGCCATTTCACCCATCGCCGCCGATGGCGATGACCGGCCCGCTTGCCCCCAATGAGCGTCTGGATACAGCCGATATCATTCATCTGAATATCGGCTTCGGCCCCGAGGATATGGAGGTTGATGCCGAAGGCAATATCTTTGGCGGCCTTGAAGAGGGCCAGATCCTCAAAATCGCCCCCGATGGCACCCAAAGCGTTATCGCCGACACGGGTGGTCGGCCGCTCGGCCTTGATATGGATGCGGCGGGCAATCTGATCATCGCCGACGCGGAAAAGGGCCTGTTGTCGATGGCACCGGACGGCGCGTTGACGGTGCTGTCCACCGCCGCAGACGGCATGCCTTATGGCTTTACCGACGATGTTGATATCGGCCCAGATGGCATGATTTATTTTTCCGACGCGTCGCACCAATACGGCAAGGCCGATCTCTATGCAGATTTGCTGGAGACGCGCCCCAATGGTCGGTTGATTGCGTATGATCCGGCGTCCGGCGCGGCGAAAACCTTGCTGAGCGACCTGTATTTTGCCAACGGGGTTGCGGTTCATCCCTCGGGCGATTTTGTGCTGGTGAATGAAACCTGGGCCTACCGCGTTACACGCTATTGGCTCAAAGGGCCAAAGGCGGGCAGCCATGATATTTTTATCGATGGCTTGCCCGGTTTTCCTGACGGCATTGCGGCAGGCCCCGATGGGCGGTTTTACATTGCGATCTATGCCCCTCGAAACCCCGATATCGATGCCATGCACGACAGCCCGTTTCTCAAATCGCTGATCTATAAACTGCCCGGCTGGATGCAGCCTGCACCGGTTGAATATGGTTTTGTCATCATCACCGATGACGCCGGAACGATCACCGGCAGCCTGCAGGACACCGACGGTAGCCACGCGCCGATTTTGACCTCGGCCGAGCCCTTTGGCGACACGCTCTATCTGGGCAGTTTGATCATGCCACAAATTGTGACCGTAAACCTCAATCAGGAGACACAGAAATGAGTGCAGAAAATGGCCGAGTTCTCGGCATTGGCGGAATATTCGTAACCTCGCCGGATAATGATAAATTGCGGGCCTGGTACCGCGATGTGCTGGGTGTCAATATCACCGACTATGGTGCTCATTTTCTCTACAAAGACGAACCAGATGTGGAGAAAGCTTATAATATTTGGGGCGTTTTCAAAGACGACACCAAATATCTTCAGCCGTCATCCAAGCCGTTTATGATCAATTTTCGCGTCGATGATCTGGAAGCGTTTCTGGCGACGATCGCGGACAAAGGGGTCAAACCTTTGGGTGACGGCGTGCTGGAAGAATCCTACGGCAAATTCGCCTGGATCATGGACCCCGACGGCACCAAGATCGAACTGTGGCAGCAGATTGGCCCCATCCCCGACGGGCAGGCCTAAGTCGCACTAGCCCGTAATCGGCGGGGGCGGCACAACGCCAAAGCTTTGAACGAGCGACCCCGCCACCAAATTCCAGCCGTCCACCAGCACAAAGAAAATGATCTTGAACGGCAAGGCGATCATGATCGGCGGCAGCATCATCATCCCCATCGACATCAGCACCGATGCCACCACCATGTCGATGATGATGAAGGGGATATAGATCAGAAATCCAATCTCGAAGGCGCGCCTCAGTTCGCTGATCATGAAAGCGGGCACAAGCGCGCGCAGCGACACGTCTTGCGGATTTTCGGGCAAGGTCTCGCCGCCAAGCGAGATAAACAACGCCAAATCCTTGTCGCGCACCTGGGTCAGCATGAAATCGCGCAAGGGGGCGCTGCCGGCCTCAAAGGCGGCGGCTTCGTCAATTTCATTGTTCATCAGAGGCACCAGGCCGTCCTGATACACCGCTTCGAAGGTTGGGGCCATCACAAAGGCGGTCAGGAATAATGCGAGCGAAATAATCACGATATTGGGCGGTGATTGCTGTGTACCGAGCGCGGTGCGCAAAAAGGACAGCACAATCACAATGCGCACAAAGCTGGTGGTCATGATCAAAATGCTGGGCGCCAGCGACAGCACTGTCAGCAGCAAAATCATCTGCACAACGCGCGTTGTCAGGGTGTCGCTTTCACCGAGGTCGAGATTGAGTGATTGCGCAGCCGCATCGGGCGCGGCCAACAGGGCAAGGCATGCGGCAAGCGGCATAACCAGCAAGGCCCAACGCCCTAACACGCCCTTTGCCAGGCGAGGTAACATCTCAAAACTCCGCATTATATTTCCCTCGCATCGCCTTCTAGGCTGTTTGTTGCTGAACTCGGCTTTTTGTCAATCAGGGCGGTTTGCTCGGCCCCAACCGAAATCAGATAATCGTCACCCCGCCAGCGCAGGGCGACAATTCGTGTGTGGGCATCGACAGGGCGTTGCTCCAATATGGTGATATCGCGCCCCATCGGGCCCTTGATCTGACCGGGAAGCCAGCCCATGCGGCGTACAAGCCATGCCCCGCCCAACACCAGGCCGAGGACAAAAACCAGCGCGACGAGGGCGGTAAAAATTTCAAAAATCACGCTGTGGGCTCTTCTTTGTGGGAGCTAAGCTTTTGGTTTTCCATATAAACCCGCTCAAGGATCAGCGATACGGCATGCAGGGCTTCAAGCGGTACCGGGCTTTCTACTTCGAAGGTATCGAGCAGTTCAACAAGCTCGGTGTCCTGGCGGACCTTGATGCCCTCAGCAAAGGCATAGTCGAGGATTTTTTCCGCGCGATAGCCGCGTCCCTTGGCGGACAGGATGGGGGCATCGGCTGCGTCTCCGCCCGGATCTGTTGCAATTGCGACAGCCTTTTTGGCTAAAATTTTTTCATCTTGTTTAAAATTCATAAATGTTTTCTTGCGCATACTCGCGATCGATCTAGAATTAGATATAGCTTGCGCCTTGATCAGCGCCAACACCAAAACGATTTTCTGCTATGGTGTCGCCGCTGAAGGACAGGAACTGTCAACGCGGGCCGTGCAAAAGCACCGGCCCAGAAATAGGCGAAGGTCGTCGGACCAGAAGGTCGGACCAGATGCGCGAGGCAGAACATGGAACTCGGAAGTTTACCCATATTGTCAGCGATGAAAAAGCAGATGAAGTTTCTGCTCGCTGACCGCAAGGTCATTTCAGAGAATATCGCCAACGCTGATACGCCCGGATATGTCGCCAAGGAAACTCAGGCGCCCGATTTCTCGGCGCTTGTAGAATCGCTTGATGCGCAAGAGGACCGCGCCCGCCCCGGTGCGGGACGCACAGAGATGCTGGGTAATAAAGCCGGGCATGTTGGTGGTCCGTCAGGAGCCGAGGTACGCGCGCGGGAAAGCGACCGCTATGAAGAAAGCCTGGACGGCAACGCGGTCGAGCTTGAAGAAGAAATGCTGAAGGCGTCCGATAACCAGATGAATTACGACATGGTCACACAGCTTTACCGCAAGAATTTGCAAATTTTGCGGACGGCCATGGGCCGCGGCGGTGGCGGCGGTGGCCGCTAGCTTGGGTTTGGATTAAGGAGACAGGCTGATGGATCTGACAAAATCCATGTTTGTGTCGGCGGCGGGGCTGCGCGCCCAGGCTGCGCGCATCCGCATCATTTCCGAAAACATCGCCAACCAGGGCACGGTGGCGTCAACGCCGGGCGGTGACCCCTACCGGCGGAAATTGATCACCTTTGAAAGCGAGTTGGACCGCGCCATGGGGGTCGATGTGGTCAAGGCCGGGCGGGTGCGCTTTGACGAAAAGGAATTCGACAAGGACTATGACCCAACCAACCCGGCGGCGGACTCGGATGGCTATGTCAAAGTGTCGAACGTCAATGGGTTGATTGAGTTGATGGACATGCGCCAGGCGCAGCGGACCTATCAGGCCAATCTGAATGCGCTTGAAGGGTCGCGCCGTATGGCGGTGCAAACGCTGCAATTGCTGCGCTGATAGAATTGGGTCGAGTAAGGAGCGAGTGTAATGGATATCAAGGCACTTGATGCACTAAAGGCATATGGACAGGCAAATGACGCGCTGAGCCCGTCGGGCACCAGCGGGGCCGCACCCGGCGGCAATAGCGAATTTGCCAATTTGGTCACCGATGCACTGGGCGATGTGCGCCAGGCATCGGCAAGCTTTGAGGCAACGTCAGCGCAGTCGCTGACCGGGCAGGCCGATATTGTTGACGTTGTCACAGCCGCCAGCAATGCCGAGATGATGGTGCAAACCGTTGTCACTGTGCGTGACAAGGTGATCGAGGCGTATAAAGACATCATCAAAATGCCGGTTTAGGGGCACCGCTTTGGACGGGGGCGAAATTCTGGAGATTGGCCGCGATGCGCTCTACACATTGCTGCAGGTCTCTGGCCCGATCCTGTTGTTGGGGTTGGTTGTCGGCGTGATTATCTCGCTGTTTCAAACCGTCACCCAAATTCAGGAAATGACGCTGACCTTTGTCCCCAAAATTCTGGTGGTGTTCGCGTCGCTTTTGATTCTGTTGCCGCAAATGGGGAGCTTGATGGGCGGGCTAATGACCCGCCTGATGGAACGCATTGTCCAGGGAGGATAGGCGATGCTTGGCGACATAGTGGTGCGCGAAGCCTTTATTTTCCTGTTTGTAAGCTTCCGGTTGATCCCCATGCTGATGGTCGCCCCAGTTTTGGGCGATGCGACCATTCCCGCGCGGTTTCGCGTAACCTTTGGGTTTTTGTTTTCTGTGGCGGTCGCGGTGCCACTGGCTAGCAAGGTGCCCGAGCTGCCGCCAACGGCGCTCGGCCTGTTGGGCCTGTTTTTATACGAGTTCATTATCGGGCTGATGATCGGACTGAGCGCCCGCTTGTTGCTGTCGGCGGCGCATGTGGCAGGCACCATCGCCGCGTTTCAAACCGGGCTGGCTGCCGCGCAAAATTTTGACCCCAATCAGGGCGGCCAAACCGCCATTTTATCCAGTTTCATGACCGTGACCGCGGTGACCTTGCTGGTGGTTAACGACGCGCATCATCTGATGCTGTTCGGGATCATCAACAGCTATGATATGTTTCCCTCGGGCGAGGCTTTGCCCGTGTCTGACTTTACGGCAGTGGTGATGTTTTTTGTCTCGCGGTCCTTTCAGCTTGGGGTGCAACTGGCGGCACCGTTTCTGGTGTATGCGATTTTGTTCAATGTTGGCCTTGGCCTGATGGCGCGCCTGGCGCCGCGCATTCAAATTTTTTTCGTCGCCATGCCGCTGAGCGTGTATTTGGGCTTTGCGCTCTTTGCCGTTTTGTTGCCATCCATTATGCTGGCCTTCATGGATCATTTCCGCGAATTGTTTGTGCAATTCCTGCCCTAAGAGCACAGCCCCATGGCCGAAGACAAAGACTCAAAAACCGAAGAGCCAACCGGCAAAAAGCTCAGCGAAGCTATGGAAAAGGGCGAGGTGGCCTCCAGTATGGAGGTCAAGACCTGGGTGATGTTCATGGCCGTAACGGGGCTGATCATTTCGGCTGGCGGGTTTATTTTGGGGGCGATCGGCCGGTCGCTCTCTGAATTTTTGGGCACTGTGCACGAAATATCTGACGCCACTACGGGGCTGCTTGTGCCCATTCGTGACCTGATCATCGATGTCGGCATGGTGATGGCGATTCCGATGGTTGTGTTCATGGTGGCGGCGATCATGGGGAACCGCGTTCAAAACCAGTTTGTCTTTGCCGTTGAAAAGCTGAAACCCGACCTCAGTAAACTGAGCCCGATGAAGGGCTTCAAGCGTTTGTTCTCGGTCAACAGCATCGTTGAACTCATCAAAGCCATTGTCAAAGTGGTGATTGTTGGTGCCGTTGTCTTTGCCATTGTTTGGCCCGAGCGTGACCGGCTTGACTCCATGGTCTTTGTCCCGATGGAAGAAGTGGTCGAATATGTGGTGGTCATCGTGACCCAGATGTTTGTCGGGGTGGCGCTGCTGCTGACCGCGATCGCCGCGCTTGATTATGCCTGGCAGAATTATCAGTTCCGCAAAAACCTGCGCATGACCAAGCAGGAAGTCAAAGACGAACACAAGCAGACCGACGGCGACCCCAAAGTGAAGGGCCGCCTGCGGCAAATACGGCGCGATCGGTTCCAAAAACGGCTGCTGAACGTCATTCAGGAATCGGATGTGGTGATCACCAACCCCACGCATTATGCGGTGGCGCTGAATTACAAGCATGGCAGCATGGACGTGCCGGTTGTCGCGGCCAAGGGGGTGGACTGGATGGCGCTGAAAATTCGTGAGCTGGCGGACGAATATGATGTGCCAATTGTGGAAAACCCACCGCTTGCCCGTGCGCTGTATGCGGGGGCGACGATCGACCAGGAAATCCCCGCCGATCATTACAAGGCGGTGGCCGAGGTGATCAGCTATATTCTCAAGCTCAAGCGGGGGCCGGCGCGCCCGGTGGTTGTCCCGCGAATGGGGGCAGGACGGTAAGTTGGTTGGGCTATGGCCATTTTGAAAAATGATGACGTGATCGCCGGACGGCTGGCGCACAGTTCGGGCCAGCATATGCGCGACCTGAAGCGCTTGGGCATGCTGACTGGCCTTGCCGGTCTTGCGGGGGGGGCGTGGTTCATAGTTTACGGGGATATGGCGGTGAGCGCGGCGATCGTGTCAGGCTTTCTGTTGGCGATCGGCGTTATTATGGGTGGGCATATGGTGTTGCGCAGTCATGCCAAATTGACCCCCAGCGCCGAACTGCTGCCGCCGACATTGCCGTCTTTTGTCGAGCGCCGTCGCAACCGGCTGGAGGCCAGACGGTCGGCCCGTAAGGCCAAGAACCTGCTGATCAACGATCAAAGCGAGCTGAGTCAGATTGTCCACCTGGCATCCAGCCTGCCGATGATGATCATCATCACCGACGAGCGGGGGCGTATCACGCACCTGAACAGCGCCGCACGCGAAGGCCTGTTTGATGAAGCCGGTCTGCACGACAGCACCAATATTGTTGATCTTCTGCGCCCGGAAGACCGCGATATGGTCAACACCATGCGCGCACAACTGGTGTCGGGGCGCGGCAATGTTCCAGAACGCATTGATGTTGTGCTGAATGTTGAAAATGAGCGGGTTGGCCAACTGACCTGCGCACTGAGCGAGGTGAAGGCCGGACAAGTGATGTTTTGGACTTTTCTGGACCGCACCGAACACCGCAGCCTGCAGCAACAATTTGTCCAAGCGCAAAAAATGCAGGCCGTTGGCCAGTTGGCCGGCGGCGTGGCGCATGATTTCAACAACCTGCTGACGGCTATTCTTGGGTTTTGCGATTTGTTGCTGTCGCGCCATGACCCAAGCGACCGGTCATTTTCAGACCTGATGCAGATCAAGCAAAATGCCCACCGGGCGGCCAATCTGGTACGGCAGCTTTTGGCCTTTTCGCGCCAGCAAACCA